>DASYAD010000155.1:0-7670 GCA_036501515.1 Trebonia sp. | reverse complement strand
GACCACGGCCGCCACTTACTTCGATGCCTGGAAGGCGCGGGATTTCGCCCGGCTGCGCGCGGTGCTGGCCGATGACGTGGACTTCGACGGGCCGCTGGCCCGGGTGCAGGGCGGCGACGACTGCCTGAAGGGCCTGCAGGGCATGGCGCAGATCATGACCGGCCTCGACGTGCGCAAGGTCTTCCTCGACGAGGCCGACGTACTGACCTGGTTCGACCTGGCCACCAGCGTCGCGGACACGGTCCCGGTGGCCAACTGGATGCACGTCGAAGACGGCAAGATCACCCAGATCAAGGTGGTCTTCGACGCCCGCGGCATCGCCGCCGGATCCCAATAGACCCGACCGGGACGCGAAGCGGCCGTGCCGGCGCAGGCCGAGGCCGAGAACCCGGACCCGTGCCGCACCGGCCGTCCCAGTCCCTCAGCTAGCTACAGCCTGGCACAGCTGTTCGAACCGTGACTTCGACAAGCCCATGACCGCCGCGCTGTCCCGTACGGACAGCCCGGCCGCGCGCAATGCGGCCGCCGTAGCTCGCGCCTTCGCGCCCAGCTCGTCATTCGCGCGACGGAGCTCGGCCGCGGCTGCATCACGGCGAGACCGTTCATGTCGGTAGTCGAGGAGTATCTCGCCGGAGAGGCCGGGGACGTCGTACACGTAGTCGACCGTTATCTCCGTCGCCTGGTCAGTACCGGTGATGAAGTGCTTCATCGCCTCGACTTCCTCGCGGAGCTCAGCGATGGTCCGGCCGCCGGCACTTCCGGGATATCCCTGCGGAAGCGCGGTCCAGACCCAGGCCCCGGTATCCAGGGTTTGCTCACGCAGGATTACTACGGCCAGATTAACTACGGCCTGACTCATTTCATCCAGTCCTTTCCGAAGACAGGGGCCAAGTCGTCACGCAGACGATCAAGCTTCGCCATGGTGATATCCCGGACCGGGACGGTCGCTCTCGCGACAACGACCTGGTCGCCGTCATAGAGGAGCAGCATCCGCATCGACCGCGTGGACTCAGCCAAATCCGGCCGGTATCCAAGACGTCTCGAGAGCTCGTAAATGCGATCACGAAGCTCCTGGTATGTCGTTAACACGGATTGAACGTAGCCCGCTGGACAGTACGATGTCCAGCACACTAAGGTCCGTGTCGGGCTGGGCCGGACAGGCCCGGGCGGAACTGCGCGCGGCGGGGGAGCGGATCGCCGCGCCCGAGCCGGGCCAGGCGGCGGTACCCCCTGTCCACGCAGGAACTGCCGATCGCCCGGCTGGCCGCCGGGGGCCTGTCGAACCGGGAGATCGGGGAGCGGCTGTACCTGTCGCCGCGCACCGTCGGATCGCACCTGTACCGGATCTTCCCCAAGCTCGGCATCACCTCCCGGGCTCAGCTCGCCGGCCGCCTCGGCCCAGCGTGACCAGCACCGCGTGACCAGCACCGGGCGGCGCGCAGCCGCCGCCTCAGTCAGGTGACTCAAGCGCCGCCCGGCATCCGGCGGCCAAGATGAGTCCAGGACACCGAACTTCGCCTTGGAGGGCACTCACCATGACCGGTACCCCCGTCGTCTTCATCCACGGCCTGTGGCTGCACGCCAGCTCGTGGGAGTCATGGGCCGAGCTGTTCAGCGCGGCCGGGTACGACCCGATCGCGCCGGGCTGGCCCGGCGACGCCGACACGGTGGAAGCTTCCCGGGCGAACCCGGACAGCATCGCGGACCAGGGCATCGACGATGTCACCCGCCACTACCAGGCCATCATCGACACGCTGCCGTCCCGGCCGATCCTGATCGGCCATTCGTTCGGCGGCATGATCGCGGAGAAGCTGCTCGGCCTGGACTACGGGGCGGCCGCCATCGGCATCGACGCCGCGCAGATCAAGGGCGTGCTCCCGCTGCCCCTGTCGGCGCTGCACTCGACCCTGCCGGTGTTCAAGAACCCCGCCAACAAGCACAAGGCGGTCTCCCTGACCGCCGAGCAGTTCCGCTTCAGCTTCGGCAACGCGGTCAGCGAAGAGGAGTCGAACGCGCTGTACGAGCGGTGGGCGATCCCGGCGCCGGGCAAGCCCCTGTTCGAGGCGGCCGTGGCGAACTTCTCGCTGCACTCCCCGGCCAAGGTCAACACGGACAACGAGGGACGCGGGCCGCTGCTGCTCATCATGGGCGGTCAGGACCACACCGTGCCCGAGGCGATCACCAAGGCCACCGTGAAGCAGTACCGGCATTCCTCCGCCGTCACCGAGCTCGAGGAGTTCTCGGACCGCGGCCACTCCCTGACCATCGACAGCGGCTGGCGCGAGGTCGCCGACCTGTGCGTGGCCTGGCTGGCCAAGCAGGGGCTGTGACGGCTCCGGCCAGACCCGGGCGGACACCATGATGGCGCTGCGGGCGCACGCCCGCGGCGGACCCGAGCAGCTCGTCTACGAACAGGCCCCGGCCCCGGTGCCGGGGCCCGGCGAGGCACTGGTCGCCGTGCACGCCGCGGGCATCACGTTCGCCGAGCTGACCTGGGACCTGAGCTGGACCACCAAGGGCGGCCGGGACCGGACGCCGATGATCCCGGCGCACGAGATGTCAGGCACGGTCGCCGGCCTCGCCGACGGCGTCACCGGCGTCGCCGTCGGCGATGAGGTCTACGCGCTGATCGACTTCGACCGGGACGGCGCGGCGGCGGACTTCACCACCGTCCCGGCCGCCGAACTGGCCGCCAAGCCCCGTTCGGCTTCGCACGCGGAGGCGGCGACGCTGCCGCTCGCCGCCCTGACGGCGTGGCAGGCGCTAGCCGACTACGCCGCGCTGGAACCCGGCGAGCGAGTGCTAGTGCACGGGGGAGCGGGCGGCGTGGGCGCCTTCGCGGTCCAGCTCGCGGCCATCCTCGGCGGCCGTGTCACCGCCACCGGCCGCAGCGGCGACGCCGCCTTCATCCGGGACCTCGGCGCGGAGGCCTTCGTCAGCGCCGGCGACCCGGTGCCGGCCGGCTTCGATGTCGTCATCGACACCGTCGGCGGCGCGGTCCTGGACGCTTCCTACCGCCTGCTGCGTACCGGCGGACGGCTGGTCACGCTCAGTGCCCCGCCGTCCCGGGAACGCGCGAAGGAATTCGGCGCGCACGCCATGTTCTTCGTCGTCACGCCCGATCCCGGCGAACTGGCCCAGCTCGCGAAGCTGGTGGACGAGGGCCGCCTGCACACGGTGGTGAGCCAGACCTTCCCGCTCAAGGACGGCCGCTTCGCCTTCGAGAGCGGCAGCCGCCCCCGGCCGCCCGGCAAGACCGTCCTGACCGTCCGCTAGCGCGCCGGCGCCGCCGCCTCCAGTGCCGCGGCGCCGGCGGCCGGCGGTGGCATCAGGGACGCGACCGCAGCGTGGCCACCCCGTCGCCCGCCAGGTCGTCATCGGCTGCCTTACGTCCGGTCATGGCCATGACCAGCGACAGGATCGGCCCCTTCACCTCGGGTCCGGTGCCGTGGCTCCAGTCGGCGTCGGTGGCGCGCAGGGTGAGTCCGGCGATGCGGCTCTTCGACCCGATGAGCAGGTTGGAGCCCTTGTAGAAGTCAGCCACCGCGACTACCGCGTCGGCCGGGTACGCGTGCTGGATGCCCGCCGCCCGGCGGATGTCCTCGCTGTGCACGATCGTCTCGCCGAGCCACGTCGCCGTGGGGCCCGGCGGGTGCTTCACCGAGGTCAGCACCGACTCGAAGTTGGCCAGGGTGTCGGCCGGACTGGCCCCCCGCTGCGCGGCGACACCCTTGTCCTGGACCTTGCCGAAGCTGAACCCGGAGCCGATCAGCTGGCCGAAGAACGCGGGCGGCGTCAGCGTGGCGCCCGAGGTCAGGTGGGCCAGCACGTCGCGGACCGTCCAGTCGCCGCACAGCGAGGGCCGGTCCCAGTCCCCGGCGTCCAGCCCTCTCAGGTCGGCTGCGAGGGCCTTGCGCTCAGCGTGCACCATCGGCCAGATATCCATGATTCCTCCCCTGGGCAGCCGATTCACCGCATCTGCCTGCATTGTTAGGTAAGCGCTAAATTAGTTAACGACCGAACAAGGCGCAAGCGTATAGTTTTCCGGGTGCGGCAGGCAAGGGACGTGACGTCGCCAGAGTCCACGCGCGGGACGTCGGAAGGTGGCGGGCGGGACATCCAGAAGGTGCTGGCGGCGCTGACCTCCCCCGTGCGGCGCGAGATCCTGGGCCTGATCTGGGACCGGGAGCTTTCGGCCGGTGAGATCGCCGCCGCTTTCCCGGTAAGCAAGCCGACGATCTCCCAGCATCTGGCGGTCCTGCGCGACGCGGGCCTGGCCGACAGCACCGCCGTCGGCACCTCCCGCCGCTACCGGGCCCGCCGCGACGCGCTCAACGGGCTGCGCGCCGCCCTCGGCAGCGAGGCGCTGGGCAGCCCTGACCGGTGGACCAACGCCGACAACGCCCCCGAACGAGCCGCCTCCAGCGTTCGCACCCGGCCGTCCGTGATCGCCAGCACCGACGTGGAGACGAGCCCGGCGCTGACCTTCACCGCCTTCACCGACGCCGCCGTCTACTCCCGCTGGCTAGGAGTGCCCGTCACCCTCGAAGACAGGCGGTTCGCCTGCACGATGGAGTGGGGGACGAACGTGCGCGGCCGCTACGAGCTGCTCTGCCCGCCCGAGCTCATCGTGATGCGCTGGGATTTCGAGGACGACAACGTCCCGGTTCCCGGCGGCGAGATGACCGCCTACCTCCGCATCCAGCCGGACGGCCCGGGATCCCGCGTCGAGGTGCACCAGCTGGTCGAGACCGCCGCCCAGGCCGCGTTCATGGAGGGCGCCTGGGCCATGGTCCTCGGCCGTCTCAGGTCGGGCGTCACCCGCGCGAGCGAGCCCGCCGAGCCCATGCCCCCGCGCCCCGCCCGCCCCAAGCGCACCTCGCGCTGAGCGCCTGCTCCGCCTCTCTCAAGCATCGCGCCCGGCTATCGATTCCATGATCGCGGGCAGTTCCGGTCGCCATCCTGATGAGGTGTTCTTGATCGCGAAGGATTTACTACGGTTCCTGATATAAAACCCTTCGCGATCATGAAAATACCTCACGGCCTGGCCTTTCCGGCCTCATAAGCTCCCCTTGTCGCCATTCCGGACACGCGCTTACCGCGCTTTCATGATCACGTAGGATCCGGTACGGCTAGAGGTACAAATTCCTTCGCGATCATGAAATAAGCACTCACGGCGAGGATTCACGGCACATCCGCGCCGCTAGGCGCGGTCAGGCGGGGCGGATCCGGGTGAAGGCGGTGGCGTAGGCGGCGGCGATGTCGTCCAGGTCGCCGGGGCTGAGCGCGGTGGACAGGTTGATCATGCCCCGGGGCGTGGTGTAGACGCCGTTGAGCAGCAGCGCCAGGTGCAGGTCGGCCAGCTGCCCCGGGTCCCGCAGGTGCACGTTCATGATCGAGCCGGCCCGGGTGACCTCGGCCGCCACGCCCGCCGCCGAAGCCCCGGCGGCGATCCGCGCATCCAGCGCCACCGCCGCCGCGTTCAGCCCGGCGATCGCCGCCCCGTCCAGGTACCGCAGCGTCATGCTCCCGGCCGCGGCCGCGGCCAGGTGGCCGTTGAAGGTGCCCGCGTGCGTGACGTAGCCCGGCGTCATGGCCGCGACGGTGAGCTCGAGCAGGTCCGCCCGCCCGCCGACCGCGCCGATCGGGAAGCCGCCGCCGATGATCTTGCCGAGCAGCGTCAGGTCCGGGCTGAGCCCGAGCCGGCCCTGCTCGCCGCCGGGTGCGTTGCGCAGGCCCTGCACCTCGTCCAGGACGAAGAGCACGCCACGCTCAGCCGCCACACCAGCCACCGCGGCCAGGAATCCCGGCTCGGCCGGGCGCACCCCGCCGGCGCCGAGGAACGGCTCGGCGAACACGGCCGCGATGTCGTGATCAGGCCCGAGCAGCGCCGTCACGGCCGCCAGGTCGTTCCACGGCGCCCGCACCACGTCCGGGGAACCAGGCAGGAACAGCGTCGCGCTGCCGTGGTACGCGCCGTCGAACATCAGCAGCCGCCCGCGGCCGGTCGCCCGCGCGACGATCCTGGCGGCCAGGAGCGCCGCCTCGGTACCTGAGTTAGTGAACCGTACCCGCTCCACCGACGGCAGCCGCGCCGCGATCAGCTCGGCCAGGGCCACCTGGTAAGGGTGCGGGCTGGCGAACGCGTAACCCCGCGGCAGCAGGTCCGCGACCGCCTCGACGGCGGGCCCGAAGGCGCTGCCGTGCACCATCGCGGTGTAGTTGTTGACCAGGTCCAGGTAGACGTGACCGTCCGCGTCGGTGAGCCGGGCGCCGTGTCCCTCGGTGATGATCACCGGGTACGGCGGGTAGCTGGTGACGGCCCGGGTCTCGCCCCCGGGCAGCACCCGCCGGGCCGCCTCGAACGCCGCGGCCGAGCCGGGGGTGCGCTCGGTGTACGCGCGGACCAGGCCGCCGTCCGCGGTCAGCGGGCGCCCGACGACCTCGCCGGCCGGCGAGACGGAGGTCACCAGCCGCGTTCGCGCCACTCGCCCAGGTGCGGGCGCTCGGCTCCCAGCGTGGTGTCGTGACCGTGGCCGGGATACACCGAGGTCGCGTCGGGCAGCGGCCCGAACAGGCGCTCGGTCACGTCGTTGAGCAGCGAGGTGAAGTTCTCCGGCGAGCTGGTCTTGCCGACCCCGCCCGGGAACAGCGAGTCCCCGGTGAAGACGTGCGGCGAGGCCGCCAGGCGGCCGCCCGCGTCGTACAGCACCGCCAGGCTGCCCGGCGTGTGCCCGCGCAGGTGGACCAGCGAGACCGCGGCGTCGCCGAAGGTCAGCACCTCGCCATTCCCGGCCCGGTGCCCGACCTCGACCGGCAGCTCGTCGGCGTCGGCCGGGTGCGCCACCAGGACGGCACCGGTGTGCTTGGCCAGCTCGGGCAGCGCCTGCCAGTGGTCGTAGTGCTGGTGCGTCGTCACGATCGTGGCCACGGGTACGTCGCCGATCATCTCGATCAGGCGGGCGGGCTCGTTGGCCGCGTCGATCAGCAGCCCCTGCCCGGTGCTGGCGTCGCGCAGCAGGTACGCGTTGTTGTTCATGGGACCCACGGCTATCTTGGTGACGATCAGGCCGTCGATCTCACGGGTGTCGGACGGACCGCCGACAACGACTTCTCCGGTATAGGTCACCACAAAACCTTATACCGAACGAGGCAGGCTTCCCCGTCGGCGTCACCGCCTTTGCGAACCTGGGTGAACGCCGCCTGGGCTGGAGGTTCTCGTGAAACTGCTCGTCCTGGCCGGCCATCACGTGCACGAGCTGCTGACCTACCGCGAGTGCGCCGAGGTCATGCGCGAGGCCCTGGCGCAGCGGGCTCGCGGCGAGATCCAGCAGCCGCTGCGCACCATCGTCCGGCCGCGGGACGCGGCGGGTTTCATGGCCCTGATGCCCGCGTACTCGCCCGGGGCCGGGTACGCGCTGAAGGCCATCTGCATCACGGCGGGCAACCCGGCCGCCGGCCAGGACGCGCACCAGGGCGGGGTACTGCTGTTCGACGCGCGGACGGGCAAGCCGCGGGCGCTGGTCAACGCGTCGGCCGTCACCGAGATCCGGACCGCGGCCACCTCCGCGGTCGCGACGGACCTGCTGGCCCGGCCGGGCGCGGCCGAGGTGGCCATCATCGGGACCGGCGTGCAGGGCCGGGCGCACGCGCACGCCATCGCGGCGACC
>DASYAD010000154.1:0-9780 GCA_036501515.1 Trebonia sp. | reverse complement strand
CGTGGTCCCGCGGGGCGAGGTGGCGGAGCGCCGCGGCGGGCACGTGCGCGCCACTGACGGCGACGTGGGCCTGGTCCGCGCGCTGCGCATCGACCCGGTCAGCCGTCAGGTGACGCACGTGCTGGTCAGGGAGAGGCACTTGCTCGCACGTAAGGACGTCGCGATCCCGTTCAGCGGCGTGTCCGGATTCGACGACGGAATCCGGCTCAGCCTCACCCGGCAGCAGGTGCGCGACTTGCCGCCAGCGGACACCGGGCCGGCCGCTGGCTAGAGTGGTTACCAGTAGCCCGCCCGGCCACCAGGGACCAAGAGGTTGCGATGCCGTGGTTTCCGGACTTCGCCAATGCCGCCGAGCTGGCGCGCGAGCAGACCAGGGCCGCCGGGCTCGCTGACCCCGTGCGGGAGTACCTCACCGCGGTTGACCAAGGCGACGCCCGTGCCCTGGAGACCGTGTGGCCAGGCGAGGTGGTGATCTACGACCCGCGGGCCGGCGTGGTCCGCGGGCACCGGCAGGTGCGGCAGTTCATCGCCAGGAACCTGTCCTGGCTGGCGGGCCTGCACGCCCGCACCGAGACGGTGGCGACGACCTGTTCCGGCCGGCGGGCCGTGGTTGAACTGATGGCCCGTGTCGACCACAACGACGGGGAGCTGGTGTGGCCCGTGGCGGTCGTCGCCGAGTCGCCCGGCGAGCGGTCGGTGGTTTTCCGCACCTACTGCAGCCAGTGGCCGGTCGACGAGCGGCGCCATGTCCGGCCGCCCGTCCTTGAGCGCAGCGACGACGTCCAGCCCGATGGCGTCATGGGCCGCTACGTGGCAGCGCTGGCCGCTGGTGACGCCGAGGCGGTGGTGAGCACTTTCGCGCCTGACGGGTACTTCCGCGGTCCCTTCGGTCCCCGTGCGGAACGCGGTGCCGACGAACTCCGTTCCTTCTTCACCTGGTGTTTCAGCGGGGGTGGCGGGATCGGCTTGGAGCAGTGCGCGGTGACCGACGACGGGGTGCGCTGCGCGGCGGAGTACAACTGCGTCAGCTGGGGCAGGAAAGAACTGCCGCCTCAGGCCGGACTGGCCGTCTACGAGCGCGGCCCCGACGGGCTGCTGACCGCGGTCCGCGTCTATGACGACATCGAATCACCGGTGGGGCGTTTCCGTGACGATGCGATGTGACGATCGCGGGCGCTGCGTCAACGGAGAGGACCAGCATGGCGGATGAACTAGCCGGCCAGACCGTCGTCTTGATCGGCGGCAGTGCGGGCATCGGATTCGAGACGGCCAGGCGTGCCAGGGCCGAGGGGGCCGATGTCATCATCACCGGCCGCAACCCCGACCGGCTCAAGCAGGCCGCCGCCGAGCTCGGCGCCCGCCGCGCCGCGGCCTTCGACGCGACCGACCCTGATTCGCTGCGGCGGTTCTTCGCGGACCTGCCAAGCCCTATCGACCACGTGCTGGTCACGGCCGGCGGCCCGAGCTACCAGCCGCTGATGGAGATGGACGCCGAGCAGGTGCGCCAGGCGCTCGGCGATCACGTGGCGCTCGACCTCGAGGTCGCGCGTAACGCCGTCGGCAAGATGCGGCCAGGCGGCACGCTGCTGTTCATGGGCGGTACCGGCGGCCGCCGGATCCACCGCGGCCTGGGAATAGTGCCCGCCGCCACCGCCGCGCTGCCCGCGTTCACGGCCGCCCTCGCGGTCGAGATCGCGCCCGTCCGCGCCAACCTCATCGCGGCCGGCTTCGTCGACACCCCGCTGTCGGCCACGCTGCTCGGCGACCAGCTCGAGGCGCGTCGCGCCGAGCTGCGCGACACCAACCCGATCGGCCGCGTCGTCACCCCGGCCGACGTCGCCGCGCTCGCCGTCCACATCATGATCAACACCGCCCTCACCGGCGCCACCTACGACATCGACGGCGGCCAGCAGTACGCCTCCTGAAGGCAGATCAGCCCCAGGCACCGCAGCTGCCAGTCTTTCACCAGCTCTAGAAAAGATCTTGGAAGTTTTTTCGAGGATAGTACATATAAATTTCCAATTAGAGAAAAAGTTCCGCACTGAGGATCGCCGGGAAGCCCGCGGCCGCTGACGGCATTATCATCGTCCGAAGTCGGCTACGGTCGCCTGCGGACGACGGCGAAGTTGGGCTGTGTCAGCGGCGGTGGCTGTGCTGCGGCCAACCTTGTGAGTGGCGGTCAGCGGTCAGCCCGGCTGTCTCAGCAGGAACAATTACGTCGGTGCCCGGTGCTACGCTCGGTGTCCGCTGAAGCGGTTCTCACTACCGCCCAGTGCTAAGGAAACGGTGCGTGCGATGTTGGTGATCCACGGGATCTGGGCGTACGGCGAGCTGTACGCCTGGGCCGAGGATTCCGCGCTGCCCGCGCAGCGGCCGCCGCGCAGCGGGCGGCCGTCCCGGGCGCCCGGCCCGCACCCGTTCGCCATCGCGGCCGAGGCACTGGCCGTCCGGCTGGCCGGGGCCTTTCCCGGCGACGCGGCCGACCTGGTCGGCGCGGCGGTCGACGACGAGCTCACCGTGCGGCTGCCGTCCGTTCCCGGCGGGCCGCTCGCCTCGCCGGGCCTGTTCCGCCCCGAAGCCGAAGAGCCGCCTGCGGCCGCCCGCGCACCGCTGGCCCTGTGGCGGGTGCCCGCCCTGGCCGTCGAGCCCCGGCTGGCCGGTCCGTTCCTGGCCGCACTGGCCGGACTGCCGCCCGGCGGCCTGACCGCCGGCGCCGGGATCGGCTACCTGGCCGCCGTCGCCCGGTTCGCGGCCGACCTGGCCGACCGCGGCCGCGTGCTGCCCGCCCTGGTCCAGGCCGCCGACGGGTACGCCGCCCGCTGGCGCCCGGTGCTGTCGGGAGCCGACGCCCGCTATGCCCGCGAGCTCGCGGCCGCCATGCCTGCCGCCGTCGAGGCCGCGCCCGACCTGGCGCCCGGCGCGGCCGTCGCCCCGGGTCCGGGTCCGCTGCTCGCGGGCATCCTCGACGCGCTGGCCGATGCCCAGGCCCGCACCCGGCTCGCGGGCCCTGTGCTGCCCGCGCGCAAGGGCCGCCGCCCCGCCCGTATCCCGGTGGCCGAACGGATGCTGCTGGCCCTGGCCGGCCCCGATGCCTCGGTTGAGCTGGCGGACGCCAAAGACGAGCGTGAAGCGGCGGCACTGTCGGCCACGTTCGCCGGCTGGCTGTCGGGGGCGGTGCTCCCGGCCAGCGCCGTCCGCACCTGCTTCCGGCTGGTCGAGCCGCCGGACGGCGTCGAACTCGGGCCGGCCGCCGGCCAGCAGGACTTCGGGCCGGAGGAAGACCTGGGCCAGCGCGAAGACCCGGGCCAGCAAGCGGACCCGGGCCAGCGGGAAGCCGCCGGCCGTCCGCACGAGGCGCTGCTGGCCCCGCGGGACATCGACGAGCCCGGCCCCTGGCGGGTGGAGTTCTCGCTGCAGTCGGTGGACGACCCGAGCCTGCGGCTGCCGGCCGAGGACGTCTGGGCAGGGGAGGACAACGGCTGGCTGACCGGCTCCGGTTCGGCCGCCGCCGACCCGGAGGAGGAACTGCTGGCCGGCCTGGGCGCGGCCGCCCGGCTGTTCCCGGCGCTCGACCGGGCGCTGCGCACCGCCGCCCCCAGCCGCCTCGAGCTGGACACTGAAGGGGCGCTCGAGTTCCTGCGCGAGACCGGGCCGCTGCTGTCGGGGGCCGGGTTCGGGGTGCTGCTGCCTGACTGGGCCCGCCGGGCCCGGCTCGGGCTGAAGCTGACCACCAGGTCCGCCAGCGGCTCGCCGACATCCGCCCGCACGGGCCAGCTCGCGATGCAGGACCTGGTGAACTTCCGGTACGACCTGGCCCTCGGCGACCACACGCTGACCCCGCTCGAGCTGGGCGAGCTGGCCCGGCTGAAGGTGCCGCTCGTCCGCGTCCGCGGCCAGTGGGTAGAGCTCGACGAGCGGCACCTGAAGGCCGCGCTGAAGTTTCTCGAGCGGGGACAGTCCGGCACGATGACCGCGGCCGAGGCGATCGCCATCGCGCTGGCGCCGGGCGCGGGCGGTCCCGATGACGCCGACGGGCTGCCGCTGGCCGAGGTGGACGCCGACGGCTGGCTCGGCGACCTGCTCTCCGGGCAGGCCGACGACCGGCTGGCGCCGATGGAGACACCGGACGGCTTCCGCGGCACGCTGCGGCCGTACCAGCAGCGCGGGCTGTCCTGGCTCTCGTTCCTCGGCCGTCTCGGGGTCGGCGCCGTGCTGGCCGACGACATGGGCCTCGGCAAAACCGTCCAGCTGCTGTCGCTGTTGTGGGCGGAGAAAGAGTCAGCCGCCTCCGTTCGGGCTGATCCGGTTTTTCGGACCTTGCTGATCTGCCCGATGTCGCTGACCGGCAACTGGCAGCGGGAGGCGGAGCGGTTTACCCCGGGGCTGACCGTGCACGTGCACCACGGGGCCGGGCGGCTGGCGGGCGACGAGCTCGACGGCGCGCTGGCCACGGCGGACCTGGTGATCACCACGTACCAGACCGCCGCCAGGGACCTGGCCGAGCTGTCGCGGGTGCGCTGGGCGCGGGTGGTCTGCGACGAGGCGCAGGCGATCAAGAACCACCGGAGCCAGCAGGCGAAGGCGGTCAGGGCGCTGCCCGCCGCCTCGCGGATCGCGCTCACCGGGACCCCGGTGGAGAACCAGCTGTCCGAGCTGTGGTCGATCATGGAGTTCGCGAACCCGGGCATGCTGGGCTCGGCGCAGGCGTTCCGCGACGCCTACGCGGTGCCGATCGAGCGGTTCGGGTCCGAGGAAGCCGCGCAGCGACTGCGCCAGGTCACCCAGCCGTTCGTGCTGCGGCGGCTCAAGACGGACAAGTCGATCATTTCTGACCTGCCCGCCAAGCAGGAGATGAAGGTCTGGTGCAACCTGACCGCGGAGCAGGCCAGCTTGTACCAGGCGACCGTGACCGACATGCTCGCCCGGATCAACCGCGCGTCCGGTGACATGTCAAGGCGCGGGCTCGTGCTGGCCACGATGGCCAAGCTCAAGCAGGTCTGCAACCACCCGGCCCACCTGCTGGGCGACGGCTCGCGGCTCGACGGGCGGTCAGGCAAGCTGGCCAGGCTCGAAGAGCTCGGCGAGGAGATCGTGGCCGACGGCGACAAGGCGCTGTGCTTCACCCAGTACGCGGAGTTCGGCCGGATGCTGCAGCCCTACCTGACCGCGCGGGTCGGCTGCGAGGTGCTGTTCCTGCACGGCGGCACGTCTAAGAAGCAGCGCGACGCGATGGTCGCCAGGTTCCAGGAGGCGGACGAGCCGGTGCTGTTCCTGCTGTCGCTCAAGGCCGGCGGCACCGGGCTGAACCTGACCGCCGCGAACCACGTGATCCACGTCGACCGCTGGTGGAACCCGGCGGTGGAGGACCAGGCGACGGACCGCGCGTTCCGCATCGGCCAGCGCCGCGACGTCCAGGTGCGCAAGTTCGTCTGCGTGGGCACGCTCGAAGAGCGCATCGACGCGATGATCGAGCAGAAGAAGGCCCTCGCCGAGCAGATCGTCGGGACCGGTGAGAGCTGGCTGACCGAGCTGTCCACCGCCGCGCTGCGTGAGGTGCTCGCGCTGTCGCCCGAGGCGGTGTCGTCATGACCCCGCCGCGTCAGCCGCCTTGGTGGGAGGAGGTGGCGAACGGGCCGATCGCCGTCGAGGGCGGCATCAAGGCCAAGAGCAAGCGCGGCGCGATCGGCGAGCAGTGGTGGTCGCGCCGGTTCATCGCGGTGCTCGAGTACGCCGGCATCGGCGGCCGCCTGCAGCGCGGCCGCAGCTATGCCCGCAAGGGTCAGGTGATCGAGTTCGCGCTGGCCGCGGGCAAGGTGACCGCCCGGGTGCAGGGCTCGCGGCCGGTGCCGTACCAGGTGTCGGTCGGGGTGCGCCCGCTGACGGCCGCCCAGTGGAGCGAGGTCGAGTCAAAGCTCGCGTCCCAGGCGCTGTTCCGCGCCCGCCTGCTGGCGGGTGAGATGCCCGCCGAGATCGAGGAGGTGTTCGAGTCCTGCGGCACGCCGCTGTTCCCGCAGGCGGCGAGCGACCTCGCGATGTCCTGCGACTGCCCGGACTGGGGCGAGCCGTGCAAGCACGTCGCGGCGCTCTGTTACGTGCTGGCCGAGGAGTTCGACGCCGACCCGTTCGCGATGCTGGCCTGGCGCGGCAAGGAACGGGACGACCTGCTGAACGCGCTGCGCGGCGGCGCCCGGGCCGGCGCGGCCGCGCCCGCCGCGGCCCGGCCCGGCCGTCCGACGGGAGACAGCCCGGCCCTGGCGGTGCTGGCCGACGTGCCCGGGCCGTCGGCTGAGCAGAGCGCGGCCGCGTTCTGGTCGCCTGGCCTGAGCCAGGCGCGGCTGAACACGCTGCCGCAGAGCCCGGCCGCGCCGGCCGACCTCTTGCTGCGGCTGTCCGACCCGCCCGACATCGAGATCCGCGGCCTGCCGCTGAGCGAGCTGCTCGCCCCGCTCTACGCGCGGCTGGCCGACGCGGGTTCCGGCGACGAGTAGCCCGTCGCGGGCCAGGGGAGCCAGCGGGTGCGGATCGTGAGACCCCCGCGCGGGCGGCCGCCGGCCAGCTCCGCGGTCTTGAGGCAGAAGTGGGTCCACATGTTGAGCTGAACCTCCTTGGCCAGCCTGAGCTTGTTGTAAAGCACGTCGGACAGCCGGTCGCCCGCCCGGGCCCAGGACTCGATCTCGAAGCGCAGCGCGTCGCCGTCCGGTTCGGCCCGGAACTCGATCTCACCGGCCTCCAGGTGGCCGCGCAGCGTGGCCAGCCGGAACGAGGTCTCGTCGCGGCGTACGACCCGGACCGGGCCGTCCCACGGACCGGGCATCCGTACGACGAACTCGTCGCCTTCGCACAGCACGCCGTTGCGGCCGCGGGTTTTGCGGAACTCGGCCATCTCCGGTGACGCCTGGTTCAGCCGGCCGGAGACCAGGTCGATCAGCGCGGCGGCGGTGGTCCTGCTGCCGACGATCCGCACCGCGTAAGTGCGGTGCAGCAACGGCCCGCTGCCCGCGGCCAGCGGCTGCGTGCGGTCGGCGAAGCCGCTGGTGTCGTAGCGGACATCGGGCAGGTCGGCGTGGTCGCCGCGGGATTCTGAGCGGTGCAGCGGGACTGTCCGCCACATGTACCGCCAGCTGACTATCGCGATTCCAGCCGGCCAGCGCAGCACCGTCCGTGCGCGGGCCGAACGGCTTGGCGTCGTCATGCGTAAATGGTCGCACAGTGGGCAGCCACTGCATTGACGCAGGTGCATGTGCTGGGGCATAGGGGGATGGCCGATGACGATAAGCGAGGTCCTGCACAAGGCAGGGGTGCGCAGCACGTACTTCTACCTATCGTCGCTCGCCTCCATCGGGCTGTGCATCAGCTTGTGGATCCGGGCGAAGACGGTCGACCAGGACGAGCGCGGCAACTCCGAGCGCCGGGCGTTGTTCGTCGGCCTCTGGCCGCCGATGTTCTGGCTGATCGGCGACTCGCTCAAGGCAACCGAGTAAGTGCCTCAGCAGCTGCTCAGCCGGGTCGACGAGGGCGCTGAGCTCGACCGGCTGCCCGGCCTCCTGGTCAACTACGACCCGGGTGACGCCCCGCGGAACGGGCCCGCGGCCGCCCCGGGCCACTCGCGCGCCGAGCCGGGTCACTGGCACGTCGACTCCGGTGTCACGCAGATCGGCCAGGAGGCACCCGGCGAACCCGAGCCGGACGGTCCCTGGGCGACAGCGTGCCGCCTGGTCAGCCAGTACGAGTTCGCCGATGCGCGGATCCTGCGCGGCGTCTACCGGCAAGGCAGCGAGCTGCTTGGCCGGAACATGCTGCTTGAGGCGCGCTTTGTTGGCCTCCGCTTCTACCTCGGCGTGCGGGTCACCGGGATTGTCGACGAAGAGCGGGACACCGGCGAAGGCCCCGAGCGCGCCTGGGGCTGGTCCTACCAGACGCTGCAGGGCCACCTGGAACAGGGGCGCCTCAGTTACGAGGTGATCAAGAACCTGGCCACGGGGCAGGTGATGTTCCGGGTCGCCGGGTACTCGCGGCGCGCGCCCATCCCCAACCCCGTCATCCGCTTGGGCTTCCTGCTGTTCGGCCGGTGGACTCAGCAGCGTTTCTACCGCAACATCCAGGCGCGGATGTCCGGCCTGGTCCGCGCTGCCCGGCAGGGCCAGCCGCTGCCGGAGCCGGCTGTGCGACCCGACGGCATCGTACTGGCACCGTCCGGCACGCAGCCGCATCCGCTTGAACAACTCGCCGTCGGCTGGATTCACCCCGGCGGCGCTAAGGAGGAGAAGGCAATGACGACAGCGACCGTGCGAGCGGGCCAGCCGGCCAAAGATGACCTGCTCGGTATCTACCTCAACGACCACCTGGCCGGCGCGACGGCGGGGATGGGCCTTGCCCGGCGGGCGGCGGCCGCGGCCGAACCCGGATCCGAGCGTGCGGGCCTGCTGCGGAAGACAGCGGCCGAGATCACCGCCGACCGCTCCGCGCTCCTTAAGATCATGGCCGCGCTCGGCATCAAGGTCCGCGGCTACAAGGTGTTCGGAGCGTGGGCGGGTGAGAAGGCGGGCTATCTCAAGTTCAACGGCCACCTGCTCAGCCGGTCTCCGCTCAGTGCGCTGGAGGAGACGGAAATCCTCCGTCTCGGCGTGACGGGCAAGGCGGCCGGCTGGCGGACGCTGCGCGCACTCGCGGATCACGACAGCCGGCTCGACGCGGCATGGCTTGACGAGCTACTCGACCGGGCGTCCCGGCAGGAGGACGAACTGGAGGGCCTGCGAGTCAGCCTGGCCGACCAGGTATTCGCCGACGGTACCGGCTGACATGCCCGTGGTCAGCCGGTCGTTCCGGGTCGACCCCGCCCCGTCGACGGTCGTCCGCTACCTGTCGGACTTCGGCAACGCGGAGGAGTGGGATCCAGGCACTGTGAGCTGCACCCGTACCGACGCCGGCCCCGTGCGGGTCGGCGCCTCGTGGCGCAACGTATCCAGGTTCGCCGGACGTGACACCGAGCTCAGCTACACGCTGGAGCGGCTCACCGCCGACACGATCGTCTTCGTCGGCCGGAACAAGGGGGCGACCTCAACCGACACCATCGCGGTGGCCGCGGACGGCGCCGGCAGCAAGGTCACCTACCGGGCCCACCTCGCGCTGCACGGCGCCGCCGCGCTGCTGTCGCCGGCCGTGAAGCTGATCTTCGAGAAGGTCGCCACCGACACCGTCCGGCAGCTCACCGTCGTACTGAACGCCCTGCCTTGATGTCACGGGACTAAGCTCGGCTCCCGGCCCCGGTCGCGGCCGGTCAAACCGAGCAGCCGGCCGAACAGCGCCGCGCCGTCGCGAAGGGGACCGGGGGGCCGAACAGTCCGGGACTCCCGCCCGGGTTCTGCTCGGTGACAGAAAAAACCCGCCATCGGGGAGGAACTCCCTGGTCCCAGCGGCGGTAAAGGCCGTGCAAAGGCTGTCGAAGTGGTCGAGGAGCCCGGCCACCGTGAGACCGCCGCAGGGCGTCGGTGCCGTCAGCTGTTCATCGCGCACGCCGTATGCCGGGGTCGAGCCAGGCCCGGTAGACGCCCCATTCATTCAACCATCTGGTTAAATGTTTTCCGCCGGGTCAAGCAGGCCGAGGTCACGCAGGCTCTCGGCCGTCTCGATGATCGTCGACTCGGCCGGGCGCGGGCGCCAGCCGAGTTCAGCGCGGGCGCGGTCGTTGTGGATGACCAGCGGCGGCAGCTCGTCACCGGGCGCCTCCGCGGCCTGCACCCGCGCGCCGAGCGGCCCGAGCCGGTCATGCAGGATCTGGGC
>DASYAD010000153.1:0-2072 GCA_036501515.1 Trebonia sp. | reverse complement strand
ACGGTCGGGTTTCCCCGCGAGTCCAGGATCTGCCTGGCATGCACCGCTTCAATGGACGCCAACGTCGGGCTCCTTGCCTGTAATCGCTTGCCTGTAATCGCGTCAGTTTGCGGTATCGAGCCTAACCGAGGCGGGCCCGGTCGGGCCCGTGGGGCACGCCGGCGGGATGGTCCCGCCCGATTATCCCGATGTATCAGGAGGAGCCGGCGCGGATCTCCTCTAGCTGATGACTACAACGCAGGACCGGCCGGGCGGCGTGCCGGATTTCAGCAGGCTCCGGCTCGGGCAGGTGCCGATCGTCCTGATGTACCACGTGATCGCGGACGTGCCTGAAGACCCGCACAAGCTGGCGGTGGCGCCTGCCAGGTTCGCGGAGCAGATGGCGTGGCTGGCCGAGCGCGGGCTGCGTGGCGTCAGCATGGAGACGCTGATGGCCGCGATGCGCGCCGGGCGTGCGCGCGGGCTCGCCGGGCTCACGTTCGACGACGGATACCTGAGCGTGCTCGAGGACGCGCTGCCCGTGCTGCTGCGGCACGACTTCACCGCGACCATGTTCATCATCTCCGACCGGATCGGCGCAACCAACGAATGGGACGCGGGCACCGGACCGGTCTGGCCGCTGATGACGGCCGACCAGGTCGCGCGGGTGGCCGCCGCGGGAATGGAGATCGGCTCGCACACCGCCACCCACCCGCGGCTGCCCGGCATCGCCGCGGACCAGGTGGCGGCGGAGATCAGCGGGAGCAGGGCGCGGCTGCGCGCGCTGTTCGACCTGCCGGTCACCGGCTTCGCCTACCCGTACGGCCGGATGGACGCGGCGGCCAGGGATGCGGTGCGCGGCGCCGGCTACGGCTACGCCTGCTCCGTCGAAACCCCGGTCAGCCTGCTCGGGGACATGACGCTGCCGAGAATCACCTTCTACGACAGGGACGGCGCGCGGCGGATGGCGGCGAAGAAGCTGTTCTTCAGGAGCTATACGGCGGCGCTCGGGACTCGGCGCGGGCTCTCCTACAGCCCGCTCGCGCGGCAGGTGAGGCGGACGCTGACCGCGCCGCTGCACCGGTTATGCCGGTTATGCCGCGGTGCCTGCCAGCAGGAACGACCTCAGCCGCTCGCCTACCACGTCGATGTCGAAGTCGCGGGCGAACCGTGCCCGCGCGGCACTCGCCGCGGCCGCCAGCGCGGACGGCGAGTCGAGCAGCTCGAGAAGGACGGCTGCGGCGCGGGCCGGGTCATCCAGCGGCCAGAAGCGGGCTTCCGCGCCGTCCTTGCAGAGTTCCGGTATGGGGCCGATGCCCGCCGCGACGACGGGCAGCCCGGCGGCCATCGCCTCGATGATCGCGAGCGAGGAGGTCTCCGCGTACGAGGCGTGCGTGTAGGCCCGGTAGGCAGGAAGCCGCTGCCGCACGTCGGCGCGGAAGCCGAGCAGCCGGACCTGTCCGTCCAGGTCCAGCGAGCTGATCCGGCGCGCGAGGTCCCCGCGGAGCGGGCCGTCGCCGTAGATGTCCAGCGTGACGCGCCGCCCCTTGCGCCTGGCTTCGACCAGGACGTCGAGGAGGAACCTGTGGTTCTTCGCCTCGTCCAGCCTGCCGACGGTGACGAGATCGGCCAGCTGTTCCCGCTCCCCCTTCACCGAAACCGTGGTCGCGACCGGCGTCACGCCGTTGCCGATCACCTCGGACGGCACGTCCGCCGCCTCGGGCAGCCAGCCCAGCAACGCGTCCCGCGCCCACCCTGACACGTACACCAGGCCGTCGACGTGCAGGATCACCTCTCGCTCTGCCCGGCGCATCGCCCGGTACAGCGCCCCGTCCCGCTTGATTTCCCTGCCGGGCTCGGCGTGCTCGTCGGCCTGTGAGGCGCGGAAGTGCACCGCCATGATCACGCGCTGCCGCGGGCCGCGCCGCGCCCGCAGCGCCGCCCTGGCTTCAAGCGGCCCCTGCGCGTAGATGACCTGCTCGCGGCCGTCGGCGAGCCGCTGGCGCAGCGCGCGGTACAGGAAGACCTCGTGCCAGTGCCGGTACCACACGACGGCGGCCGGCGGGCTCACGTGCCTGAGCACCAGTCGCGGC
>DASYAD010000152.1:0-6971 GCA_036501515.1 Trebonia sp. | reverse complement strand
TTCGCGATCCGGATCTTGGCGAAGCCCCCCGCGATGGCTACCCCGTACCCGTCGACCGGATCACCCCCGACGTCCAGATCGCTTTCGGCGATCACGTGCCGGGCGGAAGCGTCTGACCAGAGCACGGTGTCCTCGCCCGATTTACAGGCGCCCGGGTACTGGTACAGGACGCGCAGGCGCTGGCCGGTGGAGGCGGAGTAGGCGACGAGCATCGGCTGGTTGTCTCCGCAGCTGCCCTGCGAGGGGGGACCCGACAAGGGGTTACGGCCGTAGGAGTTGGTCTGCGTGGCGCAGACGACGGTCCCGCCGTCGGGCGTGAGCAGGAGCGACGCGCAGCTGCCAGGCGCCTTGAGCATGACCTTGCTCGCGCTGGCGAGGTTGCCACTGGGCGCGGCCGCGCCGATGAGCCGCTCTTCAAGCGTGCTGCCTTCTGACGGGTACCGGCCGGTGGTGATCGTGGAGAACGCCACGTTCCGGTTGTCTGCCGTCCACGAGACGCCGGTAAGCAGAATCCCGTCGCCCTGATAGCTCCACGTGCCCGCCGTCCAGGTCCGCAGGGTTGCTCCCGACTTGACGGAGTAGATCCGCAAAGTGGTGCCATTGCCGCGGACTGACAGGACCGCCAGTTGCGTCCCGTCGGGTGATACAGCGAAACCCAGCATCGCGCCGAGTTTCGCGGCCGGGACAGGCAGCGGGGCGACCGTGGCCGCCTGCTTCGCGCCCGGGGCGATGTGCACCACGAAATAGTCGGTGTCACCGTTCAGGTCCCTCCTGCCGACGACGAATGACCGGTCGTCGGCGGTGGCGGACACTCCGGCGACAGCGCTGTTCCCGGTCAGCTCGCTGGCAGCGGGCAGGGCGGCGGAGGCGACCGCCTTACCGGTGTAGACATCCCCCACGGTCACGTCGATGGCGGCCATCTGGCTGTGGCTGACCGGCCCCTCGGTCGCGATCGCGTAGTACCGCGGGATCCCCGCGACGGCTGGGGTGACAGTACTGGTGCTCGTCGGTGCCGGACCCAGCACCGCCGTGTGGCGGAAGGTCACCAGCGTCAGCGCGACCGCGACGACGACGGCGGCCGCGCCGAGCGGGATCAGCCAGGTCTCCTTGAACTTCACCAGGGTCCAGCTCGCCCGGGGTACGTTGCGGCCCCGGTACTGCCGCGGCTCAGCGGTAACCGGTCTGGTGTCGGGCAGGTTCAGCGGACGGATCTCGCGCACCGACGCGGCGGTGGCTTCGCCCGCGGTGCGGACGCGCTCTTCCGTGCTCATTCGGCTTCCTCCTTGAGGATCCTGGCTAGAGTCGACAGGCCCCGGGAGGTAGCAGACTTGACTGTGCCTCGGGCGACTTTCATAGCTTGAGCGGTCTGTTCTTCGGTCAGGCCCAGGTAGTGGCGCAGCACGACGGCCTCGCGCTGGCGGCCGGGCAGGGTGCGGACGGCCGCCAGGACCTCCCGGCTGGCCTCGCCGACCAGGGCGCTCTCCTCGGCCGAGACGATGCCGTCGGCACCGGAGCTCAGCCGCAGGGCGCGGTCGCGGCGGGACCGGCTGCGGTGCGCGGTGCGGCACCCGTTGAGCACGCTGCTGCGCAGGTAGCCGAGGGCCCGGTCCCTGTCGCGCAGTGACCCCCATCTTCGGTACATGCCGACGAAAGCGTCCTGGACCACGTCCTCGGCGATCGACTGGTCGCCGAGCATGACCTTGGCCAGCTTGACCAACCCCAGCGCATGAGCCTCGAAGAGCGCGGCGACCTGTTGCCGTACTTCGGCGTCAGGCGAGGCGTCGGTTAGCGGTTCCACATCCTCATACACTCCGATCCGGTCAATAGGTTGCCCGGTTTCGGCCGTGCCCGTCCCTCGTTTGCTTTTCCGGAAAGTGATTCCGTATAGTTCTGGAAAGACGTTCCGTTTCATGCCGGGCATCCGGCGTCGGCCGGGCGCCCGCCGAAACTGGCCCCAACCTCAGGAGACCGCATGCAGTACCGCACCCTCGGGCGGACCGGCATCAAGGTCAGCCCCTACGCGCTCGGCGCGCTGGCACTCGGCACGTCGATCGGCAACGGCGACGTCGACGACTCGGTCCGCATCGTCCACAAGGCGCTGGACGCGGGGATCAACTTCGTCGACACCGCCGACGCCTACGGCGATTCCGAAGTGCTCGTCGGCAAGGCACTCAAGGGCCGCCGCGACAGCGTGGTCCTCGCGACCAAGGTCAGCCGCCCGACCGGCGACGACCCCAACCACCAGGGTGCCTCGCGGCGGTGGATCGTGACCGCGGTCGAGAACTCGCTGCGCCGCTTGCAGACCGACTACATCGACCTCTACCAGATCCACCGGCCGAACCCGGACACCGACATCGAGGAGACACTGTCCGCGCTCTCCGACCTGATCCACAGCGGCAAAGTCCGGGTGATCGGCGCCTCGGGGACGCTCGCGTCCGACATCGTCGAAGCCCAGTGGGTGGCCGAGCGGCGCGGTCTTGAGCGGTTCCGCACCGAGCAGCCCGCCTACTCGCTGCTCAGCCGCGGCATCGAACGCGAGGTGCTGCCCGTCGCGCAGCGCTACGGGATGGGCATCCTCGTGTGGGGGCCGCTCGGGCAGGGGATGCTCACCGGCCGGGTCCGTAAAGGGCAGCAGAACGACCTGCGCCGCGCCGCCATCTTCAGGCACCTCAACGACGAGCGCCGGGTCGACGCCGTCGAGCAGCTAATCCCCGTCGCTGAACAGGCGGGACTGCCGATGACCCACCTCGCCATGGCCTTCACGATCGCTCATCCCGGTGTGACCAGCGCGATCATCGGACCGCACACCATGGAGCAGCTCGACGACCTGCTGGCAGGCTTCGACGTCACGCTCACCGACAAGATCCTCGACCAGATCGACGAGATCGTCCCGCCGGGCACTGATGTCGGCACGCTCGACCAGACTTATCAGCCGCCCGCGCTGCAGAGTCCGAGCCTGCGCCGCCGGGCAATCAGCGAACGCTCCGCCGCCTGACTCGCATCGGCCGGGTGCGGGTATGGCCGGGTAAGCGCCGGTCCAGCGCTGGACCTGTTCCGGACTGTCCAGCGTGAATTACGGGTTCTGTCCAGGCTCGTGAGGCGGGCGCCCGGCCGCGATCTGGGCGAGCCGCAGCAGGGAGTGCTCGTCGCTGCTGCCGGGTTCAGCGCCGAAGACGAACATGGTCTGCCCGGGGTCGGCGTTCACCGTGAACGTCTCGTAGTCCAGGGCGATGACGCCGACGAAGGGATTGTTGTAGCGGTTGCGCCCGCCGATGTGCGCACGGACGCCGCGCCTGGCCCACAGCTGCCGGAAGTCCTCGCTCTTCACCGACAGTTCGCCAACCAGCTCGACCAGGTGCGGATCGTCGGGCTCGGCGCCAGCCGACGCGCGCAGGGCCGCGACGGCCCCTTCAGCGATGTCCTTCCAGTCCAGGTAGTACTCGTGACCCTCCGGGTCGAGGAAGACGTGGCGGAGAAGGTTGCGTCCGGGAACGAATCCCGGGTTGAGCGCCTGCGCGAGGCGGTTCGCGGCCAGAACGTCGCGGTAACGGCCGATGACGACCGCCGGCTGTTTCGTCCAGCTGTCGAGCAGGAAGCGGAGACCGACAGGCACTTCTTCCGAACGGGGGGTCGATCTCTGTGACACGGGAGCAGCCTGCGCAAGCCGGTGCAGGTGGGCCATGGCCTGCCCGTCCAGGCCAAGCGCGCGCCCGATCGCGTCGATAATCTGCGGCGAAGGGTGGCGGTCGCGGCCCTGCTCGAGACGCGTGTAATAAGGGCCGCTCACTCCCGCGAGGCTGGCTAGTTCCTCCCGCCGCAGGCCAGGAGCACGCCGCCGGCCGAAGTCGGGGATTCCCGCCGCCGCCGGATCGAGTAGCTCCCGCCGGGCCCGCAGGAAGTCACCCAGGGCATTGTCGTCGGAACTCATCACGGCGAGGGTACCCCCGTCGGGGCTCGCCGTGTTCAGACCGGTGCGAACGCGTTGACACCGGTGAGCTGGGCCGAGACGTGCCGCAGTCGCCCGGCCGCCGGGCGGGCGGGCCGGGGGCTGCGGCGGGTCGGCGGGGCGGCCCGGCTGTGGCGCCGGCCCGCCTTGCGAGGGTCACTCCGGGCCGGCCGGTCAGGGGCCGGCCCGGAGCGGGGACGCACGTCGTCGCTGCTCTCCGTCATTCGCGCCAGCCTGACGGCACCCCCAGGTGGCTGGCGACCTCTTCGTAGGTGTCCTCAGGCAGCACGAGCCTGGCCGCCCGCAAGATGGCGCGCGGGTCTTCCCCGGGCGGGGTGAGCAGGAAGACCGTGTCGTCGCTGGCGGTGTAGCCGATCACGAGGCGCTCGTAGTCGGCTTGGATGACCCTCGGCTTTCTCCCGGCGGCGCGGTGTTCCGCGGGTGAGTGGCCGCCCTGGCATGCGCCGTCGCAGGTCCCGGCGGCCGCGGTGGCCGGTGCGGTGCGACCACCTGTCCGCTTGCGGCGACGGCTAGCCATTACGGCCGGCTCCACCAGGAATGCGATCAGCGTCAGCAGGGCTGCCGCCAGCAATGTGGTCTTCAGCCATCCGGGCATGATGCCAGCGCGCGCTGTGCCGCCACTGGAAGCCTGTCCTGTGGCGGCCGGGCGTGCGGGCTGGGTACGGCCAGCCGCCGATGACGCCGGCTGAGCGCTGCCTGAGCCGGACGCCGCGGGTGCCGTCGGCTGGCCGTTTCCTGAGCCTGGCGCGGGAGCCTGCCTTGGCGTCGCGGTGGCGGCGTGGCCCGGATCGACCAGGTCGGTTCCCGGCCGGATCAGGTCGGGATCGGAGCCGACGGCCCGCCGGTTGGCCGCGTACAGTGCCCGCCAGCCGCCTGTCACCGACATAGCGGCGGCGATACTGGCCAGCGTGTCGCCCTGCGCGACGACGTACTTGAGCGGCTGCGCCTTGCCGGGCAGGGTGAGGATGGTTCCCGGCCGTACGAGGTCGGGATCGGGACCGACCGCCGCGCGGTTGGCGGCGTAGAGGGCCTGCCAGCCGCCGTTGACGGCGAATGACGCGGCGATAGAAGTGAGCGTGTCTCCTGGCCGTACGGTCCAGGTCGCGGCCGGTACGGTCGCTGCCGGAGCCGGTTGGGTCGCGGCTGGAGCCGGCCCGGTCGCTGCGGAGGCGACCGTGACCGACATGAGGGTGGCCGTTACATCGGCCGGGATTGCCTGAGTACTACTCGCGATGCTGATGCTCGCCGGTGCGGGATGGCTGCTCTCTCGAGCGCCGACCACCGCTAGCAGGGGCAGGATGCCCCAGGCGACTGCAACGCACGCGGACTTCGTCCACTTGCGCACGATTGATTTCTTCCTTCCTGAGGATCAGCGTCGAACGCTGCTGGCCCGACGCCGCGGGCACGAACCGTAAGGAAGGAAGGAACTAGGCCGGGCTGACCTCCGGCAGGACGGAACGCCAGACCGGCACGGCGCCGGCCTGCTTCGCCAGCCGCATTGAGACAAGCTTGGCCGCGGTGAGCGTGTAGTGACTGGCAGCACCGATCGCGCCGCTTCCGGAGCCGCTAGCCGGAACGGCGCCGTCGCCGTTGCCGCCACTCGGCGCCGCTGGGGCAGGGGTGCTGTCCGGGGCACCGGGGACGGTCGGCTGCCGCGGCGCGGGCGACTGGATGCCGTGCGCGCCGCTGACCTGACCGCCGCTGACCTGCGTGCCGCCGCCTGCCAGGTTCGACTGCGCGGCCTGCGATGCGTGGCCGGAGCGTACCGTCGGAGCAGAGGCGCCAGAGGCGCCATGCCCGGTGACTGGCGTCACGGAGCCTGACTGCTGCGAGCCGTGCCCGGCGGGCGGAACCGCCGGACCAGTCGCGGACCCGAGTGAACCGCTAGCAGTACCAAGCGGCGAGATCGCCGCCGTCACCGGGGAGATCGCCGCCGTGACCGGAGAGATGGCTGACGTGACCGGGGAGATCGCCGCCGTGAGCGGAGAGATGGCGGCTGTGAGCGGAGAGATGGCGGCTGTGAGCGGAGAGATGGCGGCCGTGAGCGGAGAGATCGCCGCTGTCACCGGGGAGATCGCCGCCGCCAGCGGCGCGATTGCCGTCGTGAGCGGGGCCACCGCCGAGCCGAGCGGGGCGACCAAGGTGCCGACCGGAGTGAGCAGCGTGCCAACCGGGGCGAGCAGCGTGCTCACCGGAGCGAGCACCGCGGTGACCGAGAGGGGCTGGGTCACGCTTCCCAAGAGCGGCGCGACGCTGCCGATGACCGGGGCGACCGGCTGCACGACCGCGGACAGCACCGGGGCAAGGCTCGTGCTGACCGGCGCCACGAGGTCCGACGTGGTGCTGACGACCGGCGCCACCGCGCCCTCGACGGGCGCCAGGACCTGCACTAGGTCATCCGTTACAGGCGCGACCAGGCCGGCGGCAACGGGTGCCGCGAGACCGGCCGTGACGGGTGCGGCCAACTCGGTGACCGGCTGCAGGACCTTGGCGATTACCGGCTGGAGACCCTGCGTGGTCGCGGGGTCGAGGACTTTGCTGATCGCCGGCTGGAGAACCTGCGTGGTTGCCGGCTGCAGGACCTTGGCGATCACCGGCTGGAGTACCTGGGTGGTCGCCGGCGCGAGGGCTTTGCCGGCGGCATCGACGGGGGCCGTAACTGCCGGGGCGGGCAGGTCGCGAGTTGCCTCGGCCGGTGGAGCGATCGCGCCCGTCACCGGGGCCAGCGGAGCCGCTGGAGCCGTCACAGCCGTCGGAGCGGCCGGTGTGCCCGGGGTCGCGGCGGCGATGACGCGGGTTACCGTGCGGTTGACCGAGCCGGCCAGCTGGGTCGCGGGCGCCGGGGTCACCTCACCGGACGATGCCGGAGCGCCGCCGTCAGAAACCTGGGTGCTCGCGGAGGCCGGAGCGATCGCGGGAGAGACCGCAGTTCGAGCGCCGGAAACGGGAATGGTGGCGGTAGCTGCCGAAGCGCTCGCGGCGGGCACCGCACTGGTCGCGGAAC
>DASYAD010000151.1:0-32397 GCA_036501515.1 Trebonia sp. | reverse complement strand
TCCTCCTGCTCCTGCAGTGAGGCGAACTGCGTCTCCAGGTCGGCGTACTGGCCGGTCAGCTGGGCTTTGTTCTGCAGGGCGGCGCGCGCGAGATCCTCGCGGCCCTTGCTGAGTGCGTCCCGCGCCTGGGTGTCGCGCTTGACGATCTCCTTCTGCAAGGAGTTCATCTGCAACTCGACGCGCTTGCGCGACGTGGCGACGTCAGCGACTCCACGCCGGACCCGGGTCAACATCTCGACCTGCTGCTTGTAGGAATAGTCGAGAGTCTCGCGGGGGTCTTCCATCCGGTCCAGCGCCTTGTCGGCCTTGGCCCGGAATATCAGCGAGACTCGCTTCATCACGCTCATAGACGCGGCCGTCCCCTTCATTTACCTGAGCGCCGCCCCGGGCGGCACACGCCACCGCGCGACGGCTAGTTGCCGCCGGCTCACCGGATTCAACCCTACGCGCTGCCGCGAGTAGTAGCCACTTGTCCCCGCCTGTATACCCCGCCGCGGCGGGGGGTCAAATCTCCCGGCAGGCATTTAGGTCAGCGAAGCCGCCAGGCCGTGTACAAGTGCCGCCGGGAAGTATCGCCGCGACGGACGTGCTCCCAGGGTAAATCTCCCACTAAGCTATGCCCGTGTTCCGACGCAGCAGTGCCGGAGCTGCCGAAGGCCAGGCCCAGGGTTCCCAGAGTCCGCAGGGCACACAGACCCCGGAAGCTCCGGCCAAGAGTAAGCCAGCCCCCCAGACGGGCAAGGGCAGGCCGACGCCTAAGCGCGCCACGGCCGAGGCCAACCGGTACCGGACCATCACCGGGTCCACGACCAGCGGCCGCGGCCCTTCCTCAGCCGCCGATCCCAAGCGCAAGATGACGCCCGAGGAAAAGAACCGGGCGCGCGAGGAACGCAGCAAGCAGATGCAGGCCATGCGGCGCGGCGAGGACTGGGCCCTCGGCCCGCGCGACCGCGGCCCGGCCAAGAAGCTGACCAGGGACTACGTCGACGCGCACCGCCGCCCGATGGAGTTCTACATGTACGCGCTGATCCTGCTGGTCATCGCGCTCTTCGCGGGCAAGTCGAACGCGGCGCTGAGCAACTACATGCAGCTGTTCCTGCTCGCGATCATCGCGATCATCGTGGTGGACGGTTTCCTCCTGCGGCGGTCGATCCAGAAGGTGGTGCACGAGCGCCTGCCGAACGAGTCGACCCGCGGCCTGGCGGTCTACGCGATCATGCGGGCGCTCCAGCTGCGCCGGTTCCGTACCCCCGCTCCCCGGCTCAAGCCCGGCGACCAGTTCTAGCACCAGCCGCTCTAGCCCGGCCGCCGTCTGGCCCGGTACGCGAAGACCCTGGCCTGCTGCCCGCCTACGGCGGAGACAGCGGACCAGGGTCTTTTTGCGCTTGCTCTCAGCTCTCCGGGTGCAAGGTCATCGGGCCGTACTCCTTGCGGATGTCGTCGAAGAGGCTGACCTGGTCCACACCGCTGTCGAGCAGCTCGTGCCAGTTCTCGCCCAGCCAGCTCTCCGCGTCCCCCTGGCTGGCGAAAATCGCCTCCTGCAGCCCGGAGCCGCTCACCACGGCGCCGTCCGCTTTCTCGTACCGCCAGGTCCAGGGCATCGCGCAGTGCCTCCTTCTCGCCGAATGCGTCATGCGAGATTAGCAGTAACCGCCTGACCCGGCACTCCCCTCCCCGGGTCGGCTCAGGCGGTTAACCGCGGCCGGCTGGCTATGCTTGTGAGGCGCAGCCGGTGCTTCGTGGCGGCGGGCCGGTCAGGCGCAGAAGAGGATCGCCCAGACCGCCTTGCCGCGCCCGGCAACGGGGGACCAGCCCCAGACGTCGCTCAGCGCGTCGACCATCTGCAGGCCCCGGCCTGACTCCTCCACCATGGCCGGCGCCTTGAGCACGGGGGCCGAGTCCGACGGGTCAAGGACCGCGCAGATGACCTCGCCAGTGCGGCGGACAAGGCGCAGGCCGAGGTTCTCGACCGCCTGCTTGCGGGACTGCTCGCCCGCGGCGGCGGCGTGCGTGAGCGCGTTGGCGACGAACTCGCCGACGATGGTCTCCGCGTCCTCCGCGAGGAACGCCAGCCCCCAGTCTCGCAGGGTGTTCCTGGTCAGGCGGCGGGCCGTACGGGCTGACTGCGGGCCACGGGACAACGGGCACCCCACTGCCGACGGCGAGTCCCACCAGTCGGCGGGCATCCGCATCATCCGCGGCCGCCGGGGTGCCGGCGACATCCTGGACGACTCGTCGATCGGCTGCCTCGCCGCGGGATGTACTCGCGTGCGGGTAGGCAGCGTTTCCAGTTGGTGCAGACTCATCGTGACCCCGAAGTACGTCTGGCGTCATCCGGGTGATTGACGCAAACGACATCCTGCCGCATCAGCACACGCACCTGCAAGGCCAACTGCACGTTCAATATGCACGTGCAGCTACCTTTGCGTCCGCGCGCCCCTGATTTGTCCCGCAACCACAAGAATCACGATCGCGATTGATACCCACAGTCCATATTTGGACACACTCTGTGCTACCGACACGGCATGCTGCCCAAGCGCGTACCCGAGGCCCGCCAGCATCCCGGCCCAGGCGAGGGTGCCGATCACGTCAAGGACAAGGAAGGTCAGCCACCTCATCCCCGTCCAGCCCGCCACCGCGTAGATGATCGCGTTAGGGAACGGGAGGAACGGCGCGACCACCACCGCGGGCCAGGTGAACCAGCGGCCCCAGCGGTTGACCCGCTCCACGAACCGCAGCGCGCGCCTGCGCGCCCGCTCGCTCTGCCCCGAGAACAGGTGCACGACCCGCTCGCCCCAGAGCCGTCCCGCCCACCAGAAGATCAGGTCGAACTTCATCAGCCCGGGGATGGAGGCGAGCAGGACCCAGTACAGCGACCCGTGCCCCACCCGCGCGAACGCGGCGGCGGACACGATCGCCTCGGTCGAGCCGTTCAGTAGCACGCTGACGATCGGGTGGGTGCCGACCAGGCTCGCACGGAAGGGCAGCAGGATCAGGTAGTACAGCCCGCTGAGGGTGATCGCCGCCCAGCAGGCGATGTCCGCCCGGCGCGGCTTGCCTTCCCAGGGCAGCCGGGCGTTGTCCCACGGGCTCGCGGGCCGCTGATCTTCCGGCTCGTTCTCGCCCGGCGGCTCGCCCTCCCGCTCCAGATCGGACTCCGTCAGTTCGGACGGCGTCAGTTCTGACCGCGTCTGCCCCGCCGACGGCTCAGCCGTCACCGCGGGCGCTTGCGGTCCCCCCGGTTCCGGCTCGTCGCTCACGGGGTTACGTTATCCGCGGTACTACCGGTTCACAAACGCGTCACGTGCGACGGAGGTGTTCCATGACAAGCGGCGACAGCCCAGGCAGCGCCATCCACGGCGGTGCCAGCCAGGGCGGTGCCAGCCATGACGGGGGCGGCCACGGCGGTGCCAGCCACGGCGGTGCCAGCCAGGGCGGTGCCAGCCAGGGCGGTGCCAGCCACGGCGGTGCCAGCCATGACGGGGGCGGCCAGGCGCACGCAGGATGGCTGGCGCCCGTGACCGCCGCCCGGATGGCCGCCGCGGCCCGGGCGCTGCTCGCGGGGGTGGCGGGGGAACGGCGCTCCGTTCTGAATCCGGAATTTGAAGATTTTGACCTGGGGTCGCCGCGCAGGCACTGGACCTACCTGCCGGTGACCGAGCGGCCGGGGCTGGCGCTGCGCGGCCTGCCGGACCCGGAGCGCAAGCTCGCGCACGAGCTGATCGTCGCGTCGGTGTCGATGGACGGGTACGCGAAGGTCGTCTCGGTGATGGCCATGGAGCACGTGCGGCGGGCGCTCGTCCAGGCCGCGACCCCCGCGAACGCTCACCTGTTCGACCCGGAGCGGTACTGCTTCCGTATCTTCGGCCATCCGGGCGACCCCGGTGATCCGCGCGCGGCGCCGTGGGGGTGGCAGCTGGCGGGGCACCACGTGTCGCTGAACTTCACGGTGGCCGACGGGTACGTCTCGGCCACCCCGTGCATGTTCGGCTCTGTGCCCGCCTCCTACGGGCCGCTCAGCCCCCTTGAGCGCGAAGAGGCGGACGGCTACCGGTTCGTGAACTCGCTGACGGGCGGGCAGCGGGCCAAGGCGGTCATATGGCACCGGCCGCCCCCGGACTTCGCGACCCGGGTCGTGCCCAGGATCGGCGAGACTGAGGTCCCTGACCATGTGTTCGCGCCTGAGCCCGGTTACCGGATCTCCGACGAGGAACGGGCGGCGCTCGCCTACGTGCGGTCGGGGCCGCGCGGCGTCAGCGGCGCCGCGCTGACCGCGGAGCAGCTGGACGCGCTGACGGACCTGGTGGCGCTGTTCGCCGGGCGGCTGCCGTCCGAGGTCGCCGCGGCGGAGCTGCGCCGGGTCGAGGCCGCAGGCGCGGAGAACCTGTGGTTCGCCTGGGCGGGCGGCACGCGGCCGGGCGAGCGGCACTACTACCGGGTGCAGGGGCCTGGCCTGCTGATCGAGCACGACAACACGCAGGGCGGCGGCAACCATGTGCACTCGGTGTGGCGGGTGCCAGGTGGCGACTTCGGCGATGACCTGCTCGCCGCCCACTACCGTGACACGCCGCACTGAACTTCGCCCGGAACACGAGCCGCAGCGTCCCCGGATGGCGTCGGGGAGCCTGGGCTTTGCTGCTGTTATCTAGGCTCGTTAATGATTGGGTGCAGTTACGACCACATAGGGTCGCTAACTACACCCAATCCTTAACGGCGCCGTCGGCGCGCCGGTGGAGCTGGGCAGCGCCGACCCGGGCCTGGACGGCCAGGCGGCGCTGATGGCGCCGGGCTTAGCGCTTCTCCATGGCCAGGAAGTCACGCTCGGTCGGGCCGGTGTAGACCTGGCGCGGCCGGGCGATCTTGGTCGCCGGGTCGTGCAGCATCTCCTTGTAGTGCGCGAGCCAGCCGGGCAGCCGGCCGATCGCGAACAGCACGGTGAACATCTCGGTCGGGAAGCCCATCGCGCGGTAGATCAGCCCGGTGTAGAAGTCCACGTTCGGGTACAGCTTGCGGCTGATGAAGTAGTCGTCCTTCAGTGCCACTTCCTCGAGCTGCATGGCCAGGTCGAGCAGGTGGTCGTCGGGCGCGAGCTTGGCGATCAGCCGGTCCGCGGCACCCTTGACGATCCGGGCCCGCGGGTCGTAGTTCTTGTACACCCGGTGGCCGAAGCCCATCAGCTTGACGCCGGGCTCGCGGTTCTTCACCCGGGTGACGTAGGAGTTCACGTCGCCGCCCTGCTCGCGGATGTCCTCGAGCATGTCGAGGACGGCCGCGTTGGCGCCACCGTGCAGCGGGCCTGACAGCGCGTGCACGCCGGCCGAGATGCTGGCGAACACGTTGGCTTCGCTTGACCCGACCACGCGCACGGTCGAGGTGGAGCAGTTCTGCTCGTGATCCGCGTGCAGCACGAACAGCATGTCCAGGGCCTTGGCGACCTCCGGGTCGACCTGGTACTCCTCAGCCGGGATGCCGAACGTCATCCGGAGGAAGTTCTCCACCAGCGTCAGCGAGTTGTCCGGGTACAGGTACGGCTTGCCGACCGACCGCTTGTAGAAGTACGCGCCCAGCGTCGGCAGCTTCGCAAGCAGCCGGATCATGGACAGGTCGACGTCTTCTTCGTTGTGCGGGTCCAGGTGACCCGGGTAGAAGCTGGACAGGGCGGACACCGCCGACGAGAGCACCGCCATCGGGTGCGCGGTGCGCGGGAAGGCGCTGAAGAACGTCTTGAAGTCCTCGTCGAGCAAGGTGTGATGGGTGACCTTCTCCGTGAAGTCGGCCAGCTGCTGCGCGGTGGGCAGCGCCCCGTAGAACAGCAGGTAGCTGACCTCGAGGAAGGACGACTTCTCGGCCAGCTGCTCGATCGGGTAACCGCGGTAGCGCAGGATTCCCGCGTCGCCGTCGATGTAGGTGATGTCCGAGGAGCAGGCGGCGGTGTTGACGAACCCGGGGTCGAGAGTCACCATTCCGGTCGTCGACAGCAGCTTCGTCACCTCGATCCCCGCGGAACCCTCGTTAGCGGTCTTGACTGGCAGGTCGAGCTCGCTGCCGTCGCCGTACTGCAGCGCTACTTTTCCACTACCGGACGATGCTTCGGGCATTCGCGTCCCTTTCACGCTCTTTCACGGGACGGGCGCGTGATGTGAGCGGCCGGGATCGCCGACCGCAGCACCGCCCCGTTGGGGTCCTGAAGTCTTATACCCGTTTACGCTAGTCCGCCTCATGCGCAGGTGAAACCGCGCGGACTAGGACAACCGTCACAGTGCTACCCCGGGGGTGACCCCCGGACCCCCTGTGCGGGTCTCGAGGGGCCCTGGTCGCAAAAAACGCGATTTTATCAGGCCCCCTTGAGAGCCGCCTGGTCCGCTGAATACCTGATCAGGGGGGAAGTTCGGTCACAGTGACGAATTTTTTTCGTTTTTTTGTGATCCGTGTCTCACGGAGGGGAACGGAACGGACTTCAGGTGCCCAGGGGGTGCCATATCGTCTTCGTTTCCAATGTGGCGAACATCCGCTCGAGGCCGGGCTCGGCATTCCAGTCGGCGGCCGGGAACCGCACCACGCGCTTGAGGTTGCCCGCCGCCGCCACGGCCAGGTCGTCGGCCAGCGGCCCTGGCGCGCCCGCCAGGTCGATCGCGTTCACTTCCTGGTGCGCGGCCAGCCACGGCGATATCTCGGCCACCTCGCCGGTCAGCACGTTCACCACGCCAGCGGGCAGCCGGGCGGCCGCTAGCGCCTCGGCGAACGCCACCGCGAGCAGCGGGTAGCGCTCGCTGGCGACCAGCACCGCCGTGTTGCCGCTCACGATCACCGGCGCGAGCACGCTGACCAGCCCGAGCAGCGCGCTGTCGGGCGGGGCGAGCACGGCGGTGACGCCGACCGGCTCGGGCAGCGAGACCGTGCCGAACGCGCCCGCCACCGGGTTCACGGTGCCGCGCACCTGAGTGATCTTGTCGGCCCAGCCGGCGTACCAGATCCACCGGTCGACCGCCGCCTCGACTTCGGCCTCCGCGGCGTCCGGGGCACAGCAGGCCGCCCGGCACAGCTGGGCGGCGAACTGGGCGCGGTGGTCCTCAAGAACTTCGGCGACCCGGTACAGGGCCTGGCCGCGGTCGTAGCCCGCGGCGTGCGACCAAGCGGGGAACGCGCTGCGCGCCGCCACCACGGCGTCCCTGGCGTCCCGTCCGGCGGCCAGCGCGGCGCTGGCCAGGAAGGTCCCGTCCGCCCCGTGCACCTCGAACGTGCGGCCGCTGGCCGCGCGCGGGAACACGCCGCCGATGTACAGCCGGTAGGTGGTGCGCGGCGCGGCGCGGACCTCAGACATCGGAGGTCCCGCTGCCCGGCAGGTCGAGGTAGGCCTCAAGCCCGTGCCTGCCGCCCTCCCGGCCGAGCCCCGACTCCTGATAGCCGCCGAACGGCACCGCCGGGTCGAGCAGGCCGAACGAGTTCACCCAGATCACCCCGGCCCGCAGCCGTGCCGCGAGCCACTCGCTCAGCGCGCCCTGCCGCGTCCAGACCCCGGCCGACAGCCCGTACCTGGTGCCGTTGGTCCGCTCCACCACCTCATCGGGCGTGCTGAACGACGAGAAGGTCAGCACCGGCCAGGACAGCTCCTCCCTGGCGATGCGGTGCTCCTCGGTCACTCCGGAGAACATCGTCGGCGGGAACCAGAACCCGCGGTCAGGCGGCGTATGCGGCGCCGACCAGCGCACGGCGCCGTCGGCCTCGGCCGACGCGGCCAGCTCGGTGATGCTGTCCAGCTGCCCGGCCGAGTTGACCGCGCCGATGTCGGTGCTCTCGTCGAGCGGGTGGCCTGAGCGCAGCGCGGCCATCCGCTGCTGCACGGCCGCGACCAGGTCGTCGAGCACCTGCTCCTGCGCGAACACCCGCGAGCTGGCGCAGCAGGCGTGCCCCTGGCGGATGAAGACGCCCTCGACGATCCCCTGCGCGGCCGCGTCGATGTCGGCGTCCGCGCAGACGATGTTGGCGGCCGTGCCGCCCAGTTCGAGTGTGAGCCGCTTGCCCCACAGCGCGGCCGACTTCGCGATCTCCCGGCCGACTTCCGGCGAGCCGGTGAACGCTACCTTGTCGATGCCCGGGTGGCCGGCCACGAGCTGGCCGGCCAGGCCGTCGCCGGTCACGATGTTGACGACGCCGGGCGGCAGGCCCGCCTCGACGCAGATCTCGCCGAACGCCAGCGCGGTCAGCGGCGTGGTCTCGGCCGGCTTCAGCACCACCGTGTTCCCGCAGGCGAGGGCGGGCGCGATCTTCCACGCCAGCATCAGCAGCGGCGAGCTCCAGCCGATGACCTGGCCGACGACGCCGATCGGGCGGACGGGAGCCGGCCCGGTCGACCCGAAGCCCGCGTACGCGAGCTTGTCCGCCCAGCCCGCGTGGTAGAAGAAGTGCGCCGCCGCCAGCGGCAGGTCCACGTCGCGGGTCTGCCTGACCGGCTTCCCGCTGTCGAGCGACTCAAGGACGGCGAGCTCCGGCGCGCGCTGGCGCAGCAGCCGGGCGATCCGCAGCAGGTACCTGGCTCGTTCCCGGCCCGGCATGACTGACCAGACCCGCTCGTAGGCCTGCCTGGCCGCCGCGACCGCCCGGTCCACGTCTTCCGTGGTGCCGTGTGTCACCTCGGCCAGGACTTCCTCGGTGGCCGGGGAGATCGTCTTGAAGACCGAGGAACCCGAGACGAACGACCCGCCGATGAACAGGCCGTATGAGCCGCGCAGCGTCACCGGGGAGCCGCCGTCGTGGCCAGCACCGTGTTCAAACCGCATAACTTCAAACCCTCAGTCCACCGTCAGGTCCGGCCCCGGGCGAACGAAAGCTGCCGCCTTCAGGGAAGCTGATGACTGCCAAGGGACGCCCCCCGTACCCCCGATGCGCGCCCGATGGCAGGCGCTCGTTTCTGACATGCATGACTAGCGTGACCGGAAGCGTAGCAGCGGCCGACGGGAGGATGACGTAGGTCTCGACCAAGTCCGCGCTGACCAGCGGCGACAGCGGCCGGTGATCAGGCCCGCAGCGCGGCCTCGATTACCCGGCCGAACGCCAGCACCCGTTCCTCGGTCATCCCGATCACCTGGATGGAGGCGATGAGGCCGCCAGGCGCGGGCACGGGCAGGGCGAGCGCGGGCAGCCCGGCCAGGCTGACCGGCGCCGTCAGCGCGGTCAGCGGGTAGCCGCGCCCGCCGACCGGCGGCGGCTGGCTGAGCAGCGTCGGCATGACCAGCACGGGGAAGTCGGCCAGGAGCCGGGCGAACACGCCGCGGACGGCCGCCCTGGTCCGCTCCGCCCCCGCGCGGTCGGCCGGGGTGAGCCGGGCGCCGCGCTCCATGTTGCGCCGCACGTGCGGGCTGAGCTGTTTCATGTACGGCATCAGGTAGGCGTTGCAACGGAAGCCCTCGGCGTCGATGAGCACCGAGATCGCGCTGCGGGCCGCGTCCGCGTCCCAGCCGGGCACGTCCGTCAGCTCGACGCCGGCCGCGGCCAGGGCGAGGTCGACCGCCTCGGTTACCGCCGGGTCGGCCTCGCCCGCTTCCGCCGGCACCGCGATCCGGCCCGCCGTCAGCGGGCCCGGCGAGCCTGGCACCTGGAACGACGGCTCGATCAGGCGCATCCCGAGCTCCACCGCGTCCAGGTCGGCGCCAAGCGGCCCGACGGTGTCCAGCGAGGGGGCGAGCGGGTACACGCCCTTAACCGGAATCCGGCCGTGGGTGGTCTTGAGGCCGGCCACGCCGCAGCAGGCGGCGGGGATACGGACCGAGCCGCCGGTGTCGGTGCCCAGGGCGACGTCTGCCTGTCCCGTCGCCACGGCGACCGCCGACCCGCTCGATGAGCCGCCTGGGAGCCGCCGGGGATCGCGCGGGTTGGCCGGCGTGCCCGCCCAGCGGTTGACGCCGCTCGCGGACCAGCACAGCTCGGTGAGGGCCGTCTTGCCGGCAATCCGGGCGCCGCCCTCGCGAGCGGAGGCCACCACCGGGGCATCTGTCTCGGCGGGCTCGGCCATCTCGGCCACGACCGGGCAGCCCGCCGTCGTCGGCAGGCCCGCCACGTCGATGCAGTCCTTGACCGCGAGCCGGGGGCCGGCGCCGTTGCCGTCCGCATCGCCGGCGATGCGGACTACCCAGGTACCCATCCCCCCATGATCGCCCCGTTAGCTGAAATTTATATAAACAAACGTCCATGTAATGCCCCCTGAATCGCAAATGTGCGGGCATCGGCCGCCGCCTGTCCCCCTCCTACCGAACGGATGCGTGGCTTCGCGGCCCGGATAGGCTTTCCCGCATGCGGCAGGTCAGGATTGCGGCGGTGCTCGACGTCGGCTGCGTGCTGATCTTCGTGGTGATCGGGCGGGCCAGCCACGTCCAGGGCGAGTCGCTGGCCGGGATCGCGTCGACGTCCTGGCCTTTCCTGTGCGGCCTCGCGGCCGGGTGGGCGGCCGCCCGCGCCTGGCGGCGGCCGCTGCGCGTCCGTCCTGAAGGCATCACGCTCTGGCTGTGCACGGTCGCCGTCGGCATGATCTTGCGGGTGGTGTCGGGTCAGGGCACGGCGGCCGCGTTCATCGTCGTCGCGCTCGCGTTCCTGGGGCTGTTCCTGCTCGGCTGGCGGCTCGCCGCCCAGCTCTCGCCCCGGCTGGCGGGCGGGCGGGCCGGACGGGCCGGACGGGTCAGGCGGTAGCGAGCACCGGGGACGTGAGGCGCCCGGCCGCGGCCTCCGGCTTGCCGGCGTCGAAGCCCGCCGTCACGCTGGCGATCTCGGCCAGCTCGTAGCTGCTGAGCACCTCGAGCGACAGCTCGTGCAGACGGCGGGTCCTGGCCGCGCAGCAGTCGGCGAGCAGCGTGACGGGGAAGTCGCGCATGAAGGCGGACCTGGTGGTCGACTCGACGCAGATGTTGGTCACTACGCCGCAGATCATCAGCGCGGTGGCGCCGAGGCCGCGCAGCAGCGGCTCGAGCGACGTCCACTGGAACGCGTCGAAGCGGACCTTGTCCACCACCATGTCCCGCGGGCCGCAGCCGAGCTCGTCGCAGACCTCGGCGTCCCAGCTGCCGGCCGCCAGGCCGGCGAAGCCGGCGAGCTCGGGACTGTTCCTGATCAGGGCCGGCCCCTCGTCCGCCCGTCCTGGCCGGTACACGTGCCTGGTGAACACGACGGGCACCCCGGCCGCGCGAGCCTGGCCGACCGCGGTCGCCGCGTTGGCGACGGCATCCATCGCGCCCTCGCAGCCGCGGCCGATCCGCGGGAACGAACCGTCCGGATGGCAGAACCCGTTCTGCATGTCCACTACCAGCAGTGCGTACCGGTCGCTGCCCATCGGCGGTCCCTCCCTGTTTTCGCGCGGGGCCTCCCCCGTACCTGGCCTCAACCTAACACCGGGTCAGCGCCGCGAGTATCGTGCGCGGAATGGGAAAACGCTCTGTGATCGCGGACATCCGCGACGCGTTTGGCAGTGAACTGGATGCCGGGCAGCAGTCGGCCCTGATCAGCTGGCTCGCGTTCACCGGAACCTTCAGCGGGGTGCGCGGCGTCACCCACGCGATCAGGGACGGCAAGGGGCCGTTCAAGAACCTGAGCGTCGGCGGCGAGCACCTGCACCACTACATGTGGGGCATCGCGATGCTGGCCGGCGTTGGCGCGATCGCGGTCAGGGGCGAGGAGAAGGTCCGCCGCCACCCGGGCACCGCCCTCGTCTACGGCGCCGGGCTCGCGCTGATCGTCGACGAGTTCGCGCTGCTGCTCGATCTCCAGGACGTCTACTGGGCGAAGCAGGGCCGCATCTCGGTCGACACCGGCATCGGCCTCAGCTCGGCCGCCGGCAGCTACTTCGCCGCCTTGCCGGTGATCCGCAAGGTGCGCGAGACCCGCCGCGACCGCCGCCGAGGTGCGCAGGCCGGCGCTTAACCGCGCGCGAAAACAGGGCGGGGACGACGCATAGGGCGGCCGCGGCCGGGCAGCGGAAAGGTTCGGTTCCGGCTGAGCCGGGACCGCGCTTCTGTTGTCTAGCCGAAGGGGGATGCTCCTGATGGCAAGCGAGCTGAAGGGACTGCGGATCGCGTTCCTTACCTCGAACGAAGGCGTGGAGCAGGCGGAACTCACCGCTCCGTGGAAGGCGGTCAAGGACGCGGGCGGCACACCCGAGCTCATCGCGCCGGAAAGCCGCGAGGTGCAGGGCTTCAATCACCTCACGAAGGCGGACACGTTCGCTGTGGACCGCACGTTCGGCGAGGCCGACTACACCGCGTACGCGGCGGCGGTGGTGCCCGGCGGGGTGGCCAACAGCGACTTCCTGCGCACGGTGCCCGGCGCCGTCTCGTTCGTCAAGCGCCTGTTCGAGGCGGGCAAGCCAGCCGCGGTGATCTGCCACGGCCCGTGGCTGCTTGTCGAGGCCGACCTAGTGCGCGGCCGGGCGCTCACCTCATGGCCGAGCCTGCAGACCGATATCAGGAACGCGGGCGGCAACTGGGTCGATGCGGTGGTCCAGGTCTGCCCGGCTGGCCCGAACACGCTGGTGACCAGCCGGAAGCCGGACGACCTGCCCGCCTTCTGCGCGACGCTGACGCAGGTCTTCGCCAAGCAGGGACAGCCGGCCTAGCCGCGGTCTCGCCGAGCCGGGCGCGCGGGCCGCGCCCGGCTCGTCCGGCGGGCGGAAAACCCGCGTCACCAAGTGTTGCTCGATCGTTCGTTTCTGTTTAACGGCGCGGTGGCTCAATTCGACAGGCCGTATGGCGATCTTGGGAGCATGAGGATCGCGATCATTACGGAGTCGTTCCCGCCTGACGTTAACGGCGTCGCACACTGCGTAGCGCGCGTGGCGGAGAACCTCGTGCGCAAGGGTCATCACCCGCTGGTCATCGCACCGGAGCCCGGCCGTTCCGCGGCGGCCGCCGACAGCCGGCTCCCCTTCCCCGTCGAACGCGTGCCGTCCGTGGCCGTGCCGGGCTACCCGACCTTCCGGCTCGGCCTGCCGACACCGAAGACGCGGCGGGCGATCGTCCGGCACGGGACCGACGTCGTCCACCTGGCCAGCCCCGTCGCGCTCGGCGCATGGGGCACCAGGGTGGCGCGGGCCGAGCACCTGCCGACCGTGGCGGTGTACCAGACTGACCTGCCGAGCTACGCCCGCGCCTATCACCTGGGCCGGCCGACCGAGGCCTTCGCCTGGCGCTGGCTGCGCGACATCCACAACAGCGCGGGCCGCACCCTCGCCCCGTCAAGCACGACCGAGGCTGACCTGGACTCCCGTGGGTTCGAGCGGGTCTGGCAGTGGGGCCGCGGTGTCGACACCGAACGGTTCCACCCGGCCCTGCGGGACGAGCGGCTACGGGCCGGGATCGCGCCGGACGGCGAGGTGATCGTCGGCTACGTCGGGCGGCTCGCGGTGGAGAAGCGCGTCGACCTGCTGGCCGCCGTCGCCGCCCTGCCAGGGGTCAAGCTGGCGGTGACCGGCGGCGGCCCGATGGAGGAGGAGCTGCGGGCCGCGCTGCCCGGCGCGGTCTTCCTCGGCATACGCTACGGCGCGGACCTGGCGCGCATCTACGCCTCGCTTGACGTGTTCGTGCACACCGGACCCTACGAAACCTTCGGGCAGACGGTCCAGGAGGCCGCCGCGAGCGGCCTGCCCGTCGTCGCGCCCGCCTCGGGCGGCCCGCTTGACCTGGTGAGCGACGGCGGCACCGGGTACCTGGTGAGGCCCGGCGATCCTGACGCCCTCTCGGCGGCGGTGCGCACGCTGGCCGCCGACCCGGCCCTGCGGGCCAGGTTCGGCGCGGCCGCCAGGCGGCGGGTGCTCGCCAGGTCCTGGTCCGCCCTCACCGACGAACTGGTCGGCCATTACGCGGCCGTCATCGACTCCGGCGCGCTGGCCGCCCGGCTCGCCGCCTAGCTGTGGTCTCCGGGCGGACGACCTCCGTACCTCCCGGCCCCGTCCCTCATGAGGCAGGTATGACATGACGCGGATCGTTACCCTCGGCGACTCGATCACCCTCGGCGTGGGCGACCCGGTGCCCGGCGGCTGGCGCGGCTGGGCCTGCCACCTGGCGAGCGGGCTGCCTAAGCCGGAACTGCACAACCTGGCCGCCAACGGCGCTCAGGCCAAGCACGTCGAGCGGGACCAGCTGCCGAGCGCGCTGCTGCTCAGGCCGCACGTCGCCACCGTCGTCGCCGGCATCAACGACACCCTGCGGGCCGGGTTCGACCCGGTGCGCACCGGGCAGGCCACCGCGCGGACGGTGGCGGCGCTGAGGGCGCGCGGCGCGACCGTCATCACCATGCGGCTGCCTGACCCGGCGCAGATGTTCGGCCTGCCGTCCGCGCTGGCGAAGCCGCTGTCGCGGCGGATGCGGGCGGTCAACGCGGAACTCGACCGGATCGCGGCGCACTACGGGACCGTCCACTGGGACGCGTCGACCGACGAGGAAACCTACGACCGGCGTAACTGGTCGGTGGACCGGCTGCACCCCAACGAGCGCGGCCACCGGCTGATCGCCTGCCGGCTCTGGGACCGGCTGGCCGAGGCCGGGTTCCCGGTGGCGGCGCGACCCGGCTGCGAGCCGACCGGCACCCCGCCGTCCCGCCGCGACGACGCCCTGTGGATGGCGACCAAGGGCACCGGCTGGGTGCTGCGCCGCTCGGTCGACCTCATTCCCTACATGGCGTTCATGGCCGCCAGGGAAGCGCTGACGGAGCAGCGGGAGTGGCCGGCCTCCGCCGCGTCCGGCAGTTCGGCCGCCGCCTGGCAGTTCCCGGCCGGTGACGGGGCGCCGCTGGCGGGACTGGCGGGCGACCCGCGGGCGGAGCCGGTGGCCGAATAGCACCCGTCGGCGACGTCGCGGAGCCGGGCGCGCACGTTCGGTCCCGTTTTTTCGCGCCCGGAGCTGGGCTTATCCGCCCGCGTCGGCGGAAATGACCACTGACGCGTGCATTGTCCGAGTTCAGCCCTTACGCTTTGATGGCGATGAAAGCAGGGGCGGACAGCCGCGATCTGGTACCGCCACTGCTGCGGAACCGGGTGTTCCGGCGCTACTGGGGTGCGTCGACCGTGTCGATGTTCGGCGACCAGGTCTCTTCGGTCGCGCTGCCGCTCACCGCCGTCCTCGTGCTGCACGCCAAGGCCTACGAGATGGGCTACCTGACCGCGCTCGAATGGCTGCCCAGCCTGCTGTTCGCGCTGCACGCCGGCGCCTGGGTGGACCGGCGGGGCAAGCGGCGCAGCGCGATGATCATGGCCGACCTCGGCCGGGCGGCCGTGCTCGCCACGATCCCGCTGTGCTACGCGCTGCACATGCTGACGCTGGTGCAGATCTGCGTGGTGACGTTCGCCGCGGGCGCCCTCTCGGTGCTGTTCACCGTGTCGGACGGAACGCTGTTCGTGTCGATCGTGGAGCCGGAGGAGTACGTCGACGGGCAGTCGCTGATCTACGGCAGCCGGGCGCTGTCGTTTCTCGGCGGCCCGTCGGTCGGCGGGCTGCTTGTCCAGGCGCTGAGCGGGCCTTACGCGGTGATCCTGGACGCCCTGTCGTTCCTCGGCTCGGCGTTTCAGCTCGGCACGATCAGGCCCGCCGAGCCCCCGGCCGCGGACGGCGCGGACGGGCTGACCGCCGGGCTGCGGTTCATCGCCAGGTCGCCGATCGTCCGCGCGTCGCTGACCGGCGTCGCCGTGGTCAACTTCTTCAACCTGATGTTCGAGGCGCTGTTCATGCTGTACGCGGTGCGGACCCTGCGCGTCAGGCCTGGGCTGCTCGGCGCGGTCATCGGCGCGGGCGCCGTCGGCGGCATCCTCGGCTCGGTGCTGTGCAAGCGGCTGACCGCGCGGCTCGGCGCCGGACTGGTCTACGTGATGGGCTGCCTGGTGTTCACCGTGCCGCTGGCGCTGGTGCCGCTCGCCGCGTCGGGGCCGAGCGCCGCCACCCTGCTGATGCTGTTCGCCGCGTGCTTCTTCAGCGGGTTCGGTGTCATGGTGCTCGACATCAGCACCGCCGCGATCTTCGGCGTGGTGATCCCCGTCGCGTTGCGCGCCCGCGTAGCCGGGGCGTTCCAGGCCATCAACTACGGGACCAGGCCCGCCGGGGCGCTGCTCGGCGGGATCCTCGGCACCATGCTCGGCCTGCGCCCGGCCCTGTGGATCGCCGTGGCGGGCGGGATATTCGGCTCCCTGCTGCTGTTTCCCTCTCCGCTTCCGCGGTTCCGCATGCCGGAATTAATCCCCCGCGCCGCGGCCGCCGGCGGTTCCGGAGACGGGGCGGTGACGGGGGACGCCGCTCCCGTTCGGGATGATGTCCGTTATGCGGACGATCGCTCTTGAGGAGCACTTCTGGACCGGCGAACTGGCGCCGCGGCCGGGGACGGGGGTGCTCGCCGGCCCGCGCGGGGCGCTGCTCGACGCCGCGCTCAGGGACACCGGCGCCGCGCGGCTCGCCGACATGGACGCCGCGGGGATCGACCTGCAGGTGCTGTCGCACGCCCAGCCCGCCGCCCAGGGCCTGAGCGGCGAGGCGGGCGTCGCCGCTGCCCGCCAGGCGAACGACTACCTGGCCGCGGTCATCGCGTCGGCGCCCGGGCGGCTGGCCGGGTTCGCGACGCTGCCCACCGGGTCGCCGTCCGCGGCGGCGGCAGAGCTCAGCCGCTGCGTCGCCGGCTTCGGCTTCGTCGGCGGCCTGGTCAACAGCACGATCGGCACCAACGGCCGGTTCCTTGACGACCCGGAGTTTTCCGTGCTGCTGTCCCGCTTCACCGCCCTCGACGTGCCGCTGTACCTGCACCCGGCACCGCCGCCGGCCGCCGTGCGGTCGTCGTTCTACGCCGGGCTGCCCGCGCCGTCGGCGGCGGCGCTGGCCACCAACGCCTGGGGCTGGCACGCGGAGGCGGGCCTGCACACGCTGCGGCTGGCCGCTTCCGGGAGCTTTGACCGGCACCCGGGGCTGCGGGTGATCATCGGGCACTGCGGCGAGATGATCCCGTTCATGCTTGACCGGGTGGACGACATGATGCCGCGCTCGCTGACTGGTCTCGGCGCGGACATGTCGGAGTACCTGCTGCGCCACGTCTGGGTGACGACGAGCGGGATGTTCAGCCTGCCGCCGGTGCTGTGCGCCCTGTCGGTCTTCGGCCTCGACCGGGTGCTGTTCAGCGTCGACTACCCGTTCAGCCCCAACGGCAGGGGACGCGAGCTTCTCGACGCGCTGCCGCTGCCGGCGGCCGAGGTGGCGAAGATCGCCGGGGAGAACGCGGCGGCACTGCTCCGGCTGGACTGACGGCTACAGCAGGGTCCGCAGCAGCCTGGCCGGCGGTGAGCCGTGCGCGAGCATGCTGTCGTGCGCGGCGCGCTCGGGCAGCCCGCGGCCGAGCAGGTCCGCGGCCAGGTCGGCGACTTCCGTGTAGCCGACGTAGTAGGTGGACAGCTGGGCCGAGGTGAGCTGGGCGCGGCGCCACTTGCCCGCGGCTTCGCCGTCCTCCTGGAACCCGCGCCCGGTCATCAGCTCCATCGCCTCGCCGTGCGTCATCCCGTGCGCGTGCACCCGGGCGTCGAGGATCGCGTTGATCACCATCCGCAGCTGCATCTTGAGCTGCTGCATGCGGACCGCGGCCGGGTCGCCCTCCCCTGGGTACCCGTGGCGGGACATCAGCTCCTCGGCGTACACCGCCCAGCCCTCGACGAACGGTCCCGACCACAGCGCCGCGCGCAGCGCGGTCGCGCCAGCGAACCGGCGCGAGTGCTGCAGCTGCAGGTAGTGCCCTGGCATGGCCTCGTGCACCATCAGGTTGTGCACCATGTGTCGGTTGTACTCACGGTAGAAGGAGGCGACCCGCTCGGACGGCCAGTCCTTCGGCGTCGGCGAGACGGCGATGAACGTCGCGCCTGGCACCGGCTCGAGCGGCCCCGGCGGGTCGCAGTAGGCGACCGCGATGCCCCGGTTGATCTCCGGCATGTCGATCACCTCGACCGGGTCGTCGTACAGCGTGACCAGGTCGCGGGAGCGGACGAAAGCGGTCTGCTGCGCGAGCGCGTCGGCGCAGAACGCCAGGATCGTCGCCTCGTCGGGGGCGGCGGCGCCCAGCTGGCCGAGCACTTCGCGCGGGCTGCCGCCGAGCTGCCCGGCGACCTCGGTGATCTCGTCCGTCACCCGCTCGAGGTCGGCCTCGGCCCGCGCCAGGATCACGCCCGCGTCCGCGGCGGCCGACAGCGTCAGCGACAGCTTGCGCGCGAACAGTTCCTGGCCGAGGCGCGGGTCGGCGAACCCGGCGCCGCCAGCCGCCGGGTCGTCGCCCGCGAGCCTGGCCGACAGCCAGTCCCGGTGCCCGGCGAGGGCGGTCAGCGCGGCGGGCTGTGCCCGCTCGACGTCGGCGGCGGCCGCGGCGGCGCCTGGCGTGCCTGACGCTTGCCGCAGGGCCGCGTTGACCTCTTCGGTGGCCAGTCCGATGGTGCCGTCGAACTGCCCGATCGCCGTCTCCAGGTGCACCCGCGGCATCCGGCCGAGCTCGCCGCGGGCGGCGGCGAGCGCCGCGGGCACCGCCGCCAGGCGGCCGGCCAGCGCGCGCAGCCGGTCAGGCAGCGGCGCGTAGTCGCGGGCAAGCAACGTGTAGAGGGCCTGCCCGGGGTTGGCGAGCAGCGGGTTCCAGGCGCGCTCGCGCAGCTCCTCGATCTCGAACAGGCGGCGGGCCACGTCGTTGCCGAGCACGGCCGCGTCGACGCGCAGCTCGGCGTCGAGGGCCGCGTGACCGACGGCGGTCAGGCGGGCCGCGAACTGGTCGAGGCCGTGCCGCTCGTCGTCGAGCGCCGCGGCCCCCTGGTCAGGCAGCCGGTCGTCGAAGCGGTGGTCGCCGAGCTCAGTGGCCAGGTCGGGGTGACGGCGCGCCAGGTCGTCGAGGTAATCCTCGGCCAGCTGGCGGAACTGCGCCGTGGCCTGCCCGGCCGCGGCGTCATCTGCGCTCACGTGTACTCCTCATCGGGGACATGAATCACTAGGCGGGCCGCCGTCGGGGCTAACTCTACGGAGCTGACCCGGGGTAAGCGCAACCTCACAGGAAACGGGGTCTTGACGTTAAAACTACAAATCCATATCTTTTACCGCTAAAGGCCCGGCCTCCGGTCCGCGCGGACCCGGCCCCGCCCGCTGAATTCCCCTGTGCGCCAACGCCTGAGCAAGACTGAGGAGGACCTCGATGAGCGAGGCCACGCCGGTGCGCCCGGCGATTACCGATGACGACGACGCGAGACTGGCCAGTCTCGGTTACCGCCCCCAGCTCAACCGGGTGCTCGGCCTGTTCGCCAACTTCTCGGTCGCCTTTACCTACCTGTCGCCCATCGTCGGCGTCTACTCGCTGTTCACCCTGGGCGCCGGCACCGGCGGCCCCGGGTACATCTGGACCCTGTGGCTCCCGGTCGGCGGCATGCTCCTCGTCGCGCTGGTCTTCGGCGAGCTCGCCAGCCACTATCCCGTCGCCGGCGCGCTGTACCAGTACAGCAAGTACAACGTCGGGCGCCGCTACGGCTGGTTCGTCGGCTGGTTCTACGGCATCGCACTGCTGGTCACGGTGGCCTCGGTGGACACCGGGGTGGTCGGCTACTTCGCCGCGCTGATGCACAACTGGTTCAACTGGAACCTGAACCCGGCCAGCCACTGGACAATCCTGCTGGTCACCCTGGTGCTGCTGATCATCCAGTCGAGCCTGAACATCGCCGGTGCCAAGGTCATGGGCCGGGTGGCCCAGTTCGGCGTCTACGTCGAGATCCTCGGCACCCTCGGCATCGCCATCGTCCTGGCCATCCACGGGTTCCACCACGGGCTCGGCTACCTGGTGTCCACCCAGGGCGTGCAGCACGCCGCGACCAACCCGCTGTCGCTCGACTTCCACGGGTCCTACTTCGGCGCCCTGGTGATCGCCGTGCTCTCCCCCGTCTACATCTTCTACGGCTTCGAGTCGGCGGGCGACATCTCCGAGGAGACCAAGGACGCCGGCCGTCAGGTGCCGCGGGCCATGCGGCACGCGCTGATCTGGGGCGGCGTCGCCTCGTTCATCGTGATCGCCGCGCTGCTGCTGTCCATCCCGTCAGGCAAGGGCAGCTTCGCCGCCGCGGTTACCGGCGGCGTGCCGTACATCCTGGCCCAGCTGCCCGGCTGGGTGCAGGACATAGCGCTGCTGCTGCTCATCTTCGCGTTCTTCTCCTGCGGCTCCTCGGTCCAGGGGGCGGGCTCGCGGCTGATGTTCTCCTACGCCCGCGACGGCGCGCTGCCGGCCGCTTCCTGGATCTCGGCGGTCCACAAGCGGTTCAAGACGCCGGTCAACGCGCTGCTGTGCGGGGCGGTGGTGACCGCGCTGTTCGTGCTGCTCGAGTTCGCCTCGCCGTCGCACGACACCAAGATCCTCTGGTTCACCTACCCGGGCAACGTCAACGTGCTGGTCTCGCTGGTCTCGTTCGGCGTGTCCGGTATCTACCTGTCCTTCCTGCTCACGGTCATCGGCGCGGGCGTGGCGCGGGCACGCGGCTGGGTACCGGAAGGCAAGTTCCAGCTCGGGCGCTGGGCGTGGCCGGTGATCATCGTGTCCGGCCTCTACCTGCTGGTCATGCTGGTCAACGTGGTCGCGCCGACCGGCCTGGCCTCGCCTCGCGGCTACTTCAACCTGGACTGGATCACGCTGATCGTGATGATCGTGGTGTTCCTCGTCGGCCTGCTGCTGTTCGCGCTCGCCCGCGGCGGCAAGGCGATCGACGGGCACCTGCGCGACGACGCCGAGAAGCCCGCCGCGGTCAAGTAGCCAGGAAAACCTCAGGAACATCTAGCACAAAACCCGGCTGCTCCCCGTCGCGCCTTCCCGGCGCGGCGGGGAGTCATCGTTGTCCGCCCAAGCTCCCGGACCCCGTCCGGCCAGGCCGCGCTCCGCGCTAGAGGCCAAAAGTCAAGGTCAGCTCCGCTGGATCCCTTATTGTGGAGGATCGCGGGCGCGATAACGCCCGCGATCCTCCGCAAGGCGCGGAATTTGCACGGTACGGGGGCCGACGGGGCGGCGGCGGTTCGGCGAGCTGAAGGTTGCTGAGGAAATCTTCAGACAACCCCTAGGTCCGGCTGATGGTCTCTTCGGGGTCCGCCCAGGTTTGGAGCCGATTCTTCATGTGTAGCTAGAAGCAGGGCTGCGAACGAGGATTCGGGGTGGCAGGACCAAATGAGCGAGCCATTCGCACAGTACCCGCAAGGGCAGTACGGCCAGTACGGGCAGTACCCGCCGGAGCCGCCGCGCCGGCACCGCAGCCGGACGCTGCTCGGGCTGACGGCGACCGCCGTGGTCGCGGCCGGAGTGGGCGCGGGAGCGGCAGTCGGGTTGTCGCACGCTTCCGCCTCAGGAGGATCGACCGCGACGTCGACCTCAAAGGATTCGCTGACGGCGGCGCAGATAGCCAGCCGGGTCGACCCGGGCATCGTGGACGTGACCTCCACGCTCGGCTACCAGGACGCGACCGCTAAGGGCACCGGCATCGTGCTGACGTCCACCGGCGAGATCCTCACCAACAACCACGTGATCAACGGCGCGACCTCGGTCAGCGTCACCGACATCGGCAACGGCAAGACCTACAAGGCGACCGTGGTCGGCTACGACGAGTCGCACGACATCGCCGTGCTGCAGCTGACCGGCGCCTCCGGGCTCACCGTGGCGTCGACCGGGGACTCCTCCTCGGTCGTGGCCGGCGACGACGTGGTGGCACTCGGGAACGCCGGCGGCACCGGCGGCACCCCCGCCGTCGCGTCGGGCGAGGTGACGGCGCTCAACCAGGCGATCACCGCCTCGGACGAGTCGTCAGGAAGCTCCGAGCAGCTCACCGGCTTGATCGAGACCAACGCCGACATCCAGGCCGGCGACTCGGGCGGGCCGCTGGTGAACGCGCACGGGGCGATCATCGGGATCGACACCGCGGCCTCGTCGAGCTACTCGCTCGGCGGCGACGGGACGGGGAACGGCGGCTACGGCGGCTACGGCGACGGGGGCAACGGCTCGGGTTCGTCGGGCTCCTCCGGGTCGTCCGGCTCAACCGGGTCCTCGGGCTCGGCCGGCTCCACCACGCAGGGCTACGCCATCCCGATCAACACCGCGCTGACCATCGCCAAGGAGATCGAGGCGGGACAGGCCTCCGCCACGGTGCACACCGGCGCGACGGCCTTCATCGGCATCGGGATCGCGTCCGCCAGCAGCGGCAGCAGCGAGGGCGGCTTCTCGTCCGGCTCGTCCGTCGCGGGCGTGCAGATCTCCACCGCTCAGTCGGGGTCGCCCGCGGCTAAGGCGGGGCTGGCCGAAGGCGACGTCATCACCGCGCTTGACGGCAAGACGGTCACCAGCGGCACCCAGATCACCGAGGACCTCGTCGGCCACCACCCCGGTGACAAGGTGAGCATCACCTGGACCGACACCTCGGGCCAGTCGCACACCGCGACGATCACGCTCGCCACCGGCCCCGCGGCCTAGCGCCGCTCGCACCACCCCGGGCTGAATGCGCCCTCGCTGTCAACAGATCCGCAGCGAGGGCGCATTCATATGTCCGGGGTCAGCTGCGCGTTCCGGCCCGGGTCGTTTTAGACGGGCCACGCGGGGACGAGCGCTCCCCTGGCTATCACGGTCGTCAGTGCCCAGTCCTGGCCAAGCAAGACCAGGTCGGCGGCCAGACCCGGACGCAGCGCGCCGGTCTCGGCGGCCAGCCCGAGGCGCCTGGCCGGCGTGGTGCTCGCGGCGGCAGCGGCATCGGCCACGGGCAGGGCCGCCCGGCTGACCGTGTGCCTGACTACCCGTCCCATCGTGGCCGTCGACCCCGCGATGGACCCGGGAACGTTCGCTCGTCCCCCGGCGAGGCGGGCGACGCCGGCGGTCACCGTCACCGCCAGCGCGCCCAGGCGGTAGTCGCCGTCGGGCATCCCCGCCGCCGCCATCGCGTCGCTGACCAGCACCAGGTTCCCCGGGCCGGCCGCCCGGGCGGCGAGCCTGACCACGGTGTCGTGCAGGTGCACGCCGTCGGCGACGACCTCGCAGGTGACGCGGGCGTCGAGGAGCGCCCCGGCCGGGCCGGGCTCGCGGTGGCCGAGCGGGCGCATGCCGTTGAACAGGTGCGTGGCGTGGCTGACCCCGGCCGCGACCGCCGCGGCGGTGACCTCGGCTGAGGCGTCGGTGTGGCCGGCGGCGGCGATCACGCCCGCGTCCGCGGCCGCCCGGATCACCCCGGTGGCGCCGGGAAGTTCCGGTGCGATCGTGATCATCCGCAGCCAGCCCCTGGCCGCCGCGTGCAGCCGGGCGAACACGGCGGCATCCGGGTCGATGAGGAAGCGCGGGTTCTGGGCCCCGCAGCGAACGGCCGACAAGAACGGGCCCTCGAGGTGAATACCGTCGATGACGCCTTCGTCGGCGAGGCCGGCCAGCAGGCCGAGGCGCTCCTCGAGTTCCGTCACCGGGGCGGTCACCAGGCTCGCGATGATCCTGGTGGTGCCGTGCGCGCGGTGGAAGGCGGCGGCGCGGCGCGCGTCGCCTTCCCCGCCCTCGGTGAACGACGCGCCGCCCCCGCCGTGCACGTGCATGTCGATGAACCCGGGCAGCGCCCAGTGCCCGCGGCGGGCGGCGGGCACCGGCGGCTCGCCCGCTCCGATGGCCGCGATGCGCCCGCCTTCCACCGTCAGCCAGCCCGGGCTGAGCATGCCGCCTGGGATGACCACGTGCTCGGCCGCGACGGTGAACGCGGGCCCGGCCGAACCAGACGGAGCCGAACCGGACGGAGCCGAACCAGGCCCGGTCACGAGTCCGACACCGTGCCGAGGGAGCCGAGCAGCCCGTCCCTGGCCTGCGCCAGCGCGGCCTGCATGGCGCCCAGGAGCACCGGCTCGTCGGGGACGGCGGTGGGCACGACCGTGGGACGGGCCAGGCAGAGCCGCGGCACCTCGGCCGCGACCTGCGCGGCGAGCTCCGCGCCGCCGGCCCGGCCGACCGTGCCGCCGAGCACCACCAGGCCCGGGTCGAGCACGACGCAGACCGCGGCGACGCCGATGGAAACCCGGTGGGCGAGCTCGCCGATGAACGCGCCGCCGCGTCCGTCGGCCGACCCGAGCAGGTCCGCGCGGGCGGCGGCGACGGACTCGGCCGGGGTCGCGCGGGCGAACCCGTACTCGGCCGCCAGGGCTTGTACCGCGTGCCCGCCGGCCAGCGCCTGCAGGCCCGCCTTGCTCGGGTGCTCGTTGCCGGCCGGAAGCGGGGCGCCGTGCACCGGCATCCAGCCGATCTCACCGGCCGCGCCGCCGACGCCGCGGCGCACCTGGCCGCTGCTGACCGAGGCCAGGCCGAGGCCGGTGCCGAGCCAGATGAAGGCGTAGTCGTCGACTCCGGCCGCCGCCCCGCCGGCCCGCTCCGCCATCGCCGCCAGGTTCACGTCGTTCTCGATCACCACCGCGGTGTGCAGCACCTCGCGCAGCGCCTCGAGCACGCCCTCGTGCCAGGTGGGCAGGTTCACCGCCAGGCGCGGCGCGCCGGTCCGCGGGTCGAGAACGCCGGGGCTGCCGATGACAACGGCGGACAGCGCCGAGAAGTCGATCCCGGCGCTCTCGCAGGCGCGGCCGATCGCGCCGCGAACCAGGCCGACCGGATCGTCGGCCCCGTTGGGATCCACGCTGATATCGGCCACCCGCCGGCCGGTCACATCGGCAACAGCGGCACTGACCTGGTCAGACTCGACATATAGTCCAGCAACGTAAGCGCTCGAGGGAACGGCTGAGTACAGCGCGGCATTGGGACCGCGCCCGCCTGCCTGTTCCCCCGCGACCATTACCAGGCGGCGTTCCTCAAGCCTGGCCAGCATCTGGGAGACGGTGACCTTGGAAACTCCGGTGCGCTCGGACAACTGCGCCCGGGTCAGCGGCCCCTCGGTGAGCAGCAGGTCAAGCGCTGCCCGGTCGTTCAGCTCGCGCAGCAGGCTCGGCGTGCCCGGCTTCATGCGCGGTGCTTCGGTCACGCCGCGGTCCAGCACGGGGGGGCGCCCCCGGTAGATGTCAGCACGATGTCTCCCCCTCCGAAGATCCAACGGGTTACAGCCGGCTACGTGCAAGACGGCCTTTGTTAAGTTCTGGCAACAGGTCTATCTTATAGGAAAGTTTCCAGTTAGTTTCTGTGCCAAGGGTCACTACCAAGTTTGACCGAGAATGATCACCCTCGCAGAAGGAGCGCCACCAAGTGGGACTCAGGAAGAGATCGGCCGTGCTTGGTGCGGCCGCCGGCGTCGCCGCGGCGGCGCTGGCAATCGCCGGCTGCAGCAGCTCCGGCTCCAGCTCCGCCGGCAGCACGGCCAGCAGCACGGCCGGCAGCTCGTCGTCGAACGCGCCGAAGACGCTCACCGTCTGGCGCATGGGCGGCTCGGTCGCCTCCCAGGTCAGCTGGATGAACAGCGTCACCGCGGAATTCCACAAGGAGTTCCCGCAGTACGCCAGCACCCAGGTCAAGGTCGACTGGATCCCGTGGAGCGACCGCACCACGGACTGGAACAACGCGCTGTCGTCCGGCAAGAACATCCCCGACATCACCGAGCTCGGCAACACCGACACGCCCACCGAGGCCGCGAGCGGCATCCTCGCCCCGCTCACCAGCGACCTGAGCAGCTGGTCAGGCACTAAGGGCATCGTCCCGGGCATGCTGGCCAACGACACCCAGGACGGCACCACCTACGCCGTTCCGTGGTTCGGCGGCGTGCGGGCCGTGTGGTACCGCACCGACCAGTTCAAGAAGGCCGGCATCACCAGCACGCCCACGACCTGGGCGGAACTGCAGGCCGACGCCGTGAAGCTGCAGCAGACCTACCCGGGCACGACCGGCTTCGACGCGATCACCAACGACACCAACGCGTTCGCCAGCTTCATCTGGGGCGCGGGCGGCCAGATCGCCACCCAGTCGGGCAGCCAGTGGACCGCTGACCTGACTTCGCCGGCGACCGAGGCCGCGATCAAGTACTACGTCGGCCTCTACACCACCGCCAAGGTCTCCGCTTCCAAGTACGTCGGGGAGACCGAGCTCGGCGTCGCCGGCGCGACCTCCGGCGGGCCGAACGAGGACTTCGGCCTCGGCAAGCTCGACATGTACGTCGACGGATCGTGGGCCAAGGCGACGCTGCCGAAGAACTCGGTGGACACCGGCAACATCGCGTCCTTCCCGATCCCGAGCCAGAACGGGCCGAACCCGGCCCCGGTCTTCTCGGGCGGCTCCGACCTCGCGGTCTTCAAGACCAGCCCGAACCAGACGGCGGCCTGGGACCTGATCTCGGTCATGGACAACCCGACCAACTCCACCAGCTTCGCCGCGCTGTCCGGCTTCTTCTCGCCTTACTCCGCGCAGATCTCGGCGAGTGAAGCCGCCGGCGGCGCGTTCAACGCCGGCTTCGCCAAGGCCGCCCTCAACGGCCAGACCTCCCCGCTCAACGCCAAGAACTGGCCGACCGCGGACAACGGCAAGCTCAACATCATCCCGACGATGCTGAAGTCACTGATGCAGGGGGCGCCCTTCGCCTCCACGGTGGCCGCCGCCAACACCCAGCTGCAGTCCGTGCTCAACACCGGCAGCGCGAGTTAGCCGCGTACCTTCCCTATGGTGACCTCCTCTCACAGCCGGCCGGGGACCCCCTCCCCGGCCGGCTCTACCCCCCCGCACTCGGAGCCTGACGGTTCGGGTAACACACGCTCCCGTTCCGTATCCGCCGGGTCTGGCTTTTCTGTTCAGCAGCGGATCGGGATCTGGATCAAGAAGCACGGCGCGGGCCCCTACCTGCTGCTGCTCCCGGCGACCGCGGTCATCGGCGCGCTGATCTTGTGGCCCGCGATCCAGGTCGGGCTGTTCTCGTTCCAGAACTACGGGCTGATGCAGATCAGCGGCGTCCTGCCGTCGCAGTGGATCGGGTTCTCGAACTACAGCCAGATCCTGCACGACCCCGAGTTCTGGCAGTCGCTGAAGACCAGCGTGTACTTCGCGCTGGTGGTCGTGCCGCTCACGATGATCGTGGGGACGCTCGTCGGCCTGCTGCTGGTCCGCCTCGGGCCGAAGATGCGCACGTTCGTGTCCGTGTCGGCACTGCTCGCCTGGGCGACCCCGGCCGTGTCGGCGAGCGTGATCTTCGTCTGGCTGGTCGACCCGGACGGCGGCGTCGTCGACTGGGCCCTGCAGAAGCTCCCGAACTGGCTGGGCGGCGGCGCGCACTGGGCCGGATACTCCTGGACCAACCAGACGCTGCCCGCCTACAGCGTGCTGACCGTGATGCTGATCTGGACCGGCTTCCCGTTCATCGCCGTCACCGTGCTCGCCGGGCTCCGCACGCTGCCGACCGAGCTGCTCGAGGCGGCGCGGGTGGACGGCGCGGGCCCGTGGCGGAGCTTCTGGAAGGTGACGTTCCCGCTGCTGCGCCCCGTGTTCCTGGTGCTGGCGCTGCTGTCGACGATCTGGGACTTCGGCATGTTCACCCAGGCGTACATCGTCACCGGGAACCTCGGGAACCGGGACGAGTACAACCTCGGGCTCTACGAGTACTCGCAGGCGTTCACCCAGCCGCCGCACTACGGCCTCGCCTCCGCCGCCGCGTTCGTCCTCACGATCATCCTGCTCATCGTCACGGTCGGGTACGTCCGTGCTGCCATCAAGCAAGGGTCACTCGCATGACGTCCGTCCCCGTGCCGGGTAACGCTGTGTCCGGTACCACCGTGTCCGGTAAGGCTGTGCCTGGCAGCGCCGTGTCCAGCCGTGCCGGGTCCCGCCGCGGCGGCCGGCGGTTCGGCCAGGCCTCGCGCAAGACCGCCCTGAACCTGGCCGGGGTGCTGGTCGCCCTGTTCGCGCTGTTCCCGGTGCTGTGGATGATCTCCAGCGCGTTCAAGCCGCCGAGCGAGATCTTCTCCCTGACGCCGCACCCGATACCGCTGCACCCGACGCTGGCGAACTTCCGCAACGTGTTCAGCGGTTCGGTAATCGGGATGTCGTACTGGAACTTCCTCAAGAACAGCCTGTTCATCACCATCGTCGCCGTCGCGGTGTCGTCGGTGATCGGGCTGCTCGCCGCGATCGCGCTCGGGCGGTTCAAGTTCAGGTTCCGCACCACCTACCTGGTCATGCTTCTCATCGTGCAGCTGCTGCCGCAGCAGGCCCTGGTCGTCTCGCTGTTCATCGACTTCCGCAAGCTCAACCTGCTCGACAGCCTCGTCGGGCTGATCGCCGTCTACATCGCGTTCGCGCTGCCGGTCACGATCTGGATGCTGCGGAACTTCGCGGCGACCGTGCCGAAGGAGCTCGAGGAAGCGGCGGCGATCGACGGGGCCGGCGCCTGGACGCGCTTCTGGCGCATCCTGCTGCCGATGGTGTCCCCCGGGCTCGTCTCCACCAGCGTGTTCGCGTTCATCTTCGCCTACAACGAGTTCGTGTTCGCGCTGACCTTCCTCGGCACCGACACCGCCAAGTTCACCCTGCCGCTGTACGTCCAGTACTTCTACGGCCAGAACTCCACCGACTGGGGCGCGATCATGGCATCCTCCACCCTGTTCACCATTCCCGTGCTCCTCTTCTTCCTCATCACGCAGCGCCGCCTCGCCAGCGGGCTGGTGGCCGGAGCGGTGAAGGGATGACGGTCCTCGACCCCCTGGAACCCGGGCTTGACCCGGCGCTCGCCGCGCTGGCCGACGCGATCCTCATTCCGCCGTTCCCCGGCACCACCGCTCCGCCGTGGCTGCTGCGGGCGCTGGAGCGCGGGCTGGCGGGGGTGACGCTGTTCGGCCTGAACGTGACCGGGGACACTGCCGCACTGACGGCCGACCTTCGCCGCGCGGCGACGTCCGAGCCGGTGATCGCCATCGACGAGGAGGGCGGGGACGTCACCAGGGTCGGCTACGCGGCCGGCTCGCCCTACCCGGGTAACGCCGCCCTCGGCGCGGTCGACGACGTGGCCCTGACGCGCTCGGTGTACGCCGCGATGGGCGCCGACCTGGCCGGGCTCGGTATCAACCTCGACCTCGCGCCGTGCGCCGACGTGCTCGCCGCTGACGGCAGCCCGGTGGTCGGCACCCGCTCCTTCGGCCCGGACACGGCACTGGTGGCCCGGCACGTGGCGGCCGCCGTGACCGGCCTGCAGTCGGCCGGCGTGGCCGCCTGCACCAAGCACTTCCCCGGGCACGGCAGCACCGGCGAGGACTCGCACCTGTCGCTGGCCACGGTGGCCGGGACCCTGGATGAGATCCGCCGGAGGGACCTGCCGCCGTTCGCCGCCGCCATCGCGGCCGGCTCGGTCGCCGTCATGCCCGGTCACCTGCGGATCCCCGAACTCACCGGCGCGCTGCCGGCCACGCTGTCCCCGGCGGCCGTCACCGGGCTGCTGCGCGGCGAGCTCGGCTTCGGCGGCGTGGTGATCTGCGACGCGCTCGAAATGAAAGCGGCCAGCACGACGCTCGGTATCCCCGAGGCGGCGGTGCTCGCCGTCTTGGCCGGCGTGGACCTGCTTTGCCTGGGCCGGGACACCGACGAGGCGATGTACCACGCGGTGCGCGCGGCCCTGGCCGGCGCGGTGACCTCAGGGCGGCTGGCGGGGGCGCGCCTTGAGGAGGCGGCGCACCGGGTCACCGGGCTGCGGGCCCGGCTGGCCGCGGACCGGGGCGGCGCCGGCGCCGGGCTGCCCGGCTCAGGCGCTGGCGTGCCCGGCTCGGGCGCGTCAGGCTCGCCTGGCGCTGGTTCCGGCGTCGGGCTGGCCGCGGCGCGGCGGGCGCTGCGGCGCTCGGGGCCGGTCCCGGCTTCGCTCGCCAATCCGCTCGTGATCGAGGTCGAGCCGCGGGAGAACATCGCCGCGGGCCGGTTCACCTGGGGCTTCGAACCCTGGGCGGACACCGTGCGGGTCGACCCGGCGGCCGGCCACGGCGCGGTCCACGACGTGCTCGAGGAGGCCGCCGGCCGTTCGCTGGTGCTCGCGGTCCGCGACGCCGCCAGCGTGCTCGCGCTGGTCGGCGCCGTCCTCGCGGCCCGGCCGGACACGGTCGTCATCGACATGGGCGTGCCCGCCTGGACCCCGACGCCTGGCACCGCTTACCTTGCCACCTACGGCGCCTCGCGCGTGTGCGCGCAGGCGGCGGCGGAGGCACTCGGGCTGGCCTGACCCCGGCGGACGGCGACCGCCGGGGTCAGGCCTTACTTAACACGATCGCCGCAGATTTCACGATCGTCAGCGGACCCTCGGCCGGGTCAGGGATCTCGAAATGATCGAAGTAAAAGGCCGCGAGCTCGGGGCTGAGCTGGAAATCGCCGCCGCCCGCGGCGGCGGCCCGGGCGGCGATGCGCGCAAGCACCGTCGCCCGGTCGGCCGCCAGGTACACCGTTTCCGGCTGGACGCCGAACGGCCGCAGGAACGCCCGGTAGTCCTCCCGCATGCTCCGGGACCAGAACGAGAAGTCGAGGACCACGTCGGCGCCCGCCCGCACCAGGTCGGCCAGGCGCCCGCGAAGGACCTGCTCGATGTCGCCGCGCACCTCATCGGGCAGCGGCATCGCGGTGATGCCGCGTGACCAGGCCTCCTGGTCGAAGGACAGCCGGGTCATCCCCTGCTGCTCGTAGCGCCGCGCGAGCGTGGACTTGCCTGATCCGGCGGGACCGCACATGAAGATAACCCGGTTCACCGGCTCAACCTAGCGCGAGCGGCCGCCTCACCAGTTTCCCGCCGGCACCGCCCGCGGGATGATGTCCCTGGTGCGGGAGCCGGGCGGGAGCGTGCCGTAGGCGCGGCCGCCGGCCCCGGCCAGCCGGGTGGCGGCGAACGCGTCGGCCACGGCGGGGTGGCCGTAGCGGATGAGCAGGGCCGCCTGCAGCGCGACGGCCATCGACTCGGCGAGCCGCCTGGCGGCGTGCTCGGACGGGTCGGCGGCGTCCTTGCGCAGCTGGGCGACCGCGTCGTCGAACCGACGGTCGGCCCCGCTCGCCTGGTCAAGCTCGTCGAAGAAGGCCTCGGCGGCTTCTGGCTGCCGCGTCAGCGCCCGCAGCGCGTCGAGGGCGGCCACGTTGCCCGAGCCCTCCCAGATCGACTGCAGCGGCGCCTCGCGGTACAGCCGGGGCAGGCCGGACTCCTCGACGTAGCCGTTGCCGCCGAGGCACTCGAGGGCCTCGGCCGCGTGCGCCGGCGCCAGCTTGCAGACGTGGTACTTGACCGCGGCCAGGGCCAGCCGGCGGAAGGCCTTCTCGCGCTCGTCACCGGCCGCGGCGGCGTCCGCGGCGGCCGCCAGCCGCATCGCGACCATGGTCGCGGCCTCGGACTCGACCGCCAGGTCGGCCAGCACGTTGGCCATCAGCGGCTGGTCGATGAGCTTGCGGCCGAACGCGGCGCGGTGACCAGCGTGGTGCGCGGCGTGCAGCACCCCGAGGCGCAGCCCGGTCGCGGCCGCGAGCACGCAGTCGAGCCTGGTCGCGTTGACCATGTCGAGGATGGTGCGCACGCCGCGGCCCTCCTCACCGACCAGCCAGGCCCGGGCGCCGTCGTACTCCACCTCGGCCGAGGCGTTCGAACGGTTGCCGAGTTTGTCCTTGAGCCGTTGCAGGTGCATCGCGTTGCGGGTTCCGTCGGGCAGGATCCTCGGCAGCAGGAAGCAGGACAGGCCGGCGCTTCCGGCCTGGGCGAGGACCATGAACAGGTCGCCCATCGGGGCGGAGGTGAACCACTTGTGGCCGGTGACCAGGTAGCTGCCGTCCGCGCTCCTGACCGCCCGGGTGGTGTTCGCCCTGACGTCTGAGCCGCCCTGCTTCTCCGTCATCGACATGCCCGCGGTCAGGCCCTGCTTGTCCGCGGCCGGGCGGTGCGCGCTGTCGTACGTCGTAGCGGCGAGCCGGGCTTCGTACAGCTCCGCCAGGGCGGGAGCGTGCCTGAGGGCGGGCACGATCGCGTAGGTCATCGAGACCGGGCACAGGTGGCCGGCCTCGGCCTGGCCCCAGACGTAGAAGCCGGCCGCGCGCGCCAGGTGCGCGCCAGGTCCCGGCTGCTGCCAGGGGGCCGCGTGCAGGCCGCTCGCGATGGCGGTGCCGAGCAGGTCGTGCCAGGCGGGGTGGAACTCGACCTCGTCGACACGGTGCCCGTACCGGTCGTGGGTGCGCAGCCGCGGCGGGTTCTCGTTGGCCAGGCGCCCCTGCTCCTGCGTGCGCGCCGCCCCCGCGAGCAGCCCGAGCCTGCTGACCCGCTCGACCGCGTCCGCCGCGCCGAACACGGTCAGCGCGGTGCGCAGCGCCGGGTCGGCTGACGCGTCGTAGCCGTCAAGCGGCGGCGGCTGGTTGGTGACCTCGTGGGTCGGCATCGCTGATTGCTGTTCGTGGGCCATGGACCGATCCTAAATGCCGCCCCGGTGCCCGCCAAGCGCGCCTGCGGGGCGGCTGATCCGCCCGGGCGTAGGATTT
>DASYAD010000150.1:0-3170 GCA_036501515.1 Trebonia sp. | reverse complement strand
TGACGAACGCCTCGGCGCCCGCCTCGTGCGGCGCCTTGTTCAAGATGGTGATCGTGTAGGTGGCCTTGAGGGGCTCGCCGGTGAGGGGCACGGTCTGGATACTGGCCGCGGTGGCCTCGGCGGTGTAGAAGAACCCGACGTCGAGCTGACCCGACTGCAGCCGCCCGACCAGGGTCTCCTCGGGGAAGATGTCCGATTTGTTGGTGGACAGCGCCGTCAGCGCCGGCAGGTTCTTCGACTTGGCGAAGTCGGTCATCGCCTGGACGGCGAGCACGCCCTTCGGGTCGGTGGCCGGGTCGGTGAACCCGACCTTGATCCCCGGCTCGGTGATGGCCGTGTACCACGGCTTGGTCTTCAGGTCGTTAGCGAACTTGCTCTTCGGGTTGTAGCCGAGGACCAGTGCCGACGTCGCGAACGTGCCGTACCACGACACCCAGCTGCCGTTCGAGGCGCCCTCGAGCGTGGCGTTGACCTTGGGGCTGGCGCTGATGAACACGTCACCCTGGTGGACCTTGCCCTTGATCTCCGCGGCCAGGTCCTTGGAACCGGCCGAGATGCCGGAGACGCTGTAGCCGGTCGCCGTCTGGAAGGCCGGCCCGACCTGCTTCTGCATCAGGTCGACCAGCGACCCGGCGTACAGGACGTTGACCGGCCCCGATCCCGTCGCGGACGACGAGGCGGAAGCGGACGGCGATCCGGCCGCGGAGCTGCTCGCCCCGCCGGTGGCGGCGGACGAGCTGCTGGATGAACTGCAGCCCGCCGCAGCCAGCGGAATGCACAGCAACCCGACCACGGCCGCCTTGCGCGGCATGCTGCCGAACCACCGGGCCCGGCCTGACCCATGAGAGATCATCATTGGCCGACCATATCAACCAGTAGTCACACAAAGACATGCTGGTTGCCGAACTGTAACTGCCTGACGTAAGGAGCCGCGCCGGGCCGCGGCGTAGCCGAGCAGCGCCGCCAGCCCGAGGGCGCTGCGCGGGGTGTAGGCGATCCGCCACAGCCCGCCGTGCGCAGCCGCGTGCGCCTCGTCCTCCCAGGGATGGGCCGCGGCCGGCTTACCGCCGGTTTCCAGGTCATGGACGAGCAGCGCGGCCATGAGCGTCCGGGTGGTGGCGGGCTCGAAGACCTCCACGCCGAACCGGCCGGCCCCCGCGTACGCCGCGGCCAGGACGCGGTTCCTGGTCACCGACCGGGTGCGGGTCGGCGGGGCGACGTTCATCGACACGGCCGCGCCGCCGTCCCGGGCGACCGTGGCGCGCCACCGCTGCAGGCGCTTGGCCAGCACGTAGTTGGGTCCCTGCTGGGCGATCAGGCTGTCGCAGATACCCGGATCGGCCCCGGGCGGGTAGGCGGGGCGGAGCAGCCGCCCGCCGGACAGCGCGCGCAGCGACCCGCGGCCGAGCTTCGCGGCCGGAGGCCGGCCCGCGTAGGCGCGGGCCGACTGGGCGACCGCCTCGGCGGGCACGGCGAACACGTCAGTGGGCGTGGCCAGGAACGCGAGCGAGACGTCGCGGCGACCGGCGGTCAGGCGCACGGTCAGCGCGTCGACGGCGCTGGCGACCCGGACGTTGGCCGCGCCGTCGGCGTAGACGTAGTTGCCGAGCGTCAGCGGGCCGTCGGTGCCCGCCAGCCAGCCAGCGAGGGCAGGGACGTCGCCGGCTAGGTCGAAGCCCGCCCGTTCGGCCAGATCTGGGTGGTCGGCGCCGCCGCCGGTCCCGTCGCCCGGCCCTGCGCGCACGACCGGGACGAGCAGCGTGCCCGCGCTGCCCCGCGCCATCGCGAGCACCCGCTCCCAGATGGCCGGGCTCGGCAGGTCGACGGCCGCCACCCTGACGCCCCAGCTCAGCAGCACCGAGAGCGGGCCGATCTCGGCGCCCGCGCCGAGCACCGCGACCGTGCGGCCGGGCAGGGCCAGCAGCCGCGGGCTCGCCGCCACCGTGGCGACGGCGTCCGCGCAGGACGGCTCGACGACACCGGCGGCGACCCACGCTTCCAGCTGCCGCAGCAGGGCATCACCGCTCAGCCGCTCCCCCCGGTAAGGGACCGACAGCACGCGTTCCGGCTCCCCGGTACCGGTCACCGTGACCGTGGCCAGCTCGTGCCGGGCCGCCGCCGAGACCAGCGAGTCCAGCCCGCTCTCCGTGCCGTCCGCGCTGGTGACGCGCATCCGCTGGTGCAATGACGCCAGGCCGTCGCGGGCCACCGATAGCGCGGCCTGCCTCGACGCCAGCCCGGCTTCGATCAGCCGGCGGAAGTGCGCCAGGTAGCCCGCACGCCAGTTGGACTCCCGGCTGGCGGCGAGCGCCCCGGCCTGGTCGACCCGGCTCAGGGCGTCGGCGACGACCGCCTGGCCCAGCGCCGACGTGCTCCGGCGCCCGTCCGCCGCAACGGGAAAGGCCACCCCGGGCTGCTCATCGCCGCTGGCCGGCGTTTGTGCGGTCACGAGACCATCATGGCGTGCGGGCTACGGGGTGAAACCGGCGGCGGTAGCGTGGACGGGAACCGAGACCTGGGCAGGCAGCGATGGGAATTCTCACCGGCGACATGAAGCGGCTGGTGGAGGAGCAGAAGCTCGCGTTCCACGCGACCGTCTGCCCGGACGGGTCGCCGAACCTCTCGCCGCGGGGGTCGACCCGGGTGTGGGATGACGACCACCTGTTCTTCGCGGACATCTGCTCGCCGCAGACGACCGCGAACATCGCGGCCGGGTCGTCCGTCGAGGTCAACGTGGTCGACCCTTTCGTGCGCAAGGGCTACCGGTTCAAGGGCCCGGCGGTGATCCACGAGCCGGGCTCGGCCGTGTTCAGCGAGGGCGTCGAGCGGATGCACGCGGACGGCTCGAAACTGGCCGGGCGGGCCAAGGCGATCATCGTGATCGAGGTGCGTTACGCCTCCCCGGTCATCTCCCCGGCCTACGATGACGAGGCGACCACGGAGGCCCAGATGCTCGAGTCCCAGCGCGCCAGGTTCGCCCGGCTCCACGAGCGTCACGCCGGCCGGTAGCGCCCGGTGGAACTGACCCGGACACCGCGCCTGCTGCTGCGGCACTGGGAGGAAGCCGACCTCCCCGCGTTCTTCGACCTCTACTCGCGCGACGACGTCATGCGCTGGCTGGGGACGCATCCGCGCCGGGCCCTGGCTACCGAGGACGAGGCGCGGGAGCG
>DASYAD010000149.1:0-14440 GCA_036501515.1 Trebonia sp. | reverse complement strand
CTGCGGGAGGGGCCGCGGGAACGGTGCCGTAGGGCGGGGGCTGTGGTGGCACCGCGGGAGGGGCCGTGGGAACGGTGCGTGGGGCGGGGGTTGGGTGGCACCGCGGGAGGGGCCGTGGGAACGGTGCCGTAGGGCGGGGGTTGGGTGGCACTGCGGGAGGGCCGTGGGAACGGTGCGTGGGGCGGGGGTTGGGGTGGCGCTGGCCGTGGTGGCCCTGAGCGGGTCGAGGTGGCTACGGCTGGGCGGGTCAACGGGCCGGCGGGGGCATCGGCGGACGCGGCGGCTGCTGGTCATTAGGGTGCTGGCATGGCTTTGCGACCTGATGAGTTTTATGACCATGCGCTTGCCGCCGCCGACAGTGAGGGGCGGCTACCGCTGTCCCGGATGACCGGATGGGAGATCAGCCCGTTCGAGCAGGAGGGGCTGCGGGTGGCGCCGCTGCGGGCGCCGGCGGTGCCCGAGCCGCCGCGGCACGGTGAGGACCCGGCCGACTGCGGCACGTGCGGCAAGCGGGACGAAGGGATCTGGTTCACCCGCAACTGGCGGCTCAGCCGGGTCGGGGGCGTCGGCGTGCCGCTCGTGCTGATGCTGTACCCGCGCGATCACTGCGACATGAACGACCTGCCTGATGAGCTGGCGGCCGAGCTCGGGGTGATCTCCGCGCATATCGTCCGCCACGTGGAGGGGCTGCCGCACATCGCCCGTTCGCACGTCTACCGCATCGGGGACGGCGGGGCGCACCTGCACGTCTGGTTCTTCGCCCGGCCGCAGGGGCAGGCGCAGCTGTTCGGGTCGTGGCTGGTCGTCTGGGACGACCTGCTGCCGGAGTACCCGGGCGACGTGGCCGACGCCGACGCCGAGGCCGTGGCGGACGCGCTGACCGCCTCGTACGGCGGCACCCGCGTCCCGTAGCACGGGGCAGACCAGGGAAACGGCGAACGCGGGGGCGGCGGGTGATCCGTTGCCCCCGCGTTCGCGGGTAAAGCGGGTAAAGCGGCCGAGCTAGTGGCTGTGGCCGTGGCCGTGGCCCTCAGCGGCCGGCTCCTCCTCGGCGGGCTTCTCGACGATCAGGGTCTCGGTCGTGAGCAGCATGCCGGCGATGGAGGCGGCGTTCTGCACCGCGGAGCGGGTGACCTTGACCGGGTCGATAACACCCTGGGCCATCAGGTCGCCGTACTCGCCGGTGGCGGCGTTGTAGCCGTGGCCGTCGGGCAGTTCGGCGGTCTTGGCCACGATGACCGAGCCCTCCTGGCCCGCGTTCAGCGCGATCCAGCGAGCGGGCTCGGACAGCGCCTTCTTGACGACGGTCACGCCGGTCGCGACGTCCCCGGTCGTGCCGAGGTCGTCGAGCGCGGCCGCGACGTGCACGAGCGCGGAGCCGCCGCCGGGGATGATGCCTTCCTCGATCGCGGCGCGCGTCGCGGAGATGGCGTCCTCAAGGCGGTGCTTCTTCTCCTTGAGCTCGACCTCAGTGGCCGCGCCGGCCCGGAGCACGCAGACGCCGCCGGACAGCTTGGCCAGCCGCTCCTGCAGCTTCTCGCGGTCCCAGTCGGAGTCCGTGGCCTCGATCTCGGTCTGGATCTGACGGATCCGCTCCTGGATCGCGGTCTGGTCGCCCGCGCCGTCCACGATCGTGGTGTTGTCCTTCGTCACCACGATGCGGCGGGCCGAGCCGAGCTCGTCGAGCCCGACCGACTCCAGCTTCATGCCGAGGTCCTCGCTGACGAGCGTCGCGCCGGTCAGCGTGGCGATGTCGGCCAGCATGGCCTTGCGGCGGTCACCGAAACCGGGGGCCTTGACCGCGGCGATGTTGAGCAGGCCGCGGATCTTGTTGACGACGATGGTGGCAAGCGCCTCGCCGTCGATGTCCTCGGCGATCACCAGCAGCGGCTTCTTGGTCTGCGCGACCTTCTCGAGCAGCGGCAGGAAGTCGGCCATGGAGGAGATCTTGGCCTGGTTGACGAGGACGTAAGCGTCCTCGAGAACGGCCTCAAGACGCTCCTGGTCGGTGACGAAGTACTGCGAGATGTAGCCCTTGTCGAACTGGAGGCCCTCAGTGAACTCCAGCTCGAGGCCCATCGTCGGCGACTCTTCGACGGTGACCACGCCGTCCTTGCCGACCTTGTCGAACGCCTCGGCGATGAGCTCGCCGATCTTGGCGTCCTGCGCGGAGATCGTCGCGACGTGCGCGATCTCAGTCTGCTCGGTCACCTCACGGGCCGACTTGAGCAGCAGCTCGGAGACGGCAGCGGCGGCCGCGTCGATGCCGCGCTTGAGGTCCATCGGGTTGGCGCCGGCCGCCACCGAGCGGAGCCCGAGGTGGACCATCGCCTGGGCGAGCACGGTCGCGGTGGTGGTGCCGTCACCGGCGACGTCGTTCGTCTTGGTGGCGACTTCCTTGGCGAGCTGCGCGCCGAGGTTCTCGTACGGGTTCTCCAGCTCGATCTCCTTGGCGACGGTCACGCCGTCGTTGGTGATCGTGGGAGCGCCCCACTTCTTGTCGATGACGACATTGCGGCCGCGCGGGCCGAGCGTCACCTTCACGGTGTCGGCGAGCTTGTCCACGCCACGCTCAAGGTGGCGTCGGGCGTCCTCGTCGAACTCCAGGATCTTGGGCATTGACTTACCTCAACCTACGGTTGGTACAGGTGTGGTGTCGGACAGCGACGGGGCCCCCAGCTGCCGGGGCAGCCAGAGGCCCGCGCGGCGCTTGAACTACTTCTCGATGACCGCGAGTACGTCACGGGCCGAGAGCACCAGGTACTCCTCGCCCGAGTACTTGACTTCCGTGCCGCCGTACTTGCTGTACAGCACCACGTCGCCGACCTTGACGTCGACGGGTACGCGCGCGCCCTTGTCGTCGAAACGACCCGGGCCAACCGCGAGGACCTTGCCCTCCTGGGGCTTCTCCTTCGCGGTGTCCGGGATCACGAGCCCGGACGCGGTAACCTGCTCGGCCTCGAGCGGCTGGACCACAATACGGTCCTCGAGCGGCTTGAGAACAACCTTGGTGGCGGTCGTCATGTCTGACCTCCCCCTTCGGAAATGTCTAATGGGTGAGTGCTTGCGAGGCGACCAGGTGAGCCTGCCGTCGCGGTGTCAGACCTGCCTCGTCGCATTAGCACTCTACATCAGTGAGTGCTAACCCCGAACCCTAGTCGGCACTACCGACCGCGTCAACACGGACAGGTAACGGCCCGCCGGGCGCGGCCGGCGGCCATCGAAGCACGGGGCGCGACCTGATGATTTAGCAGCTCGTGCACGCACGGACACGATGAGCTACTAGAGTGATCGCACTCCATAGCCGGAGCGTACGGGGGAGCAAGATGGATCAACCGGGGAATAACCACCTGCTGCTGCGCACCAGCCAGTCCGCGCCTGCCGCCTACAACGGCTCAGCGTCGGCCTACAACGGCCAAGCCGCCTACAACGGCCAGGCTTCCTACAACGGGCAGCCTGGCTACAACGGGCAGCCGCCGGGCGTCGCCGACCGGATGCGCGAGCTGCTCGCGCGCACCGTGCACGATCACATTGTCGAGGAACGGTCGGTCGCCAGCGCGCTGCAGGAGATCCGGCTGCGCCTTGACGCCATGGACAAGACGGGGGCGACCGGGGGGGCGTCCACCGTCGAGGGCCTGGCCGCGACCATCGACGGCCTGGCCGCCACCATGGGCGCGCTCGACCGCAAGCTCACGGCCCGCCTTGAACGGCTGGACGAGCGGCTCGACGACCAGTACGACCGGGTCCGCTCGGTCGACGGGAAGATGGAGGATCAGTCGGCGGCCACCCAGGAAGCGGTGAGCAAGGCGGTCGAAACCGCCACCGCGGACATCATCGCGCGCATCGCGTCCCTGGAAGACACGGTGCTCACGCTGGCGGAGGCGCTGCTGCGGCCCGCCATCCGGATGTCCCGGCCGTCGCACGCCGCGATCAACGGCAACGGCAACGGCCGGGGCTGACCCCTACTCCCACTCGATAGTGCCCGGCGGCTTGCTCGTGACGTCGAGAACCACCCGGTTAACCTCGCGGACCTCGTTGGTTATCCGGGTGGAGATACGCGCGAGCAGGTCGTACGGGAGCCTCGACCAGTCCGCGGTCATCGCGTCCTCGCTGGTCACCGGGCGCAGCACGACCGGGTGCCCGTACGTCCTCCCGTCGCCCTGTACGCCCACCGAGCGCACGTCGGCGAGCAGCACCACCGGGCACTGCCAGACCTCTTGGTCCAGCCCCGCGGCGGTCAGCTCCGCGCGTGCGATCGCGTCCGCCTCGCGCAGGATCGCGAGCCGTTCCGCGGTTACCTCGCCGATGATCCTGATGCCGAGGCCGGGACCCGGGAACGGCTGGCGCCAGACGATCTCGCCCGGCAGCCCGAGCTCCTCGCCGACCTTCCGCACCTCGTCCTTGAACAGCCAGCGCAGCGGCTCGACGAGCCGGAACTTCAGGTCGTCGGGCAGCCCGCCCACATTGTGGTGCGACTTGATGTTGGCCGTGCCCGTACCGCCGCCTGACTCGACCACGTCCGGGTAGAGGGTGCCCTGCACGAGGAACTCGGTCGCCTCGCCGTGCGCGCCCGCGTCGGCGGTGATGTCCCGCGCGGCGCGCTCGAAGGCACGGATGAACTCGCGGCCGATGATCTTGCGCTTCTGCTCCGGGTCGCTCACCCCGTCCAGGGCCGAGAGGAACTCGGCCGACGCGTCAACCACGTGCAAGTTGACGCCGGTGGCGGCGACGAAGTCGGTCTCGACCTGCTCCGCCTCACCCTTCCGAAGCAGTCCGTGATCCACGAAGACGCAGGTCAGCCGGTCGCCGATGGCGCGCTGGACGAGCGCCGCGGCAACCGCGGAGTCGACACCGCCTGACAGCCCGCAGATCGCCCGGCCGCTGCCGATCTGCTCCCTGATCAGGTCGATCTGCTCGCTCACGACGTTCAGCATCGTCCAGGTCGGACGGCAGCCGGCCGCTTCGAGGAAGCGGCGCAGGATCTTGGTGCCGAACTCGGTGTGCATCACTTCGGGGTGGAACTGCACCCCGTACAGGCCCCGCGCGGGGTCCTCGACCGCGGCGGCGGGGGTGCCGGCCGTCTGCGCGGTCACCGTGAACCCGGGCGGCGCCACGGTCGACGTGTCGCCGTGCGACATCCAGACGCTGAGGTCAGGGCCGAGCCCGGCCAGCAGCCGCCCCGGCTCAGGCAGCACCCGCAGCGGCGTGCCGCCGTACTCGGCCGCGCCGGTCCGCTCGACCGTGCCGCCGAGCTCGCGGACGAGCACCTGGTGCCCGTAGCAGATGCCGAAGACCGGCACGCCCGCCGTGAACAGGCCGGCGGGCGCGGCCGGGGCGCCGTCGGCGTAGACCGAGGCGGGACCGCCGGACAAGATGATGGCCTTCGGCTGCCTGGCCAGCATCTCGCTCACCGGCGTCGTCGACGGCACGATCTCCGAGTAGACGTGGCACTCACGTACCCGGCGGGCGATGAGCTGGGCGTACTGCGCCCCGAAATCTACCACCAGAACGGTGTCAAACCCACCAGGTCCGGACACACTTACCCCTTTCACCAGGGCATCTCCCCGTGTAGCGGCCCAGTTTAATTTGCCGAGTCTAGTTGGCTGGCCTGCTCCCCGGCAGGCTCCTTGGCGGGTTCTGCCGGCTGTTCCTGGCCGGCTTCCGTGACCGGTTCCGGCAGGGGGGTCACCCGGAGCCTGGCGATGCGGCGGCCGTCCATCTCGGTGACGGTGATCGTGTAGCCGGGGATCTCCACCGCGTCACCCGGCGCGGGCACCTCGCCGAGGGCGGCCAGCACGTAGCCCGCGACGGTCTCGTACGGTCCCTCGGGCAGCCTGATGCCGGTCTGCTCCGCGAACTCGTCCAGGTTGAGCAGGCCGTCCGCCTCGACCTCGCCCTTCGGCAGCTTGGTGGCGGGCGCCTCGCCGGTGTCGTACTCGTCCCTGATATCGCCGATCAGCTCTTCGACCAGGTCCTCGAGGGTGACGATGCCCGCGGTGCCGCCGTACTCGTCGGCCACGATCGCCAGGTGCACCCGCTCGCGGCGCATTTCTGACAGGGCGGACAGCACGGTCTTGCTGATCGGCAGGAACTTGATCGGCCTGACCACGTCGTCGACCAGCGCCGCGGGCGGCGGCGCGGCCGGGCCCAGCAGGTCCCTGATGTGCACGAAGCCGATGACGTTGTCGTAGGAGTCCTGGTAGACCGGCAGCCGCGAGTACGGGACGCTTCCGGCGGTCAGCGCCGCCTCGCCGACCGTGGTGCCCGCCGCGAGGAACTCCACCTCGGTGCGCGGCCGCAGCACCTCCCTGATCTGCCGCTTGCCCGCGTCGAAGACCTCGCCCACGATCCGCCGCTCGTCCACGCTCAGTGTCTGCGTGCCGGTGACGAGCTCCCGCACCTCCTGCTCGGTCATCGCCTGGCGGCCCTGCCGCGGGTCGGCCCCGAGCAGCCGGACGACCACGTTGACCGAGACGGACAGCAGCCAGACGACGGGTCTGGCGAGACGTGCGATCACGTCGAGGACCGGGGCGGCGAACAGCGCGATCGGCACCGTCCGCTGCAGGGCCAGGCGCTTGGGGGCCAGTTCGCTGAACACCAGCGTCAGGAACGTGATGCAGGCGGTCACGATCGCGAACGACAGCGGAGACGCCACCGCGCGGTCCACGTGCTGGTCGACGAGCCAGTCGTCAAGCAGGCCGGCCAGCGTGTCGGCGCCGTAGGCGCCGGTCACCAGCGTCGCCAGGGTCGTGCCTATCTGCACGGACGCCAGGAACCGGTTGGGGTCGGAGGCGAGCCTGGCCGCCTTCGCCCCGCGCCTGCCGCGTTTCGCGAGCGACCGCACCTGGCCCTCGCGCAGCGAGATGAGGGCCATCTCGGCGGAAGCGAAAAACCCGCCGATGCACAAGATGATGAGGACGATGACGACGTCCAGGACGACCTTGCTCAAGCTCCGATCGCCGACTTCCTGCGTTTGCGGTTGTATGCCGGGCGGTCCCCGTGCCAGTGGGGCGCAACTGCCCCAGGCTGGTTACTTAAGCAAGTCTAAACGGGATACGGTATCGGCCCGAGGGGAGCCGATTAACGGTTCACGATGACCTGCCGGGAATGCCGCGCGGGCGTTCGGCGAAGGCAGGTACAGATGACGGCGGCGGGAGTCTGGTTCGCGCCGGGGCGCGCCAACCTGATGGGCGAGCACACCGACTACAACGGCGGGCTCGTGCTGCCGTTCGCGCTCGCCCAGGGGGTCACCACGACCGCCAGCGCGCGGGCCGACGGGCTGCTGGTAATGCGGTCGGGGCAGGTGCCAGGCGAGACGGTCACGGCGGCGGCCGGCTCGCTGCGGCCGGGCTCCGTGACCGGCTGGGCGGCGTACCCCGCGGGCGTGGCCTGGGCGCTGCGCGCGGCCGGGTACCCGGTGGGCGGCGCCACGCTCAGCATCGACTCCAACCTGCCGGTAGGCGCCGGCGTGTCGTCGTCAGCGGCGCTCGAGTGCTCGGTGGCGCTCGCGCTGTGCGCACTGTCGGGAATCTCGGTACCGCGGGGCGAGCTCGCCGTGATCGCCAAACGGGCGGAAAACGACTTCGTCGGGGCGCCCACCGGGATCATCGACCAGTCGGCGGCGCTGCTGTGCGAGCAGGACCACGCGATGCTGCTCGACTGCGACACCATGCGGATCACCCAGGTGCCGTTCCGGCCAGGCCCGGACGGCGTGTCCGCCCTGGTCATCGACACCCGGGTGACGCACGCGCTGGTCTCGGGCGAGTACGCGGCGCGGCGGGCGGAATGCGAGCGGGCGGCCCGCCTGCTCGGCGTGCCCGCCCTCGGCGCGCTGACCGACCCGGGGGTGACCGGCAAGCTCGACGATCCGCTGCTGCGCCGCCGCGCGCGGCACGTGATCAGCGACAGCGCCCGCGCCCGGGCGGTCGCCGAGGCGCTTTCCGCGGCCGCGGAAAGCGGGGGCGAGGCGGCCGCGGACGACTGGACCTACCCGTTCATCGGCGAGCTGCTCGCCGAGGGGCACGCCTCGCTGCGCGACGACTTCGAGGTCTCCTGGCCCGCCGCCGACGCGGCCGTCGACGCCGCCGTCGCGGCGGGCGCCTACGGTGCCAAGATGATCGGCGGCGGCTTCGGCGGCTCGGTCCTCGCGCTGGTGCGCCGAGAGCACGCCGCAGCGGTGCGGGGCGCCGTCACCCGCGCGTTCGCGGCGCGCGGCTGGACTCCGCCGCAATTCCTCGACGCGGTGCCGTCTCAGCCGGCCCGCCGTATTTCCTGACCGGGCTACGCCTCGGGGTCGTCGATGACGTGCACGGCCGCTTCTTCCGCGGACGCGCCGGCCCCGTCGATTCCCGCGTCACGGCCGATGAGCTCGCCGTCATCGAGGTCAGGCTCGTCCGGGTCGTCGTACTCGCCGCCGGCGGCCAGCCGGCCGGCCCGCGCGTCGGGGTCGTCGTCCCGCTCCAGGCGGGCCACATCCGGCCCGGTCGCGTTCTCGTCCCAGTCTTCCTCGCCGTCTTCTGCGGTCTCATCCGGCACTTCCTCGGACAAGAGCTCGTCGAGCGACTCGGAGTCTTCCTCGCCCGACAGCGCGTAGCGCATGCCCGCGGTCTCCCGCCCGGGTGCGACGACCCCGGCGTCGAGCGGGTCGTCGCCCGGGTTGCCTTCCAGGGTGTCGTTCGCGTCGCGGGTCTCGTAGTCCTCAAGGTCCTGGGACTCGTGCTGCTTTTCGGAGTCAGTCATGACCTCTTCCCCTCGTCGCTCAGTGCCGCGCGGTGCGGCAGTCCCGTACCCGGTGACCTGACTGACTACCCTAGCCGCTCCGGTCGCCGCGGCTCACGCGGGAACCATGGGGCGGGAGGGAAAGCCGCCACCGTTCTGGATGACCGGTTGCGCACTGGACGGTGCCCGGTCGCCGCGGTCGCGTGTGAGCGACCCGCGGTCGCGTGTGAGGGACCATACGTATACCCGCCGCGTGCGGTGACTGTAACCTGCCTGACATGACTACTCCCGTAACCGTGACGGTGACCGGCGCCGCCGGGCAGATCGGCTATGCCCTGTTGTTCCGTATCGCATCCGGACAGCTCCTCGGGCCTGACGTGCCGGTCCGACTGCGGCTGCTGGAGATCACCCCCGCCCTGCAGGCGGCCGAGGGCACCGCGATGGAGCTGAACGACGGCGCGTTCCCGCTGCTCGCCGGCATCGACATCACCGACGACCTCAAGACCGCGTTCGACGGCACCAACGTCGCCCTGCTGGTCGGCGCCAGGCCCCGCACCGCAGGCATGGAGCGCGGCGACCTGCTGCAGGCCAACGGCGGCATCTTCGGCCCCCAGGGCAAGGCGATCAACGAGCACGCGGCCAGCGACATCAAGGTGCTCGTGGTCGGGAACCCGGCCAACACCAACTCGCTGATCGCGCAGCGCAGCGCCCCCGACGTGCCGGCGAGCCGGTTCACCGCGATGACCCGGCTTGACCACAACCGCGCGATCTCGCAGCTCGCGGCCAAGCTCGACGTCCCGGTAACCGCCATCGAGCACCTGACCATCTGGGGCAACCACTCCGCCACCCAGTACCCCGACCTCTACAACGCGGTGGTCAACGGCCGCAGCGCGGCCGAGCAGGTCGACGAGGAGTGGCTGAGGGACACGTTCATCCCCACGGTGGCCCAGCGCGGCGCGGCGATCATCAAGGCCCGCGGCGCGTCCTCGGCCGCTTCGGCCGCCAGCGCCGCCATCGACCACGTGCACGACTGGGTGAACGGCACCGACTGGACGTCCATGGCCGTGGTCTCTGACGGTTCCTACGGCGTGGCCGAGGGCCTGATCAGCTCCTTCCCTGTCCGCACGTCGGGCGGCGAGTGGGAGATCATCCAGGGACTGCCCGTCAACGACTTCTCCCGCGGCAAGATCGACGCCTCCGTGGCCGAGCTCGCCGGCGAGCGGGACGCGGTCAAGGAACTCGGGCTTATCTAAAGGCTCGGCGCTGAAGCTCGGCACGGCAACGCGAAGGCCCCGCGGAAAACCGCGGGGCCTTCGCGTTGTCAGCTCACAGGTCGGCCAGCGCCTCGTTGAAGATCTTGGACGGACGCATCACGGCCGCTGCCTTCTCCGGGTCGGGCAGGTAGTACCCGCCGACGTCGGCCGGCTTGCCCTGGACGGCCATCAGTTCATCCACGATGGCGGCCTCGTTCGCGGCCAGCGTGTCGGCCAGCTCCTTGAACGCCGCCGCGAGCTCGGCGTCGTCGGTCTGCCTGGCCAGCTCCTGGGCCCAGTACATGGCCAGGTAGAAGTGCGAGCCGCGGTTGTCGAGGGTGCCGAGCTTGCGGCCCGGGCTGCGGTCCTGGTCGAGGAACGTGGCGGTCGCCCGGTCGAGCGTGCCGGCCAGCACCTTCGCGGCGGGCAGGCCCGCGAAGTCCGCGTACTGCTCGAAGGAGGGCACCAGCGCGAAGAACTCGCCAAGCGAGTCCCAGCGCAGGTAGTTCTCGGCGGTGAGCTGCTGCACGTGCTTAGGAGCGGAGCCGCCGGCGCCGGTCTCGAACAGGCCGCCGCCTGCGATCAGCGGCACCACCGACAGCATCTTGGCCGACGTGCCGACCTCGAGGATCGGGAACAGGTCGGTGTTGTAGTCGCGCAGCACGTTGCCGGTCACCGAGATCGTGTCGAGGCCCTGGCGCATCCGCGTCAGCGAGTACTCGGTGGCCAGCTGCGGCGTCAGGATCTGGATCTCGAGCCCATCGGTGTCGTGCTCGGGCAGGTAGGCGCTGACCTTCTTGATGATCTCGGCGTCGTGAGCGCGGGACTCGTCAAGCCAGAAGATGGCCGGCGTCTCGGAAGCGCGGGCCCGCGCGACGGCCAGCTTCACCCAGTCCCGGACCGGGATGTCCTTGGTCTGGCAGGCGCGCCAGATGTCGCCGGTCTCGACGTCATGGCTGAGCAGCACGTCGCCCGCCTGGTTGACGACGGTCACGGTGCCGTCGGCGGGCATCTCGAAGGTCTTGTTGTGCGAGCCGTACTCCTCCGCCGCCTGCGCCATCAGGCCGACGTTGGGGACGGTGCCGATCGTGGCCGGGTCGAGCGGGCCGTTCTTCTGCACGTCGTCGACGACCGTGGCGTAGACCCCGGCGTAGGAAGAGTCAGGGATGACCGCGAGCGTGTCGTCCTCGGCGCCGTCGGCCCCCCACAGCTTTCCCCCGTTGCGGATCATGGCCGGCATCGAGGCGTCCACGATGACGTCGCTCGGCACGTGCAGGTTGGTGATCCCCTTGTCCGAGTTCACGTAGGACAGCCGCGGGCCCGACGCCAGCGCCGCGTCGAACGCGGCCTTGATCTCGGCGCCGTTCGGCAGCGACGGCAGCCCGGACAGGATCGACCCGAGACCGTCGTTGGGCGACAGCCCGGCGGCGGCGAGGTCGTCGCCGTACGTCGCGAAGACGTCAGCGAAGTACGCCTTGACCACGTGGCCGAAGACGATCGGGTCGGAAACCCGCATCATCGTCGCCTTGAGGTGCACGGAGAAGAGCACGTCCTGCGCCTTCGCCGTCGCCAGCGCGTTCCGCAGGAAGGCCCGGAGGTAGGCGGCCTGCATCACGGTGGCGTCGACGATCTCGCCCGCCAGCACGGGGAGCGACTCGATCAGCGCCGTGCGCTCGCCCGCGGTGGTCTCGAAGACGACCTGGAGGGTGTCGTCAGCGGGCAGCGTCACCGACTTCTCGTTGTTGCGGAAGTCGTGGTCGCCCATCGTGGCCACCGAAGTCTTCGAGCCCCGTGCGAACGGCTTGTTGACGCTCGGGTGCTTGCGCGCGTAGGCCTTCACCGACAGCGGCGCCCGGCGGTCGGAGTTGCCCTGGCGCAGCACCGGGTTGACCACCGAGCCGACGGCGCGGCCGTACCTGGCCCGGATCTCGGCCTGCTCAGGCGTCGCCGCAGACTCCGGGTAGTCCGGCAGTTCGTATCCCTTGGCCTGCAGCTCCCTGATCGCGGCCTTGAGCTGCGGCACCGAGGCGGAGATGTTGGGCAGCTTGACGATGTTGGCCTCGGGACGGCCGGTCAGCTCACCCAGCTCGGACAGCGCGTCGTCGGCCAGGCCGAACTGAGCCAGGATGCGTCCCGCCAGCGAAATGTCACGGGTCTCGATCTCCACGCCCGCCTTGTGGGCGAACGCCGAGACGACGGGGAGGAAGGAGTACGTCGCCAGCAGCGGCGCCTCGTCCGTGTGGGTGTAGATGATCGCGGCCATCGGTTGCCTGCTCCTGCTCTGAAGAATTCTTCTCGACATCAAGATACCTACGGCGCCCGCTTAAGGGAAACGGCGCTGCCGTGCGCGGGCCGGCCTGCCCTGGCGAGCGGTGACGCCCGCCCGGCTTAGCCGCCCTCGGCCCTAGCGCGGCAGTACCAGGCTCGCGACGAGCAGGCCCGCGCCGAAGGCGGTGAGGGTGAGCACGTCGGTCGCCCGTTTCCTGGTGGCGAGCAAGCCAGCCAGCCTGGCCGGGAGGAGCAGCCTGACGGCGGCGCCCGCAAGCAGCGCGATACCGGCGATGACGCCCCCCTCGTACCCGCTGACCGAGCCGCCGCGCCAGGCGATGTACACACCGGAAACGGTGACCACCAGGACGGCGAGCAGCGGAATCACCCTGACGATACTCGCGTCCTCCGCGGCGCGCTTCGCCTGTGCCGCGGAGCGCGGAGCGGCGTGCGCCGGGTGCGTATCAGGTACCACGGTCCCCTACCCTACGCCTTTCAACGAAACCTCTCCGGCGGCCAGCCGCGGGCGGCGAAAGTAACGCTAGAGTGAGATAAGCGTCACGTATCCGGTAGACGGGAGGATCTGCGTGGAGAGTCCTTGTATTCGCGTAGAGGACACGGGAGAAGTAATTCCGCTGCGCAGCGACGTCACCACGGTCGGGCGCGGGCGCGGGGCGGATGTCCGCCTTGACGACCCGAGCGTCTCCCGCCTGCACGCGGAAATCGTGTGCCGCGGCCCCTACTACTACGTGGCCGATCTCGGATTATCACGCAACGGCACCCGGGTTAACGGGCGGCCGGTCGCCCGGCGGGTGCTTGACGACGGTGACGTGCTGTCCTTCGGCTCGGCGCGCTGCCGGGTCGAGGGGCTGCCACAGGAAGACCTGGCCGCCGAGACCGAGCTCCGCCGTTCCGCCGCGCCCGAGCTGACCAGGCGCGAGCTCGACGTGCTGATCTCGCTGTGCCGCCCTGCCCTGTCCGACGAGGCGTTCGTGACGCCGGCCACCGCCAAGGAGATCGCGGACGACCTGGTGGTGACGGAGGCCGCCATCAAGCAGCACCTGCTCAGGCTTTACGTGAAGTTCCGGGTGCCCGAGGGTACGAACCGGCGCACCCGGCTGGCCAACGAGGTGATCGCGCTCGGCCTCGTCCGGCCGCTCGCGGAGCACGGCTCAGGGCAGGTGCAGCATGCCCACGGTGTTGCCGAGCAGCCACTTCTGAACGGAGTGCAGCGCGCCGCCGACGGACGGCAAGCCGGGCAGCAGGTGCGGGACCGTTGAGACGGGCCAGATGAGCGGCGGCTGAGACAGCGCCGAGGACACCACGGCCAGCGCCAGCGCCCAGGCTGAGATGAAGGCGACCGTGAGGGCCATCGGGCTGTGAATGACGGCCGCGCTCATCCGGCGCAGCTGCCGCCGCGGCACCCGTGAGCCCGGGCCCGCGCAGTAGAAGGCGACCGCGGCGCCCGCCGCCCAGCTGCCCGCGCCCGGCAGCGTACCGCTGCGGGCAAAGGCGACCGAGGCCGCCGCGGCGATCAGCGCGACGATGATCGCGAGCGGGGCCAGCAAGACCGTCTTGAGCGCCGCGCGGACCACCGTCCAGGGCGCGGTGGCGATCACGATCACGATGTCGCTCGGCCTGGCGCCGCGCACGCTGCGCCGCCCGGCCAGGCTGGCCTGGGCCCGGTCGGCCGCGCGGAGCAAGGTGATCACCGCGAGCGAGAGCACGGTCCCCGCGACTGGCAGCAGCACGCTGAGCGCGACCGCGGCGACCCCGGCGGCCAGGCTGAGCAGCCCGAGTGCGGGCGGCTGCCAGTCCGCCCGACGCGCCGCGCCCGCGGCGGGCCCGGCCGGCGCCTGGTTCCGCGGCACCACCGGACCAGGGACGACGGGAGGCAGCAGGTCGGCCACGTCCCTGGCGGCCTGGGCGGGCGAGCGATAACCGGGCTGGCCAGGCGGCACACCGAAGGGCGGCACACCGAAGGGCTGCGCGCCAGGGAACGGCCGGGCACCGGGAAACGGCGGGGCCCCGGGAAACGCCGGGGCCCCGGCGAACGGCCGGGCGGTGTCGGACGGCTGCGGCAGCACGCGCGTGGAGGGCGGAAAATCGCTCCGGGTGGCGGCCGCGTCGACCCGGGTGGCGGCCGGACCTGGCAGCGTCAGCCTGGCACCGCCCGGCAGGCCGAGCTGCCCCGCCAGCGC
>DASYAD010000148.1:0-29061 GCA_036501515.1 Trebonia sp. | reverse complement strand
GCGTAGGCGTGCCGCTCCGCTGAGCCGGCCTGCTGGAAGGCGCGCATCGACCCCGTGCTGTGAAGGTTGTTGTCGGAGAAGCTGGTGCAGACCAGCAGCGGGACGGTGATCTTCGCCAGGTCCGGGGTGAGGGCCTGCCACCAGGCGTCGCGCAGGGGATGCTGGCGGCGTTCGGCGGCGAAATTGGTCTTGAGGCGGGCGACGCGGCTGGTCAGCAGTAGCCAGATGCGGGCGAAGCCGTTCTCCGTGATGCCGCCGGGGGTGAACAGGTCGCGGTAGGCGTCGGTGAAGCCTTCCCACGGGCAGATCGCTTTCAGGGCGGGCGGGCCGATGGCCGCGACCTTGTACTGCGAGAGCGCGAGATATGACACGCCGAGCATTCCGACCCGGCCATTGCACCAGGGCTGGGCGGCGGCCCACGCGATGACCTGGGCGATGTCGTCAGCTTCCTGGTCCGACAGGAGGTCTCCGCGTCCTCCGGAGTGCCCGCCGCCGCGTGTGTCCAGGTTGACCACCGCGTACCCCTGCTGCACCCACCACACCGGGTCGGGTGCTTCCCAGCTCGTCTGGTCGGAGATCCGCACAGGCTCGGGCTGGTTCATCACCCGGAACTGCGGATTCAGCGACCACCGACCCCGCTTGAGCTTCGGCACCTCGTCCTTGCCGTAGGGATGCGCCGACAAGATCACCGGAAACGGCCCTCCGCCCGCCGGGCGGAACAGGTTCAGGCGCAGGGTGACCCCGTCGCGCATCCGCACCGGCACGTCGTGGTCCTTCGTGATGTCGGCGGGCATGGGGTAGACGGTGACTGGCGGCCGCAGCGCCGCGGCAGCCCGCGTCCCCGCGTAGGCGAAGGCTCCCGGTCGGCGCCAGGGATGGTCGAGCGTGATGCCCTTCATGGTCCCCCCATGGTTTTGAGTGATATTCAAGTGAGATTGAGTGTCACTCTAAACCATAGGTAGGATGGTGTCCATGACCATCCCCCCGCCTGCTGAACCCAGCCAGCGCAGCCGCCAGAAGGCCGTCGGCGAAGCCCTGCGCCAGGACACCCGCAGCCGCCTGCTGCAAGCCGCCGCCGAGGAATTCCCTGCCCGCGGTTACGCGGGTACGACCGTCGTCCGGCTCGCCGCGGCCGCCGGGGTCTCGGTCCAGACGCTGTACCTGGCGTGGGGCAGCAAGCGCGCGCTGCTGCGCGGCTACATGGAAAACGCCCTCGCGGGCGGGGCCGGATCACCGGAAGCCGCCAGTAGCCGGTTCGCGGACCTGCCACCCCGGGAGCGGCTCGCGGAACTAGCGCGCCTCGTCACCGAGGTCGCCGGACGTGCCGCAACCGGATGGAGCCTCTACCGGGACGCAGCAGCGGTCGACCCCGAGATCGCCGCCGACTGGAACGAACTGCAGCTGCTGCGCCACCGGCTCATCTCCCAGGTGCTCGCCGACATCCCCGCCAGCGCGATGACCCGCGGCCTCACCCAGAAGACCGCAACCGACACAGCGTGGACGATAGCCAGCCCGGAAAGCTATGACCTCCTCGTGCACCGCCTCGGCTACCAGCTCAGCGAGTTTCGCGACTGGGTGGAGCGAACGCTGATCACAGCAATACTCGCGGACCAGAGCGAGCCGTCATGCTGATGCATCGGACCTGGAACGCAGGCCTTCTCTCTATCGAGCTGGCCGCCACCGGGTGGATCCGGCTGGCCGTCAGCGCTCGCGCCGCCAGGGATGGCCGCCGCGACGCCAACGGCAAAGTACGACGACCCTCTCCGTCCCACGCAGCCTCAGTAAGCGGAAGCATCACAAGCGCCGTGCGCACCGAGCAGACGGCGCACCCGGTATCACCAGGTCGCGTTTCCGCACGTCAGAGATACTTGGAGCCGGTGAGCGGATTCGAACCGCTGACCGTCCGCTTACAAGGCGGGTGCTCTGCCAGACTGAGCTACACCGGCCGGCCTTCCCGCATCGCTGGACACGGAACCAGTGCCAGGGTACAGGCTGGGCGGTGGCCTGCGGTACCGAGTTGAGGCTGTGCGGGTCACCGTTGAACCGAAGGCCAGCCCACAGCCGCGGTGAGGTGCTGCATCAAGGTCCCTTAGCGCGGTTGCTGCTCGGAGGCGGGCGGTGCGCCGGTGTCCGTCTCTGTTACCTGGGCCAAGATGCTGGTGGCGCTCATGGCGGCGGGCCAGCCGGCGTAGAAGGCGAGATGGGTGATCGCCTCGGCCAGTTCAGCGGGGTCGAGCCCGTTGTCGAGCGCGCGGCGCAGGTGAGCGGTCAGCTGAGCGTCGCGGCCCAGTGCGATCAGCGCGGCGACGGTGATCAGGCTGCGGTCACGCGGGGAGAGTTCGGGGCGCTGCCACACGTCCGCGAAGAGCACGTCGTCGGTGAGGTCGGCGAGCTTCGGCGCGTGCTGCCGGACGAGGTCCGGTGCGACGCGCGGATTCGTGCCGGTCATGAGCGCTCCATCATTCGCATGGCGGCTTCATTGTGGGTGTCGCCGGCGGCCGGGGGCAGGCTGCTGAGCCGCGTGAGCTGCTCGCTGGTGAGACGGACGGTGTCGGCGGCGATGTTCTCCTCCACCCTGGCGACGCGACGGGTGCCGGGGATGGGCGCGATGTTGTCTCCCTGAGCCAGCAGCCAGGCCAGGGCGACCTGGCCAGGGGTGGCGCCGTTCTCGGCGGCGATGGCGGCGACCTGGTCGGCCAGGCGCAGGTTGTGCTGGAAGTTCTCGCCGGTGAAGCGAGGATTGTCGGCGCGGAAATCGGTGGGGTCGAACTGCCCGGTGGAACGGATCGTGCCGGTAAGGAAGCCGCGTCCGAGCGGGGAGAAGGGCACGAAGCCGATATTCAGCTCCCGCAGCACCGGCAGGACGCGAGCTTCGGGGTCGCGGGTGAACAGCGAGTACTCGGACTGCACGGCGGTGACCGGATGCACCGCGTGGGCCCGGCGAATCGTGTCGGGGCCGGCCTCGGACAGGCCGATGTGCCGGATCTTGCCTTCGGCGACCAGCTCGGTCAGGGCCCCGACGGTCTCCTCGATGGGTGTGCCTGGGTCCACACGGTGCTGGTAGTACAAGTCGATCCAGTCGGTCCCCAGGCGCCCCAGTGACCCTTCGACGGCCGCGCGGATGCTGGCCGGGCTGCTGTCCGGGCCGCTCTCGCGGCCTGTGTGGGAGATCAGGCCGAACTTGGTCGCCAGCACCACCTGGTCCCGCCGGCCCTTGAGCGCGCGGCCTACCAGCTCTTCGTTGATGTAAGGGCCGTAGACCTCGGCGGTGTCGATGAACGTGACGCCCAGTTCGAGGGCGCGGTGGATCGTGCGCACGGACTGGTCGTCGTCCGTACCGGCGCCGGTGTAGCCGTGGGACATGCCCATGGTTCCCAGGCCGATGCGGGAGACGTCAAGGTCACGCAGGCGGATGTGCTTCACGAGGATTCCCGTCTCATTCGATGGACTAGTCGCTGGTACCTGCACTCCAGCCAACACCCCCCGCGGCACTACCGGGACCGTCAGCCAGACCCTGTCAAGGTCCCACACAGCGCCGCCCGCCAAAAGGGGACCCCTGAAGCAGGACGTCGCACCGCCTTACTGCCGCTGGCGCCGGTGCGTACGTGCTGGGCGGCGGCGACGCGGTACTGACGCGGTACTGACACGGTACTGAGTTGAGCCTGTGCGGAGCACCGGACGGCTACCGTCGTGGACATGGTCCGCAGCGGCATCCGCGCCCTGGTGGCGGAACTGGCAGCCGGCGTACGCCCGCACGACGCGCGCGAGGCCGCTGACCAGGCGGACATTCTCGCCTGGGTGGCGTTGGGGCAGCCGCTCTTCAGGACCGCCGCGCCCGCGACCCCGCCCAAGCACCTGGTCGTCTACTTCGTGCCGGCCGATACGGCCGGCCGTGGTGTGCTGCTAGGCGACCACCGCAAGTCGGGGTTGTGGCTGCCGCCAGGCGGCCACGTCGAGGACGGCGAGGATCCCCGGCAGGCCGTCGTGCGCGAGGCGGCCGAAGAGCTCGGCATCGCGGCCGAATTCCACGCCTCGTTTGCCGGGGGCAAGCCGTTCTTCCTCACGGTGACGCCGACCAACGAGGCGAGTAGCCATCTCGACGTGTCCATGTGGTTCGTCTTGCGGCTAGACCGCGGCGCGGAACTAACGCCCGATCCGCGCGAGTTCGACGCCGTCCGCTGGTTCGACCTCGACAGGCAGCGGGACTGGCCCGCCGACAGATACGACCCGGAGATGAGCCGGTTCGCCGCCAAGCTCAGGTCCGCCGCCATCCCTGAGGTTCGTAAGTGACTGATGTTAATCGGCAGGTTATTGTGATGGAACCTTTTGGCTAAGTGGAAACCTATATGTACCAGAGCCCGAAAAGTATCCATTATCTGCCATTCTGGCTGCGCATTGATGGAGCGGCGGCAGCGGCATCGGGCGGACGGGCGAATCGGATTCAGCCGGGAATTAGATAACGCTGGCTTAGACCCGGGCCAACACTGTACGGTGGTGACCGTACAGTACGTTCGTCTGCGATCGCCACGTGACCGGGGATGCCGATGTCGAAGAAGAATACGCGCCGCGTCATCCGCCGGGCGACGGGAATCGCGTTCGCGAGCGCTGGGATCTACCTGCTCATATGCGCCCCGGCCGGGCAGGCCCAGGCCGCGACCGTCGGCCAGCCCACGCTGATCTCCGGACTCACGTCCGGCGTCACGGACACCGTCCAGGGGGTGACCGACCCGGTCACCAGCACGCTCGGGTCCATCGTCAGCACCGTAACCAACACCGTGGCCCTCCCCGCCGCAAGCTCGACGTCTTCGTCGGGTACCGGGAGTCAGGACACGCAGAGCGCGAGCACAGGCTCAGGATCAGGCACCAGCTCAGGCGCAGGCTCTGGTACGAGCGCAGGCTCAGACACGAGCTCAGGCTCAGGCTCAGGCTCAGGCTCAGGCTCCGGCACGAGCTCAGGCTCAGACACGGGGACCGGCACTGGCACGGGGTCTGGCACAGTCACGGGCACAAGCGCAGGCGGGACCAGTAAGTCCGGCGGGGAAACCGGAACGCAGTCGTCGGCCGGCGCCGCAGCAGCGTCGACCAGCGCCACCGCCCCGGCTGCCAGTGCGCCGGCCACGCAGCAGACGACACAGTCCGGGTCGGCACAGGCCGGGTCGACAGGGACCGGGGCCGCGACGGCCGGGTCGACAGATACCGTTTCCAGCACGTCCGGGCAGTCCGCGGCCAAGTCGGGCACCACGTCAGGGACCAGTTCAGGGACCAGTTCGGGTGCGGCAGCGTCTGTCACCGGGACGACAGGCAGAACCGGAGCAGGCAACACCGCGACAGGCAACACAGCGGCGGGTAACGCCGCCAGCACACCCGGCGCGGCGCACGTGGCCGCGCCGGCGTCTTCGCCGAGCGCACCGGCGACCCACCGTCCCTCGGCAGGCATTTTCACCCCGGTCGCCGGTATGCCCGGCTGGCTGCTCGACGTCCTGCTCGGTACCGGTCTGCTGATCGCGGCCGCCTACCTCACCGAGCCGGTCGCCGTGCTCGCCAGGCGCAAGCGCCAGCGAGGCAGCCGTTCAGGGCAGTAACCTCCGCCGATCACGGCCGCAACCCCGCCGATCAGGCCAGTAACCGCGCCGAGCGGCCAACGAGGAAGATATTAAGGCGGCTCGCGGTTACATCACTCGCTAGACTTGGCAGTACAAGGCGATGATCCGGCTATCACCGGGAAGCCTCCGGAAGAAAAGGCGCAAGCCCCAGTAGAACCGGGCGGGTCCGGCCCGTTACAGCCGGCCAATGAGCGGCCGCTGAGTCCGCGCCGAAGGCGGCTAGCCAGAGGCAGAGGCGAAGGCGGCAAGCGAGGTGGTACCGCGGTGTGCCCGCACGGGAGCGGGCACGTCGCCCTCGTGGATGTGTCCCCGACCGAGGCAGGCCAACTACCAAGGCACGCCGAGGCAACACGAGGCCCGAGGAGATCATGGCCACCTACCCGCGCGCGGGCGCGTCAGAGGTACCCGCCCAGCCGGACTTTCCCGAGCTTGAGCAGCGGGCGCTCGCTTACTGGAACGCGCACGGCACGTTCAAGAAGTCAGTTGAGAACCGCGACGGCGAGGGCGAGTTCGTGTTCTACGACGGCCCGCCCTTCGCCAACGGGCTGCCGCACTACGGACACCTGCTGACCGGTTACGTCAAGGACATCGTGCCGCGCTACAAGACGATGCGGGGCGCGAAGGTCGAGCGGCGGTTTGGCTGGGACACCCACGGCTTGCCCGCCGAGGTCGAAGCCGAACGGATCCTCGGCATCTCCGGCAAAGCCGACATCCTCAAGATGGGCATCGACACGTTCAACGAGGCGTGCCGCGACTCCGTGCTCCGTTACACCAGGGAGTGGGAGGAGTACGTCACCAGGCAGGCTCGCTGGGTCGACTTCGAGAACGACTACAAGACGCTCGACCTCCCCTACATGGAAAGCGTCATGTGGGCGTTCAAGCAGCTGAGCGACAAGGGCCTGGTCTACCAGGGCTTCAAGGTGCTGCCTTACTGCTGGCGGTGCGAGACGCCGCTGTCCAACCACGAGCTGCGGATGGACGACGACGTCTACACCGACCGGACGGACCCGAGCGTCACGGTCCGGTTCAAGCTCGAGACCAGCGAGTGGATCCTCGCCTGGACGACCACGCCCTGGACGCTGCCCTCCAACCTGGCCGTCGCCGTCGGTTCTGACATCACGTACGTCACCGTGGAGACCGAAGACGGCGAGCGCTACGTGCTCGCCAAGGCACGCCTCAAGGCGTACGAGAAGGAACTCGCCGGCGCCCAAATAGTTTCGGAGCAAAGCGGCAGCGAGCTGCTCGGCCGCCGCTACCAGCCGCTGTTCGACTACCTGACCGACACCGACAAGTACGGCACGCACAACGCGTGGCAGGTCATCGCCTCCGGCGAGGTGACCACCGAGGACGGTACCGGCGTGGTGCACATGGCGCCCGCCTACGGCGAGGCCGACGCCGCCGCCTGCCAGGCGGCCGGCATTCCGATCGTGCTCACGGTCAACGAGCAGGGCAAGTACCTCCCGCTCGTCACCGACTGGGCGGGCGTGCACGTCTTCGAGGCCAACAAGGACATCATCCGGCGCCTCAAGGACGACGGGAGCCTGGTCAGGAGAGCGGATTACACGCACTCGTACCCGCACTGCTGGCGGTGCCGCAACCCGCTGATCTACAAGGCCGTGTCGAGCTGGTTCGTTGAGGTGACGAAGTTCCGCGACCGCATGGTCGAGCTGAACGAGCAGATCACCTGGGTGCCTGAGCACGTGAAGCACGGACAGTTCGGCAAGTGGCTGTCGAACGCCAGGGACTGGTCGATCAGCCGGAACCGGTTCTGGGGATCGCCGATCCCCGTCTGGCAGAGCGACAACCCGGACTACCCGCGCACCGACGTGTACGGCAGCCTGGACGAGCTTGAGCGCGACTTCGGCGTCCGGCCGACAGACCTGCACCGTCCGGCCATCGACGAGCTGACCCGGCCGAACCCGGACGACCCGACGGGCCAGTCGGTGATGCGGCGCGTCCCCGAGGTGCTGGACTGCTGGTTCGAGTCCGGCTCGATGCCGTTCGCGCAGGTGCACTACCCCTTCGAGAACCGCGAGTGGTTCGACAGCCATTACCCGGGCGACTTCATCGTCGAGTACATCGGGCAGACCAGGGGCTGGTTCTACACGCTGCACGTGCTGGCTACGGCGCTGTTCGACCGGCCGAGCTTCCGCAGCTGCGTCAGTCACGGCATCGTGCTCGGCGACGACGGCAGGAAGATGTCGAAGTCGCTGCGCAACTACCCCGACGTGAACAAGGTCTTCGACACCTACGGCTCCGACGCGATGCGCTGGTTCCTGATGGCCAGCCCGATCCTGCGCGGCGGCAACCTGGTCGTGACCGAGCAGGGCATCCGCGAGGGCGTCAGGCAGGCACTGCTGCCGCTGTGGAACTCGTACTACTTCTTCGCGCTGTACGCCAACGCGGAGAACTACTTGGCGCGCGCACGCACCGACAGCAGCCACGTGCTCGACCGCTACATCCTGGCTAAGACCAGGACCGTCGTCGAGGAGATAGAGCAGCAGCTCGACAGCTACGGCATCGCCGCCGCCTGCCAAACACTGCGCGACTACCTGGAGCTGCTGACGAACTGGTACATCCGCCGGTCGCGGGCGCGCTTCTGGGAGGGCGACGAGGACGCGCTCGACACGCTGTGGACCGTTCTCGAGACCGTCACCAGGGCGGCCGCGCCGCTGCTGCCGATGGCCGCGGAGACGATCTGGCGCGGCCTCACCGGCGGTGCGAGCGTTCACCTGGAAGACTGGCCTGACGTGGCCGCCTGGCCCGCGGACGACCAGCTCGCGGACACCATGGACCTGACCAGGAACGTGTGCAGCGCCGCCCTGAGCCTGCGCAAGGCGCGCCAGCTCCGGGTCAGGCTGCCGCTCGCCTCGCTGACGGTGGCGCACCCGGCCGCCCCGGCCCTCGGCGAGTTCGCTGACATCGTCAAGGACGAGGTCAACGTCAAGGACCTGGTGCTGAACAGCGAGCCCGCCAGCCTCGGCGAGTTCCAGCTAACGGTCAACCCGCGGACGCTCGGGCCGCGCCTCGGCAAGCAGGTGCAGGAGGTCATCAGGGCGGTCAAGGCCGGCCAGTGGTCGCAGGACGGCGAGGTTGTCACCGCGGCCGGCGCCGAGCTTCAGCCCGGCGAGTACGAGCTGCGGCTGGCGGCCGCCGACCCGGACTCGACGACCGCGCTGCCCGGCAGCACCGGCCTCATCGCGCTGGACACCACGGTGACGGAAGCGCTCAGCGCGGAAGGCGCCGCCCGCGATGTCATCCGGGTCATCCAGCAGGCCAGGAAGGACGCCGGGCTCGACGTCTCTGACCGGATCACGCTGGTGGTCGGCGCCGACGGCGCGCTCGCAGACGCGGTCCGCACGCACGCGGCCTTCGTGTCGGGCGAGACGCTGGCCACGGAGCTGTCCGTCGTCCCGGCGGCGGAACTGGCCGCCTCCGCGCCGCAGCCGGCCGGCGACGGCGCCGAAGTCCGCGTCGCCCTGTCCAAGGCCTAGGAGGGGGCCTAGGCCTAGGCCAGGCCCTAGTCCAAGTCCAAGTCCAAGTCCAAGTCCTTGCCCTAGCCCTAGCCCGAACGAGTACGGCTGACTCCGCCGGCCCGCCACCTTGTCCGTGGCGTGGCCGGCGGAGTCACGTTCGCTAACCTGCGGCGATCAGGCGGCCTGATCAGGCCGCGCCGCGCTTGCGGGCCAGCTCCTTGATCTCCTCCGGCATGGCGTCGGCCGCCAGCAGCAGCGGCAGCAGCCCGGACTCGATCGTCAGCGCGCGGAACGTGAGCGCCACGGTGATGTCATGCGCCGGCCGGAACGCGATCCGCACCGGGTCGCCCGCCCGGATCAGGCCCGGCGAGATCACCCGCAGGTAGGCCCCCGGCAGCACCGCCTGGGTGAAGCGCTTGATCCAGCCGTCGCGTTCCAGCCAGCCCTGGAAGGTGCCGCAGGGGATGCGCGGGCAGGAGACCTCGAGCAGCGCGTCGCGCCCGATCAGCCAGCGCTCCCCGATCAGCGCTTCGTTGACGGAGATGCCCTCCGTCGTCAGGTTCTCCCCGAAGACGCCGTTGACCAGGGGTCTGCGCGGCTCGGCCGCCCAGGTGTCGAGGTCCTCGCGCGCATAGGCGTAGACGGCCTGGTCGGTACCGCCGTGATGCTTCACGTCGTAGGCCCGGTCCCCGGCCAGGCCGACCGCGCCGGTGCCCTTAGGCCCCGGCGCGGTCACCCTGACTGGCCCGGTGACTGGCCGCTTGTCGATGCCGGTCAGCGTGACCGGCTTCCACGGGTTCGCACGCGGCCTGCCGACATTGACCGAGAGCACTCGCATGAGGTCACCATAGGCAGCATGACCCCCGCGCGGCCAACCGGTTTCCCGCCCGGCGGCTAGCCCTGCGGGAACGGGCGCCCGGCGGCTAGCCCTGGGGAACGGGCGCCCGGCGACGGTCGCGCGGATCGTCGTCTGGCTGTGCCGCTCGACGAGTAGCTGGCCAGCGGCGACACCCCGCCGAGGAGGCCGTGCTTCTCGACCCGGCCGGGCGGCTCAGCCCTTCCTGGCGCGTATCCCGGCGATCTCGTACAGCGCCACCGACGCGGCGATGCCCGCGTTCAGCGACTCGTTCCCCGAGGCCATCGGGATGGACACCAGCATGTCGCACGCACCGGCCACGACACGGGAAAGCCCGCGCCCCTCCGAGCCCACGACGAGCACCATCGGGCCGTCGGCGATCGACATGTCGCGCACGCTGGTTGTCCCGGCGGCGTCAAGCCCAGCGACGAAGAACCCGGCCTTCTTGTAGTTCTCGAGCGCGCGGGTCAGGTTGACCGCCTGCGCGACCGGCATCCGCACGAGCGCGCCGGCCGACGCCTTCCACGCGCCGGCTGTCACGCCCGCCGACCGGCGGGCGGGCACGACCACGCCGGTCGCCCCGAACGCGGCGGCTGAGCGCACCACGGCCCCCAGGTTCCGCGGGTCGGTCACGCCGTCAAGGGCCACGATGAGGGGCAGAGCAGGCCCCCTTCGTTCGGAAAGTTCCTCGGGGTGTGCGTATTCGTAGGGCCGCACCCGCAGGGCGACTCCCTGGTGGATGGCGTCACCGGTCAGCCGGTCGAGCTCGGGCATCCCGGACTCGAGGACGGCGATCCCGGCGTCGGCCGCCAGCTGCACCGCCTCCGCGACCCGCTCGTCCTCGTGCGCGCGGCTGGTGAAGTACAGCGCGATCGCCGGGATCCCGGCCCGCAGCGACTCCACCACGGAGTTGCGGCCGGCCACCATCTCCGGCCCGTCGCCGCCGCCCCGCACTCCGGAGCTCTCGTACCTGGGTTCAGAACGGCCGCGGCTGTCACCGCCCCGCTCGCTTCCCCGCGGGGCCGGCTGCCCGGGACGGCCGGTACTCCTGGCCGCCTTGGCCGCCGCCCGCTGTGCGGGGTGGCCTGGGCGCATGTGGGCGGGCGGTGTCGGCTTCTTGCCCTCAAGCTTGTCCCGGCGGTTACCGCCGGTGCCAGGCCGGGGCTTGCCGCGCTTGGAGAAACCGCCGCCGCCCGGCGTCCGGCCGTCGTCGCTGCCGCCTTTTTTCTGCCCGCTCATTGCCTGCTCCGCCAGTCCTTCACGTCTACCGCGTTCCGCGTTCACCGCGCCAGTTCCCATCGGGGGCCTTCCGGCGTGTCCTCGACCAGCACCCCGTTGTGCTCCAGGGCGTCCCTGATGGAGTCCGCCGAAGCATAGTCGCCACGAGCTCGCGCCGCGTCACGTTGCCTGAGCGCGAGGGCGACAAGCGAGTCCACCACCGCGCGCAGCCGTCCGTCCGGGTCGCCCGCCGCCCACTGCGGCGCGAGCGGGTCAAGGCCGAGGACCGCGAGCATGGCCCGCACCTGCCGAAGGCAGGCGGCGGCGCTCTCCTCGTCCCTCGTACTGAGAGCGTAGTTGCCATCGCGGACTGTCGCGTGCACGGCGGCGAGCGCGGCGGGCACGCTCAGGTCGTCGTCCATCGCCGCGGCGAACGAGATCGGCAGCGAGTTCAGGGCGGGGACCGGGTCCGCGAGCGGGTCGGCGAGCGGGTCGGCGGCATGCCCGCCATCGTGCCCGGAGGCGCGCTGCGCGCGCCTCGCGAAGCGCTCGATCCGCCGGTAGGCGGCGGCCGCGTCCTGCACCGCGTCGGGCGAGTAGTCGACTGGCGAGCGGTAGTGCGCCTGGCCTAGGTAGTAACGCAGCTCCTGCGGCCTGACCCGGTGCAGCGCGTCGGCCGCGGCCAGTGCGTTGCCTGCCGTCTTGCTCATCTTCGTGCCGGTGACCGTGACCAGCCCGTGGTGTACCCAGTAGCGGGCGAAGGGGTCGCCGGCCGCGAGCGACTGAGCCCGTTCGTTCTCGTGGTGCGGGAAGATCAGGTCCTGGCCGCCGCCGTGGATATCGAACTCCGGCCCGAGGTAGCCGGCCGCCATCGCCGAGCACTCGATGTGCCAGCCGGGGCGCCCCGCCCCCCACGGCGCCCGCCAGGCCGGCTCGCCCGGCTTGGCCGCCTTCCACAGCACGAAGTCGCGCGGGTCGCGCTTGTCCGCCGCGTGCCCGGAGTCCTCGGCTGTGACGAGCATGTCCTGCGGGCGCTCACCGGAAAGCACGTTGTAGTCGCGCGCGGTGCTGATGTCGAAGCACACGTCGCGGCCGCGGCGGTACGCGTGCCCGCTCGCGAGCAGCCGCTCAATGAGCGCCACCATGTCGGGGATGTGCCCGGTGGCCCGCGGCTCCGCGTCGGGCGGACGGCACCCGAGCAGCGCGTAGCCGCTGGCGAATTCCCGCTGACGGCGCTCGGCGAGCGACCACCACGGGACGCCCTCGGCCGCCGCGGCGGCCAGGATCTTGTCGTCGATGTCGGTGACGTTCCGGCAGTACGTGACCCGCAGGCCGGACACCTCAAGCCAGCGGACCAGGATGTCGAAGCACACCGCCGAGCGCAGGTGGCCGAGATGCGGGGCGCCCGAGGAGGTCGCGCCGCACAGGTAGACGGTGGCCTGTCCGCGGTTGACCGGCTGAAACTCGCGCACCGAGCGAGCCGCCGTGTCGAACAGGCCGAGCGTCACGTTCGTCAGCGTACGGCACCCGGTCGCGCACCGCCGCCGCTGCGACACACGTCGCTAACCCCCGAAATCGTTCCTTTCCAGCACTAACGCCGATACCGTGGGCAACGCGTAACAGGGAAAATACTCACGAAGGCGTCGCAAGGGGCCTCTGTCCAGTGGAACGACACATCCCGATGAACAGTCCTTTCCCGGCACCGCGCCGCAACTGGGCCCGCCGCCTGGTGAACGCGGGAGTCGCACTCGTCGTCGTCGCGGTGGCCGCGGCTACCTTCGTCTTCTCCTACGACGGGGTGCACGCGATCGCCCTCTTCGGCGGCATGTCGACCAGGCTCGCCCGGTACTACCCGGGGCTGTTCGACGCGGTGCTCGTCATCGCCTGCGTCGCCGCCGTGGTGCCGCGCGACGCGCGCTGGTGGGCCCGGCTCTGGGCCTGGCTGGTGATCATCGTCCTGCTCGCCGCGATCGGCACGACCGACGTGCTGCACGCGATGAACTACAGCCTGCGGCACCGCCCGGCCGAAGGCGTCGTGGCCGCCGCCCCTGTCGTGGCCGTGCTGCTGGCGTTCAGCCTGCTCCTTGTCATCCTCCGCCAGTCGAGGACCCGCGAGCCAGCCCGGGCTCCGGAGCCGGCGGCGCCGGCCGGCCTGCCCGCTCTCCCGGCCGCGGTCACCGTTTCCAGCCCCGTCATCGCGCTGCCCGCCGGCTCCGCGGACGCCGCCCGGCCCGCGGCAGAATCGGCCGTGGAGTCCGCGGCCGCGCCGACGCGGGAGATGCCCGTGCACGGCGACGGCCCGGTGCTCTACGGCCCGGTGGTGCCTGGCCCCGTCCCCGACGACGCGGCCCCTGACGATGCGGCCCCTGACGATGCGGTCTCTGACGACGACTGGACGCCTGACAACAGCGTGTTCGACGACCCGCGGCCCGCTAAGGCGGTGCCCGTGGCGGACGAAGCACCGCCTTTCGCGGACGAAGCACCGCCCGTCGCCGACGAAGCCGTGCCTGTCACAGTCGCGGCCGGCGACCCGGAAGGCGGCAAGTCCCTGCCTGGCGAGGCCCTGCCTAATGAGGCCGTGCCTGGCGAGGCCCTGCCTGGCGAGGGCGTGCATCCCTTCGGTTCCGTCTTCGGCGCAGGCGCCGAAGCCTCGACGGTAACACCGCCTGACGGGCTGCCGGTGATGCACCGCCGCCGGCCGGTCACGGAGCCCGTGGAGTTGATCGCGCCCAGCGGGCCAGACACTGAGCCCGCCGAGGTGATCCCGTCAGCCGCGCCGGCCACCGCGGCGGCCGAGGCAGGCGTACCCGCTGAGCCGGCGGCCGAGCCTGCGGAGCCCACCGAGCCCGCCGAGCCCACGCGGCCCGTCAGGCGGCCCATCAGGTACGCGGGCAGCGGTCCGCAGCGGGCTGGCAGCCCGCAGGCCGAGCCCGCTACCGTGTCAGCCCCGGTGCCTGCCGAGGCGGACGCCGCGGCCGGGGACTACTGGGACCGCGAGGAGTCGGGCCCGTATGCGGGCCTCGTCTACGCGGCCCGCGACGAAGGCACCGACCCCGGTACGGCAGACGCCGGCGACATGCCAGCGGGCGGCCCCGCTCCGCGCCCGGAGACCAGGGAGACGCGGGTCCCGCCGCCGTTCGCGGCGGTTCCCGGGCTCAACCGCGTCCGCTCGACGCCCGCGCCGCCGGCTGACGACGAGGACGAGTAACCGGCCGTACGTCCGGTCAGCGCCTGACTACGAGCGCAGTCGCCATCGCGGCGATGCCCTCGCCGCGGCCGGTGAGGCCGAGCCCGTCGGTCGTGGTGGCGGACAGGGACACCGGCGCACCCGACAGTGCCTCGCTGAGCACGGCCACGGCCTCGGCCCGGCGCGGCCCTATCTTGGGCCGGTTGCCGATCACGCAGACCGCGACGTTCCCGATCGCGTACCCGGCCTCGCCGACCAGCCGCGCCGTCTCCCTGAGCAGCGCCACGCCAGGCGCGCCGGCCCACTCGGGCCGGGACGTGCCGAAGTACGCGCCAAGGTCGCCGAGTCCGGCCGCCGACAGCAGCGCGTCGCAGGCGGCGTGAGCGGCGGCATCACCGTCGGAATGTCCGGCGAGCCCCGTCTCCGTCGGCCACTCGAGGCCGGCCAGGAACAGGGTTCGGCCGACTTCGAAGGGATGGACGTCGACCCCGAGGCCGACTAGCGGCAGCGTCTCCACGGCAAGCAGGTTACTGGTGCGGGCAGAAACGACGAGGAGCCGGGGGCAACCCCGGCTCCTCGTCAGTACCGCTTCGTTTTCCCAGCCGACAGCCTTAGCTGGTGAGAACCTCGTCGAGCAGGGCCTCGGCCTTGTCCTCGTTCGTCTTCTCCGCGAGCGCGAGCTCGCTGACGAGGATCTGCCTGGCCTTGGCGAGCATCCGCTTTTCCCCGGCGGAAAGCCCGCGCTCCTTGTCCCGGCGCCAGAGGTCCCTGACGACCTCGGCGACCTTGTTCACGTCACCCGATGCGAGCTTCTCCAGGTTGGCCTTGTACCGGCGCGACCAGTTCGTGGGCTCTTCGGTGTGGGGTGCGCGCAGCACCTCGAACACTCGCTCAAGCCCTTCAGCACCCACAACGTCACGAACACCCACGAGCTCCGCGTTATCCGCGGGGACGCGCACGGTGAGGTCTCCCTTGTCGACCTTAAGGACCAGATAGGTCCTTTCCTCGCCCTTGATCGTGCGGGTCTCAACGGCTTCGATGCGAGCAGCCCCATGATGGGGGTAAACGACGGTATCGCCGACAGTAAAAGACATCTGGCAAGTACCCCTTCCGCTGAAGGCTATCTTACCACGGCCTAGACCACCGATAAAATGCCCTTGTCGGCAAATATGCAGGTCAATACGCTAATTTCGAGCACACGACAGCATGCTCACTCGGGGCGCTGCCGCCACGCGGGCGCGTTGTGAAGGCCACGGTCTGGAACGTCGCCGCTGACGATATCTACCTAGTCTACCTGAGGGTTCTGCCTGGCCTTCGTAAATCACCCCGCGCGAGTCGGCACGCACGGCCAGGCTGGCCCATACTGGAACGGAGAGTCGTGGCTGCAGGGCCACACCCGGAAGAGGTGCCAGTGAGCTTCGCCAGCGAGCCGGGACGGGATGACGGCAACCTGCCCCCGGTGAACGTCGTGGTCCCTGATGACGCCAGGGACCTCGATCGCGACGTGCTCGCGTACCGCAGGGAAATGCGGGCCAAGCGCAGGCGGCAGCGGCTCACCCGGCTCTTCCGGCCGTTGCGCGGTCCTCAGTTCGGCAGGAACACCGCGATCATCCCGCTGATTGCCATCTGCCTGGCGATCTCGCTTGTGGGCGGCGCGCTGCTGTCCGTGGCGACGATGAGCCCGGCCGCGGCGCCCACTCTCAGCGGGTCGCAGCCGTCCGCCAGTTCCGGCGTGCCCGCCGTGACTCCGGCTCCGCTGCCCGCAGGCAGCGTGCAGCTCGACGGCACCGCGGTCCAGGTCCGGTCGCTCGTCACCTCGGCGATCGCGCTCGTACCGGCCGGCTGCGACTGCGGAATCGAACTGCGGCGGCTGGCCGGCCAGGCGATCGCCGCGCACGTCAGGCTCTACTTCGCCGCCACCGGGACGGAGGTCAGCCAGCTCGCGTACCTCACCGTCAGCTATGGCGGCGGGGCGGCGGCCGCGCTGGCGGACACCGACGGCGTGCTCACCGGCGCCTACCGTCCGGCGGGGCTGACGGTGCTCCTGGTCTTCAAGGATGCCACCGCCGAGGTGCGGCGCAAGCTGGCGGCCGATTTCCAGCTGACGCCCGCTCTGCGCGAGCTCGCGGAGGCGGGCGCGGGCCTGAACACCAGCAAGCCGGCCACCAGCCAGCCGGCCGCCGGCTGAGCGCCGCGGCTGAGGCCCCCGGCCAAATCCCCTCCCCGCCGCATCCGGCGTTCCCGGGACCGATACGCTTTCTACGGCCCGTAGTGGACCGCTAGGCCACGTGGCCGTAACGGGAGTGAATTCCACCTCCCGAACCATGAACGAGGAGGGCATTCGCCGTGATCCGCGCAAGCTTCGGGAAGACCGCTGCTGGCCGCCTGCTGCTTGGTGCTGGCGTGCTGGCCCTGCTGATTCCGGCCATCGCCGGCTGTGAGGCCGGGGAAGACGCCCCGACGCTCCAGTTCCACGCCGCGTCGTTCGGCGCGCAGACCGTGTTCAACGGAATCAAGATCACCAACGCCTTCGTGCTTGGCGCGCCGAATGGTTCGACGGTGCCGACCGGGTCGTCGGCCGGCTTGTTCGTGTCGATCTACAACGGCGGCACCAACGCTGACACCCTGCAGAGCATGACGGCGAAGGCGGCCACGAGGATCTCGCTGAACGGCGGGACGGTGGCTCTCCCTGTCAACGCCGCGCCGGTGAACCTGACCGGCCCGCGGCCCGAGGTCGTGCTCGAGAACACCACCACGGCCCTGCGAGGCGGCAGCTTCATCCCGGTGACCTTCGACTTCAAGAACGCGGGCTCGGTCACGCTGCAGGTGCCAGTCGAGGCGCAGGCCTTCCAGTGGGCGACGTTCTCCCCGCCGGCGCCCACCCCGTCCGCGGCCGCGGCAAGCACCGCGACGGCGACGCCGACCACCTCAGGGACCGCGACCGGGACTGCCACCGCCACGGGGACGGCCAGCGCGACCGGGACCGCCACCGCGACGGGGACGGCCACCGCGACCGCCACCCCCTGACGCGGCCCGCGGGCAGCTAACGCACTGCGGCCCGCCGCGCCAGCCCTGGGGCTGGCGCGGCGGGCCGCACGTTTTCCGGCCGGAGCGGCCGCCTCAGCCGGCTGACTCGAACTTGTACCCGAGCCCGCGGACGGTCACGATGTGCCGCGGCCGTGCCGGGTCCGTCTCGATCTTGGCCCGCAGCCGCTTGATGTGCACGTCCAGGGTCTTGGTGTCACCCACGTAGTCGGCGCCCCACACCCGGTCGATGAGCTGCATCCTGGTCAGCACCCGGTCGGCGTTGCGCAGCAGCACCTGAAGGAGCTCGAATTCCTTCAGCGGCAGCTGGACCTGGTCGCCGCGCACGCTGACCACGTGCCGCTCGACGTCCATCCGCACCGGGCCGGCCTCAAGCGTCGCGTCGGCGACTTCCTCGACGTCGCCCCGCCTGCGCAGCACCGCCCGCATCCGCGCCACCAGCTCGCGCGAGGAGAACGGCTTGGTCACGTAGTCGTCGGCGCCGAGCTCAAGCCCGACCACCTTGTCGATCTCGCTGTCCTTGGCGGTCAGCATGATGACCGGAACGCTCGACCGCTCGCGGAGCGAGCGGCACACCTCGCTGCCTGGCAGGCCAGGCAGCATCAAGTCGAGCAGCACCAGGTCGGCGCCGGTCCGGTCGAAGGTGTCGAGCGCGTCCGGGCCCGTCGCGCAGACCGCTACCTCGAAACCCTCCTTGCGGAGCATGTAGGAGATGGCGTCGCTGAACGACTCCTCGTCCTCGACCACGAGCACGCGTGTCACTGAAGTTCCCCTCCTGATGGGGTCGAGCGGGCAGAACTACTCGCGTGTCCGATTGGCGTGGGTGCCGTCATGGTCGCTCCGCAGTGGTAGCCACAGGGTGAAGGTGGATCCGGCGCCCTCCACGCTCCGCACCGTGACGCGGCCGCCGTGTGCGACCGTCACGTGCTTCACGATGGCGAGTCCGAGTCCGGTGCCGCCGGTGGCCCGCGAACGGGCCGGGTCGACGCGGTAGAAGCGCTCGAAAATCCGCTCAAGGTCGCGTTCCGGTATGCCGATGCCCTGATCAGTCACGCTGATCTCGGCTCCGCCGTCGCCCGGCTTCTTCACGCACACCACGACCCTGGTGCGTTCCGGGCTGTACACGACGGCGTTTTCAAGCAGGTTCCGCACGGCCGTCACCAGCAGGTCTTCCTCGCCGAAGACGCTGAGACCGCGGACACCGATCGACGCGAGCGTGATGCCGCGCGCGTTGGCTTTCATCCGGCACCGGTCAAGCGCCTCGGCGACGACCGCGTCGAGCGCCACCGGCACCGGGTCGGGGACCGGCTCGGCCGCCTGGATCCGCGACAGCGTGATCAGGTCCTGGACCAGGAAGGTCAGCCTGGCCGCCTCCTGCCGCATCCGGCCGGCGAACCGGCGGACCGCCTCCGCGTCGTCGGCCGCGTCCTCGATCGTCTCCGCCAGCAGGGCGAGCGCGCCGACCGGGGTCTTGAGCTCGTGGCTGACGTTGGCGACGAAATCGCGGCGGACCTCTTCCACCCGGTGCCTGTCGGTCTGGTCCTCGGCCAGCACCAGCACCAGGCCACCGCCGCCGACAGTGCCGGACAGCGGTGCCACCCGGACCGCGAACGTGGTGGTCCGGCCGCCGAAGCGCGGCACCGGGACCTCGAACTCGGCCTCGCGGATCTCGCCGTCCCTGCGCACCTGCCTGGCCAGGGCGGCGAGATCGCTCACGACAAGCCGGTCGCCCTTGACGATCCCGAACGCGCGCGCGGCGGCGCTGGCGCGCAGCACGCGGTCCTCGCTGTCGACCACGACAGCGGAAGACGAGAGCACGGAGAGGACCGACGCGATGCCCGGCGGCAGCTTGGCCGGCTGCTGCGCGGCGCGGGGCCGCGGGCTGCGCGGCTGGCGCGATCCGCTCCCGGTGCGCGCCCTTACCGCCATACGGCTCTCCCGAACGGGGAAGGTGCGCGCCACGGCAGCGTCACACAGGGTCGTGACCAGTCCATACTCACATACCTGATGGTATGCCGATCCTCGGGGGCGACCACAATCCGGAGGTTGGCCGAAATATCACTCTTTTCCGGATGTTCACCTTCCGGCAAATCCCCCGACACCGGCACAGTACGGAGTATTCACCGAACGCTCCTTTTACCGTCCCTGGTTCTTAACGGCCTCGGCCGCCTCGGCCGCCGCTTCCGGGTCCAGGTACAGTCCGCCGGCCACCGTCGGCCGGTACTCGTCGTCGAGTTCGTAGAGCAGCGGTATGCCGGTCGGGACGTTCAGCTCGGCGATCGCCGCGTCGCTGATCCCGTCCAGGTGCTTGACCAGCGCGCGCAGCGAGTTGCCGTGCGCCACGACGAGCACGGTCCGGCCGGCCGCGAGGTCGGGGACGATCGAGTCGTACCAGTAGGGCAGCAGCCGCGCGACGACATCGCGCAGGCACTCGGTCCGCGGCAGGAGCTCGGGCGGCAGCAGCCCGTAGCGCGGGTCGGCGGACTGGGAGAGCGGGTCGTCGTCGGCCAGCGGCGGCGGCGGCACGTCGTAGGACCGACGCCAGGTCATGAACTGCTCGTCGCCGAACTCTTCGCGCGTCTGCGCCTTGTCCTTGCCCTGCAGCGCGCCGTAGTGGCGCTCGTTCAGCCGCCACGACCGGCTGACAGGCAGCCAGCTGAGCCCCGCCGCCTCGAGCGCGCCGTTGGCGGTCGAGATGGCGCGGGTAAGCACCGACGTGTGCACGACGTCGGGGCGGAGGCCGGCGTCGGCCACCATCCGCCCGGCCGCCGCGGCCTCCTGGCGACCTTTCTCGGCCAGCCCGACGTCTACCCAGCCGGTGAACAGGCCCTTAGAGTTCCATTCGCTTTCACCATGACGCAGCAATACGAGGGTTCCCATGCGGGTCAGCCTAGCTAACGCCCTGTCCGGTGCCCGTACTGACGTCAGGAGCGGAAGATTTCGGACGGCCGCGCGGTTGGTTACAGCTGTGTCCACCCTGCCCAACGGCCTTCCGCGACGGATCGCCACGCTCAGTGTCCACACGTCACCGCTCGATCAGCCGGGCACTGGGGACGCTGGCGGCCTGAACGTTTACGTCGTCCAGGTCGCCAAGCGGCTCGCTGAGCTCGGTACCGAGGTGGAGATCTTTACCCGCGCGGTCTGCCGCGACACGCCGCCGCTGGCCGAGCTGGCCCCCGGCGTGCTGGTCCGCAGCGTCGCGGCGGGCCCGTTCGAGGAGCTCGACAAGCACGACCTGCCCGCCCAGGTGTGCCAGTTCACCCTCGAGGTGCTGCGCGCCGAGGCGGCCGCCGAGCCCGGCCGTTACGACCTCGTGCACGGTCACTACTGGCTGTCAGGCAAGGTCGGCGCCGTCGCCAGGGAGCGCTGGGGCGTACCGCTTGTGCAGTCGATGCACACCCTGGGCCTGGTGAAGAACGCCGCGCTCGCATGCGGTGACGCCGCCGAGCCGGACGAGCGGATCCGCGGCGAGCTCGACGTGGTAGCCGCGGCCGACCGGCTGGTCGCCAACACGGCCGAGGAGGCACGGCAGCTGACCGGGCTGTACGACGCGGACCCGGCCAAGGTCGAGGTGGTCAATCCTGGCGCGGACCTCGGCGTCTTCCAGCCCGGTGGCCCGCTCGGCGCGCAGGAGGCGCGGCAGCGGCTCGGCATCGCCCGGGACGCGGTGGTGCTGCTGTTCGTCGGCCGGGTGCAGCCGCTCAAGGGCCCCGACGTGCTGCTCAAGGCCGCCGCCAGGCTGCTTGAGCTCGAACCGGGACTGCGCGGCAACCTGCTGGTCGTTATCGTCGGCGGCCCGAGCGGCCGGCAAGAGCGGGCTGACCCGGACCGGATGCGCGAGCTCGCGGCCCAGCTCGGGATCAGCGATGCGGTCCGCTTCGAGCCGCCGTGCCCGCAAGACGAGCTAGCCCAGTGGTACCGGGCGGCGACGCTGATGCTCGCACCGTCCCATTCCGAGTCGTTCGGCCTGGTCGCGCTGGAGGCCCAGGCCTGCGGCACCCCCGTGGTGGCGGCCAGCGTGGGCGGGCTGCGCACAGTCGTCAGTGACGGCTACTCGGGGGTTCTCGTCGACGGGCACGACCCAGCCGACTGGGCGCGGGCCGTCGGGCACCTGGTGCGGGCACCCGGCCGCCTGGAGGCGCTGTCGGCGGGCGCGCAGAGACACGCGTCCGCTTTCGGCTGGTCCGCGACAGTGGACCGGCTGGCAAAGGTGTATACCGGTGTTATGGACGAGGTAACAGCGCGGGTCGGAGCGTAACCTCTATGCCGGCCGACCTTCCTTCCCCTATCGATGCCATCCAGGCTGCTCTGGACGGGCTCGGCATCAGCTACGAGCGCCCTGAGCCGAGTTCCTTCCTGGTCCGGCTGGACGGGGAGCACAAGCTCGCCACGATGACCTGGCTGATCGCCGGGGAGCACAGTCTGCAGGTCGAGGCGTTTTTCTGCCGCCAGCCGGATGAGAACCACGCGGCGTTCTACCGGTTCCTGCTCGAGCGCAGCGCCCGCATGTACGGCGTGCACTTCGCCCTCGACCGGACGGGCGACGTCTACCTGACCGGCCGCCTTCCGCTGTCCGCGGTTTCCGAGCCGGAACTCGACACGCTGCTCGGCTGCGTACTCAGCTATTCGGACGAGACTTTCAACGAGGCGATCAGGATCGGCTTCGCCTCCGCCATCAGGCGGGAATGGGCATGGCGCGAGAAACGGGGCGAGAGCCTGGCTAACCTGCGGCCGTTCGCGGACCTCGTCGCCAGCAAGGAAGAGCAAAGAATGAAGCCGGCGTAACGACAGTGGGGGAGGCCAGTCTTCAGGTGCACCTGCACACCATCGGCGTGCACACGATGCTGTGCGTCTTCTTCGCGCTGCTCACCGCCTGCAGCAATGCCTGCGCCGCGGTCCTGCAGCGCAAAGCGGCCGCGCAGGTCCCGCCAGAGGAGTCGCTGCACCTGTCGCTCATCGCCGACCTAGTCAAGCGCAAGGTATGGCTCGCCGGAATCGGCATGGTGATCGTCGCGGCGGTCGCGCAGGCGGCCGCGCTCGCGACCGGCCCGATCGCCCTCGTGCAGCCGATCTTCATCATCGAGCTACCGGTCACGCTGGTGCTGGCCGCGCTGGCCAACCATAACCGCGCGGCCCTCAGCCGGCTGCCGTGGCACGCCATCGTGCTGACCACGGCCGCGCTCGGGGCCGGGCTGGCGATCGCCGCGCCGAGCGGCGCGGCCGATTCCGCGCCGACCACGAGCTGGATCATCGCGCTCATCGTCACCGCCGCCTTCCTGGCGGTGCTCATCATCACGGCCTCGAACACCAGGGGCGAGCCGCGGGCGGCCCTGCTCGGGCTCGCCGCCGCCTGCGGCTACGCGCTCACGGCGGCGCTGATGAAGAACGCCGTCGCGGACCTGAGCGCGGGCCCGGCCCAGTTCTTCTCCAGCTGGCACATCTACGGCGTCGCCGTCGCGGGCGTGGGATCGCTGTTCTTGCTCCAGAACGCGCTGCAGGCGGGCAGCCTGGTCGCCTCGCAGCCGATGCTGACCGTGGGCGACGCGCTGATCAGCATCAGCTACGGCGTGACCTTGTTCGGCGAGGAGCTGCGGACTGGCTGGTGGCTGGTGCCGCAGATCGTCGCGCTTGCGGCGATTATCTTCGGCTGCGTGCAGATCGCCAAGTCCCCGCTAGCCGCAGAGACCTCAGGACTGGTTACGGAAACGCCTTCGACGGTACTCTTATTCATGTGAACAGGCTGGGCGACCTCGAACGTGCCATTATGGAAGTCCTCTGGCAGACTGATTCAGCGCTGACCGTGAGACAGGTCAGCAACGGGCTACCGCAGAGCCTGGCTCACACAACAGTGATGACAGTGCTTGACCGGCTGGCGAAAAAGGGATTCGCGCGCAGGGAACGAGACGGCCGCGCCTGGCGGTACCGCCCCGCCGCGACCCGCGAGTCGTACGTGGCCGAGCTGATGCTAACCGCGCTGGCGCAAACCGGCGACAGGGACGCGGCGCTCGCCAGGTTCGCCCAGAGCGTGTCGGGTTCAGAGGCTGAGGTTCTGCTGGACGCCCTGTCGGGCCTCGATCATGAGCAGCAGGACGACAAGACAGAAGGAGACAGCGGGGTCGGATTATGGGGGCACTGGCCGACGCGGTACTTCTCGCCGCGGTCGCCGCGGGAAGCGTGCGATGCGCACGCGCGATGATGCGCGCGTCGTGGCCGCGCCGGTCCCCGGCGACCGCGATTTTGCTGTGGCAGGCGCTCGGCCTGGCCGGCGGCCTCGCCGCTGTCGGCGCGCTGATCGCCGTCGGCGTCAGCGGGCAGGAACCCCAGTCGGGAGTCGCGGCAGGGCTGCGCTCGCTCGCCAGCCGCCTGGTTTACGGCCAGCTGGTCGAGCAGAACCAGCCGGTAGTGCTCACCGGCCTGCGGCTGACGGCCCTGGTCGCCGGGTTCGTCCTGTTTACCGCGCTGTGCGGCGTGCTGGTGATGGCGTTCGCGGACGCGGTCGGCGCGCGCCGCCGCCAGCGCGAGCTGCTCGCACTCCTCGCACACGGCGACCCCAAGGTCCCCGGCGCGCTGGTCGTCGACCACCCGGCCGCGGCGGCCTACTGCCTGCCAGGCATCCGGTCCCAGATCGTCGTCAGCGTCGGGACCCTCGACCTGCTCGCCCCCGCCGAGCTCACCGCCGTCCTCGCCCACGAGCGGGCCCACCTGCGCGCCAGACACGACCTCGTGCTGATCCCGTTCACCTCGCTGCGCCGCGCGTTCCCGCGGTCCCGCGCGTTCGCGCAGACGTACCGCACGGTCGCGCTGCTGGTCGAGATGATGGCCGACGACCACGCGCTGCGGGCCCGCGGCCTCGGCGCGAGAGAGCTGGCGATGGCGCTGCTGCGGTTCGGCACGGCGGGCTCTGACTGCGCGCCCGCCGGGGCGCTGGCCGCCGCCGAGGGCGAGCTAACCGCCCGGGTGAGCCGCCTGCTGACGCCGCAGCCGCCGCTGCCAAGGGCCGCTCAGGCGGCGGTCTTCCTCGCCGCCGCGCTGCTGGTCGCCATGCCGCTGCTGCTGATGGTCACGCCGTAGCTTTTACCAGGGGCGGCCGTACAGCCGGTAAGGACCGTACGAGCGCGATGCGAACCCTGGCGGCGTTCTGCGTGCGCTTACCAGGGACCGTAAGGCCCGTTTGAGGTGCCGGAGCGGCCGCCCCTGCGGAATTCCTTGACCTTGGGCCGCACGGCGGCCAGGTAGGTCGCGGCGGCCACGAAGGCGAGGACCGACAGGATGCCGGTGACGCCGCCGTACGCGGCCGAGTAGAGGCCGAGTACGAACGCGATGCCGAGGATGATCAGCCAGATCGGCTTGGTCAGCTTCCCGAGGAAGTTGTCCATGGTGCTCGCCGCGGCGATGAACGCGTGAGGCGGCCTGATGATGGCGTCGACGAAAGCCCACGCCTCAACGATGAACGCCGCGATGGCGAGCGCCACGAAGAAATAATTGAGCGGGCCGTAGACTCCGCTGCCCAGTACCGACTCCACGGCTCTAAGCTACCGCGCCGTGGCAACTAGGCGGGGCTGCCTGCACCGGTCTGGCCCGTTCCCTCGTCCTTGGTCGCGTCCTGCCAGGGGTCGGTCAGCCCGGTGTCAGCCTGGGCAGGATCGCCCCACACGGTGCTCGGCTGACCGGGACCGCCGTCCTGCGGCGCACTCTCGGCCGGTGCGTCGTCGGCCTTTCCCGCGTCGCCAAGGCCAGCGTCGGCCACTCCGGTGTCGGCCTGCGCGGAGTCACCCTGCCCGGAGTCGCCCTGCGCGGAGTCGCCCTGTGCGGCGGCCGCCGTGGACGGCACTTCGCCGCCGGGACGGGGGCGGCTGCTGGTGACGGCGACGACCTCAGCCGTCGGCGACTGCTGGCTTTCCTTGCGGAACGACTCGTAGATCTCGATCAGGACCTGCTTCTGCCGCTCGGTGAGCTGGGGGTCGGTGAGCAGGGCGGAGCGCACACCGGAATCGCCCGGGTGGTCCTCGAGGATGCCGGCCTGCACGTAGAGCGCCTCGGCGGAGATCCGCAGCCCCTTGGCGATCTGCTGCAGGATGTCCGCGCTCGGCTTGCGCAGCCCGCGCTCGATCTGGCTCAGGTACGGGTTCGACACGCCAGCCTGGTCGGCCAGCTGGCGGAGCGAGATCTTCGCCTGCTCACGCTGCTGCCTGATGTAGTCACCGATGCTGTTCATGTTCGCCATGGCAACCACGCTATGCCCGTCTGCTTGCAATTGCAAATGCCCAGCAAGCAGGGCTAAACGGAGACTGCGACTACACAGAGACTGAGGCCAGGTGCGTCCGCGCGAAGCTCAGCGTCTCGGCCAGGTCGGCGAGCCTGGTGTCCCTGGTCTGGGCCCGCCTGGTGTTGATTTCCGCCACCACCATGCCGCGGTAGCCGGTGGCGGAAATGCCGCGCAGCAGCTCCGCACACGGCTGCTTCCCCCGGCCTGGAACCAGGTGCTCGTCGGGGCTGGGACCGGTGGACACGCCGGTACCGTCGGCCAGGTGGACGTGCGCGAGGCGTGCGCCGAGGTCGTTGGCCATGACGATCGCGTCCGAGGCGGAGGCCGCGGTGTGCGACAGGTCAAGGGTCACGTTCGGCACGTCGAGCTTGGTGGGGTCCCAGTGCGGCGTCCAGCCCGATACCTCGCTGGCCCCCGCACGGATCGGGTACATGTTCTCCACCGCGAAGATCACGTCGGTCTCTTCAGACATCCGGGAGATGCCCTGCTCGAATCCGCGGGTGTAATCCCGCTGCCAGCGGAACGGCGGGTGCACCACGACGGTCTTCGCGCCGAGCCGCTCGGCCAGCTCCTTGGCCCGTATCAGCTTGGACCACGGCTCGCGGCCCCAGACCAGCTGGGTCAGCAGGAGGCCTGGCGCGTGTACCGCGAGCACCGGCACCTGGTGATAGTCGACCAGCCTGGCCAGGGCGTCACCGGACTGGCTGACCGGGTCGGTGTAGACCATCACTTCGAGCCCGTCGTAACCGAGGCGCGCCGCCGCCTCGAAGGCGTCGGGCGTCCGTTCCGGGTAAACGGACGACGTGGACAGCACGACGGGGATACCGGGTACCGGACCTGACAATGCCTCCGCCTCCTCCGGTCGTCTGGCAGTCAATCCAGCTTATGCCGCGGCCTGAGCCGATACTCCGCGGCGCCGGCGCGAGCGCGCGGCCACCGGTGAATGTCGGTGCCTGCCGGTATGGTGCGGCCATGGCTAAGTCGACGGCGGCCTTCCGCTGCACAGAGTGCGGCTGGCAGGCGGCGAAGTGGGTCGGCCGCTGCGGCGAGTGCCAGGCGTGGGGCACGGTCGAGGAGACGTCGGTTCCCCGGCTTGTCCGCGCCGGGATCAGGGCGGCGGGTTACGGCCCCGGTCGCGCTGGCACCGCGGCCGGCCGGCTGGGCGGAGGCCCGGTCTCGACCGCGGCGATGCCCATCGGCCAGGTCGACGCCGCCGAGGCGTCGGCCCGGCCCACCGGCCTCGACGAGCTCGACCGGGTGCTCGGCGGCGGCCTCGTGCCCGGCGCGGTGCTGCTGCTGGCGGGCGAGCCCGGGGTCGGCAAGTCCACCCTGCTGCTCGAGGCGGGTGCGCTGGTCGCGGCGTCGGGACCAGTGCTCTACGTGACCGGCGAGGAGTCCGCCGCCCAGGTGCGGCTGCGGGCCGACAGGATCGGCTCCGCGCACGAGAACCTGTACCTGGCCGCGGAGACCGACCTCGACGCGATCATCACCCATGTAGCCGCCGTCGGGCCGCGGCTGCTGATCATCGACTCGGTGCAGACGATCGCGGCGGGCGACGTGGACGGCGTGCCCGGCGGTGTCACCCAGGTCCGCGAAGTGGCGGCGGCCCTGACGGCGGTGGCCAAGCAGCGGGCGATGTCGACGATCCTGGTCGGGCATGTCACCAAGGACGGCTCGGTGGCGGGCCCGCGCACCCTCGAGCACCTGGTCGACGTTGTGCTGCACTTCGAGGGGGACAGGCACTCCCGGCTGCGGATGGTCCGCGCGATGAAGAACCGCTACGGTCCGACCGACGAGGTCGGGTGCTTCGACCTCGGCGAGTACGGCATGATCGGGCTCGCCGACCCGAGCGGCCTGTTCCTCTCCAGGCACCGCGAGCCGGTGCCAGGCACCTGCGTCACCGTCACCCTTGAGGGCCGGCGGCCGCTGCTCGCAGAGGTCCAGGCGCTGGTCGGCCACTCGGTGCTCGAGGTGCCGCGCCGTGTCACCTCGGGGCTCGACGCCTCGCGGATCGGCATGGTGCTGGCGGTCCTGCAGCGCCGCGCCGAGGTGAAGGTCGGCAAGTCCGACGTCTACGTTGCCACGGTGGGCGGCGTCCGGCTTACCGAGCCGTCGGTCGACCTGGCCGTGGCGCTCGCCATCGCGAGCTCAGTGGCCAACTTGTCCCTCCCCCAGGGCGTCATCGTGGTGGGCGAGGTCGGCCTGGCAGGGGAGGTGCGCAACGTGGCCGGCGTGCCGCGCCGGGTGGCCGAGGCGGAGCGGATGGGCTTCCGCCAGGCGATCGTCCCCGTCGGCTCAGGCGACGGCTTCGCGACCGGGTCGGCGGTGGAGGTCATCGAGGTGGAGGACGTGCGCGAGGCGCTCAAGGCCGCCTTCCGCGGGTAAGCCGGCCGATCCTGAACGCGCTGACCGGGCTCGACTGGCCGTGGCTCAACGCCACCACGTGGAACGTGCCGGACTCGCCCGTCTTGAGCGAGCCGCGGCAGCCCGATGGCCTGGACGCCTTGGGATCCCAGGTCAGCGTCAGCACCTGCGGTACGCCAAGCGTAAAGCGCGCGGGCCTGGCCGACGCGGGACGGCACGCCGCCGAGTCCCACACCACGTGCCCGTTGCGCGTCACGATCACGTGGACCGCGCCGGCACCGAACGACAGGGTGCACGCGGCGGCCGCAGTCGAGACGGCGTAGACGCTGAACGCCGGCCTGGCGCCCCGCGGGTAACTCGCCTGGCTGGTGAACAGGCTGAGCACGATGCCGGACGGCGCGCACCGCGGCGTTCGCCCGTGCGCGCCCGCGAAGCCAGCCGGGCTCGCCGTCGGGCCCGGGTGCCTGGCGGTGACCGGCCCCGTCGTGGTGGCCAGCATCGCCGGCGCCGAGGACGGCGTGGACGCAGGTGCCGGCGTCGGGCTCACCCAGGCGCTGCCGTACGCCGCCGTGGGCAGCACCTGTCGCTTGTTCAGCGCCGCCACCGACTGCCGCGCCCCGGCGGCCGCCCGCCCGGACGGGGGGTGAGCGCCGGGAATCAGCCACGCGCAAGCGCCAAGCGCCACCAGCCCGGCGCAGAGGATCATGAACCTCCGCCGCCAGTAGACCCGGTCAGCCCCCAGGTCCCATTCCTCGTCTACAGCGGTGGCGTAGTCCTCGATCAGCCTCTCTTCGTCACTGTCCGCATCCATCCACATACAAAGAGTATGAGACCGATCGCGCTCAGCACCCGGTTGCCGCGCCGACAGGCCGGCACGGGGTCAGGCAGGGAGGGCGAAGCGCCCGTCTGGCAGCGGGTCGACCAGGCCGTCGGCGACAAGGCCGTCCAGGGCGCGTGCCCGCTGGACGTGATCGGGCCAGGCGGCGTCCAGGCGGGCCTGCGCCACGGGCTCGCGGGAGTCCCTGAGGACCGCCAGGAGGCGGCCA
>DASYAD010000147.1:0-39749 GCA_036501515.1 Trebonia sp. | reverse complement strand
TTGAGGATCACGAACCACATGCGAAGGCTAAACGACTGTGCGCACTTTCAGCCCGAAGGACAGTGACATCACGCGTCAGTGGCATGTCATCGACGCCACCGACGTCGTGCTCGGCCGCCTGGCCAGCCATGTGGCGGTGCTACTGCGGGGCAAGCACAAGCCCATATTCGCTCCGCACGTCGACACCGGTGACTTCGTCGTCGTGATCAACGCGGACAAGATCGCGCTGAGCGGGGCCAAGCTCGAGGACAAGAAGGCCTACCGGCACTCCGGCTACCCGGGCGGGCTGACCGCGGTCAGCTACGGCGACCTCATGGCCAAGCACCCGGAGCGGGCGGTCGAGAAGGCGGTTAAGGGGATGCTCCCCAAGAACTCCCTCGGCCGTAAGACATTCAGCAAGCTCAAGGTCTACGCGGGCCCGACCCACCCGCATCAGGCGCAGCAGCCGCAGCCGTACGAGATCTCGCAGATTTCCCAGTAGCGGCGCAAGGAAGCGTGAGGAAAGCAACGTGGCCGAGCCCACTGGCGTAGAGACGCCCGCAGAAGACGCGGCATACTTCGACCCGGAGTCTGTCGCCGCCGAGGAAGCAGTCGACGGCGAGGAAGCAGCCCCGTCGGAGTACACCACCGAGTCCCCGGAGGCTGCCGCGCCGCGTGCCGCCCGCCGTCCGGTGGTCACCGGTAGCGCGAACGGCCTTGGCCGCCGCAAGGAGGCCATCGCCCGCGTCCGCATCGTGCCGGGCACTGGCCAGTGGAAGATCAACGGCCGCACGCTTGAGGCCTACTTCCCGAACAAGGTGCACCAGCAGATCGTCAGCGAGCCGTTCGTGACGCTCGGCGCCGAGGGCAACTTCGACGTGATCGCCCGCATCGGCGGCGGCGGCGTCTCCGGTCAGGCAGGCGCGCTGCGTCTCGGCGTGGCCCGTGCGCTGACACTGGTCGACCCCGAGAACCGGCCGGCCCTGAAGAAGGCCGGGTTCCTCACGCGTGACGCCCGGGCGACCGAGCGGAAGAAGTACGGCCTCAAGAAGGCCCGTAAGGCTCCCCAGTACTCCAAGCGCTAGCCGTCGGCTGGCGAACCGAGAGCTACCGACATGGGCCGAATATTCGGTACTGACGGTGTTCGCGGGGTGGCCGGGGTTGAACTGACTGTCCAGCTTGCGATGGACTTGGCGGTCGCGGCGGTGCCTGTACTGGCACCAGCCGCGGCCGCTTCTGGACTCACGAACCGCCCCGTCGCCGTCATCGGACGTGACTCACGGGCTTCGGGTGATTTCCTCGAGGCGGCCGTTGTCGCCGGGCTGGCAAGCTCGGGCGTCGACGTGCTGCGGCTCGGCGTGATCCCGACCCCTGGTGTCGCCTACCTCACCGGGGCACTCAACGCGGACTTCGGTGTCGTGCTGTCCGCGAGCCATAACCCCGCCGCCGACAACGGGATCAAGTTCTTCGGACGGGCAGGCGTCAAGCTCCCTGACGAGACGGAAGACCAGATCGAGGCCGGCCTGCGCGCCGTCGGCAGCGGCGGCACGACTGCCAGCGCCGCCTCCGCGGTTCCCGCCCTCGGCTTCGGGCGGGTCACCGATGCCTATTCCGCGCACGAGACCTACCTGGATCACCTGCTCGCCAGCCTGCCGCAGCCGGCTAGCGGCCAGCCTCCCCTGCAGGGTCTGCGGGTGGTGGTGGACTGCGCGCACGGCGCCGCCTACAGCATCGGCCCGCGGGCCCTGCGCCGAGCTGGCGCCGAGGTCATCGCGATCGGCGCCGCGCCTGACGGGGCGAATATCAACGCTGGCGTCGGCTCCACTCATCTGGAAACGCTGGCGGCCGCCGTCATCGAGCACCGGGCCGACGCCGGCCTGGCCTTTGACGGCGACGCGGACCGCTGCCTGGCAATGGACGGCGAAGGCCAGCCGCTTGACGGCGACCAGATCATCGCGGTTCTCGCGGCCCAGCTCAAGCGCACCGACCGCCTGGCCGGCGACACCGTCGTGGTGACGGTGATGTCCAATCTCGGCTTTCACGACGCGATGCGGGAGTCAGGCATCACGGTGATCGAGACGCCCGTCGGCGACAAGCATGTCTACGCCGCCATGCGCGACGGCGGCTACGTGCTCGGCGGCGAGCAGTCCGGGCACATCATTCAGCTGGGCCACGCCACCACGGGGGACGGCGTGCTGACGGGGCTGCACCTGCTCGCCGCGGTCAACAGCTCAGGGACCCCCGTTTCCGCCGCGGGCAAGATAATGACCAGGTACCCGCAGGTCCTGATCAACGTCAGGGGCGACAAGGACCGGGCGATGGGCGACCCCGCGGTAGCGGACGCGGTGACCGCCGCGGCCGCCGCGCTCGGCGACACCGGCCGGGTACTGCTGCGGCCGAGCGGGACCGAGCCGGTCATCAGGGTCATGGTCGAGGCCCGCCATCTGGACCTCGCCGAGCAGGTCGCCGGGGAGCTGGCGGACGTGGTGCGCCTGGCGATGTCATGATCGTCGGCGTCGGCATCGACGTCGTCGGCATTGACCGTTTCGCCAGTGCCCTGCAGCGGACGCCTGGTCTGGCCAAGCGCTTGTTCACCGATGGCGAACAAGGTCTGCCGCCGCGTTCGCTGGCGGCGCGCTTCGCGGCCAAGGAGGCGCTGGCCAAGGTCCTCGGCGCCCCCCGCGGCCTGCTCTGGACCGACGCCGAGGTGATCAGTGGTCCTGGCGGCAGGCCCGCTCTGCGGGTCGTCGGCACCGTCGCCGCGGCTGCCGCCGGGCTGGGCGTCACCGGCTGGCACCTGTCCCTGAGCCACGACGCGGGGATCGCGAGCGCGGTGGTAATCGCGGAAGGCGACCGGCCCGCCGGCCTCGGCTGGGTCTGAGTCGCCCGGTTGGGAGCCTGCGGCGGGACGGCGCAGAGCCGGGCCGGACCTCGCGAGTCGCGCAGGACGGGGGAGACTAGAGACCATGCGCGACGCTTACTCAGTTGGCAAGGTGCGGGCGGCGGAAGCCGCGGTGATGGCACAGCTGCCCGACGGGACCCTGATGCAACGGGCGGCGGCCGGTCTCGCCGCCGTTTGCGCGGACCTGCTGCGAGCCGGGCCAGGCGGTGTCTACGGCGCTCGAGTCGTCATCCTCGCCGGGACCGGCGACAACGGCGGAGACGCGCTCTACGCGGGCGAGCGGCTGGCCCGCCGCGGAGCCTCGGTCACCGCTATCGCGGCGGGGAGCCGGATGCACCAGGCGGGCGCGCAGGCGCTCACCGCCGCCGGCGGCCGGATCATCTCCGTCGCGCCGTTGCCTGACCACAGTGCGGCCAGGGATGACGACCCGGAGCAGGTGCATGCGGGTCCCGGGCGCGGCCGGTACGACGCCGGGCACGAGGTACGCCATGCGATCGGGCACTCGGACCTGATCCTCGACGGGATGCTCGGCATCGGCGGCAAGGGCGGGCTGCGCGAGCCGTTCGCGACGCTCGCCCAGCTCGCGGCGAACACCAGGAACGCCGTCACCGTCGCGGTAGACCTGCCGTCCGGCATCGACGCCGGCACCGGAGAGGTCGCGGGGCCCGCCGTCAGGGCCGACGTGACCGTCACGTTCGGTGCGGTCAAGCCCGGCCTGCTCATCGACCCTGGTGCGGGCCACGCCGGGGTCGTCGAGTTCATCGACATCGGCCTCGGCCCCCACTTGGACAACCCGCCGGACGCCAGCGCCCCGCAGGCCCGCGACATCGCGGCGCTGCTCCCGCACCCGACCGCGGAGTCCGACAAGTACCGCCGCGGCGTGCTCGGCCTGCTGGTCGGGAGCGACCGCTTCACCGGGGCGGCGCTGCTCGCCACCGGCGGCGCGGTCCACGGCGGGTCGGGCATGGTCCGGCTGGTCACCTTCCCCGGGGCGGCGACCGCCGTCAGGCAGGTTCACCCCGAGGTGGTGATCACCGAGCTGGCGGGTCAGGAAAGTTCCTCAGGGACCGGCCCGCGGTTCCCCGACGACGTGGGCCGGGTCCAAGCGTGGGCCGTCGGCTCGGGGATGGGCACCGACGACGCCGCGGCCCGCCGGCTCGCGGCCGTGCTTGCCACCGACCTGCCGGTCCTGGTCGACGCGGACGGGCTCACCGTGTTGTCCAGGCACCGGGAACTGCTGCCGCGGCCGGCCCCGACGCTGATCACCCCGCACGCGGGCGAGCTCGGACGCCTGCTCGACGCCGACCCGGCGGACATCGAGGGGCAGCGGCTTGAGTACGCCCGGCGCGCGGCCGCCAGGCTCGGGGTGTGCGTGCTGCTCAAGGGATCGACGACGGTAATCGCGCCGCCCGACGGGCACGACCCGGTGCTGGTCAACACCACCGGGACACCCTGGCTGGCCACCGCGGGAACCGGCGACGTGCTGGCCGGCCTGGCCGGCGCCCTGCTCGCACAGGGGCTGCTCCCGCCGCAGGCCGCGATCGCGGCCGCCTACCTGCACGGCCTGGCCGCCAGGAGCGCCGCCGCCGGCCCCGGCCGTCGCGGCTCGCGTTCAGCCAGCAGAGCGCGGGGAGGACGCCCCGCCGGCATCGGGGACGACTGGCCGGGCCAGCCTTCCGCCGCCGCGCCCGTCGGCGCCGCCGACGTCGCCGCGGCCATTCCCCGGGCGTTCCGCCTGCTGCAGCGCGCGGCGGCCAGCACGTGAGAGCGCGGGAACGCCTAGCATGATGTCCATGGAGGGGCAGGCGGAGGCGAGCGTCGAACTCGACGCGATCAGCGGCAACATCGCGGCGCTGCGCAGGCACGTGGCGCCGGCCCAGATGATGGCGGTCGTCAAGGCCAACGGCTACGGCCACGGAGCGGTCCAGGCGGCGCACGCGGCCGTGCGCGGCGGTGCCGACTGGCTCGGTGTCGTGCACGTGACGGAAGCGCTTGAGCTCCGGCGGGCGGGCATTGATGTTCCGTTGCTCTGCCTGATGGGGATCGGCTCGGCCGACCACGCGGCCGCGGTCGCCGCCGGTGTCGACCTGTCGGCCGGGTCAGCGGACCTGGTGCGGCGGATCGCGGCGGCGGCCAGGTCCGCCGGCCGTCCGGCAAGGCTGCACCTGAAGGCGGACACCGGACTCAGCCGGGGCGGTGCCACCGCGGCCGACTGGCCGTCGGTGCTCGCCGCGGCCCGTCAGGCGCGGGACGCGGGCACCGTCGAAATCACCGGCCTCTGGTCGCACTTCGCCTCGGCCGACGATCCGGGCAGCCCGTCGATCGAGGCCCAGCTGGCCGCGTTCAAGGACGCGCTGGCGGTGGCGGAGGGCGCCGGCATCACGCCCCGGGTGCGGCACATCGCCAACACCGCTGCCGCCCTCGATGTCCCGGAGGCCCGGTACGACCTGGTGCGGGTCGGCGGCGGCTGCTACGGCCTGGCCACCCTGCCAGGCGGCGCACCGTCCTGGCTGCGGCCCGCACTGACTCTGCGTGCCCGGCTGGTGCTGGTGAAGCGGGTGCCAGCGGGCACCGGGGTCTCGTACGGGCACCGCTACATAACGCCGCGCGAGACCACGCTCGGGCTCGTACCGCTCGGCTACGCCGACGGGATACCGCGCACCGCGGCCGGCCTGCCGCTCGTCTACGCCCGCGGGCGGCGCTGGCCGATCGCGGGCACGGTGTGCATGGACCAGTTCGTCGTCGACTTCGGGGACGAACCGGTGTCGGAGGGAGACGAGGTAGTGCTATTCGGGCCGGGGGACAACGGGGAACCGACGGCACAGCAATGGGGCGAGGCGCTCGGCACGATCTCCTACGAGATGGTCACCAGTATCGGCGCGCGCGTTCCGCGCGTTCCGCGTACTCCCGCTGACAGCCTCACGGGGACGCCCGGTGACAGCGTTACGGAAGCGCACGGCGAGAGCGTTAGGGAGGCACACGGTGAGTAGCGCGGCGGAGGTGTCGCTCGCGGTCCCCACCGCCGCGCAGATGCGTACGCTCGGCCGCTCACTGGCCGCGCTGCTGCGCGCCGGCGACCTGGTGATCCTCAGCGGCGGCCTTGGCGCGGGCAAAACCACCCTGACCCAGGGGATCGGTGACGGGCTCGGCGTGCGCGGGCCGATCACCTCGCCCACGTTCGTCATCGCGCGCGTGCACCCGCCGGTGCCGCGGGCAGCGGGCGGTCCCGGCGAGATCGCGGCCGACCTGGCGGAGCTGGCGGGCCCGCGGCCGGCGCTGGTGCACGCGGACGCATACCGGCTCGGCAGCGCGCTTGAACTCGACGACCTCGACCTGGACACGGACACCGCCGCGTCGGTCACGGTGGTGGAGTGGGGTGAGGGGCTAGCCGAAGGGCTGGCAGCTGACCGCCTGGAGATCACCATCACGCCGGAAACGGCGGGCCTGACCGGCGGCGACGGCGATGACCTAGCGGCGGCCGCTCCGCGCACGGTGCGGATTTCTGCTATCGGCGAGCGCTGGGAAGGCGTCAAGTTGCCCCTCGCGAGCGCCGCAGATCGTCTATAGTTCGGCTTTGTACCGTTCTGATTTGTGCGTTCTACCTGGTCTCTAGGTCAGTAACCCCCTAACCGACTCCGGAGGCATGCCTTGACTCAGCATGGGTCATTCCCCGGCCGACCGCGTGGCCGCCGGGCACGCCAGGACGGCGACGCGCCCGAGCCGCAGGGGTATGACGCCAGACCTGAGGAGCAGCGGGAGTTTCCTGACCTAGCCCCGATCCGGCCGCGCGAGGCCAGGGGCCGCGACGCCCGCCCGCAGGGCAGCCAGCCGGGTCAGCCCGGCCAGTTCGGCGGCGGTTACGGTGCTGGCCAGTACGGCGGCCGGCACGGCGGCGGCCAGCAGCCGGACGCGCAGTACGGCGGCGGTTACCCGGGCGGCCCAAGTGGCCCTGGAGCGCAGGGTGCTCCTGGAGGCCCTGCAGGCCCTGGCGGCTACGGCGGGGCCGGACAGGCGCCGTGGGCGGAGCAGCCGTGGCCAGAGCAGGCTGCGGGCCAGCCGGACGCGGCGCAGACCGCGCAGTACCAGGCGCCAGCCGCCCAGGTCCCGCAGATGGCGGTGTCGCGGCCGCCGACGGGTCAGGCGCCCGCCCGGTCGTCGCAGCCGTCGCCGGCCAGGAAAGAGGACCAGACGCCGTCCTGGGCCGAGCCAGACTCCGAAGAAGCGTTCTCCGAGCGCTGGCACCGGCGCGGACTTGACTCACGCGATGAACGGCGCGGCGACCGGCGTAAGCGCCGCCGGCTGCTTATCGCCGGCGGCGCGGCCATCGCCCTGGCCATCGCCGCGGCGGTGTACCTGCTCAGCGGTGGTCCTGGCGCGGCCAACCTCGGCTTCGGCAGCTTCGTGACCAAGTTCCTGCCTGGCGAGCTGCAGCAGGTCCCCGACCCGTGCACCAGCGTTCCGGCCGCGACGCTGAAGACCTACATGCCAGGCACGCTCAAGCAGGCGGCGCCGCCGCTGAACTCCGGCGCCAACACCGAGTGCACCTGGACACTGGACAACGCGCCGACTTACCGGGTGCTCGAGGTCCAGTTGGACGCCTACTCGCCGAGCGGGCTCGCCTCAGGGAACGGCAGTGCCACGTTCGCCGCGGAGGACCAGTACCAGACGGCCGAGAACGGGTTCACCTCGCCCGGTTCGAAGAGCGGGCAGCCGAAGGCCACGGTGACCGACTTGACCGGAATGCCGGGCGGCAGCGAGACCTCTGCCTTCCAGGCCACCCAGGTGTTCGTCCGCGGCGGCACGACCACGGATGTCGCGAATGTTCTGGTTCGCTACCGCAACGTCATCATCACCGTCGTGGTCGACGGTCTTGACCAGTCGAGCGGCGGCAAGAAGTACGGGCCGGTGGCCATGAGCGAGCTAGTCACGGCGGCCAACACCGTCGCCAGGGAAATGGCTTCTCAGATCGCCAAGTAGTCGCCGCTGCGGCTACCCTCGTGTTTCGTGCTGCTGCTCGGACTCGACACTGCGACGCCCGCGGTGACGGTGGCTCTGCATGACGGCGGCCAGCCACTGGCCCAGCTCGTCACGGTTGACGCGCACCGACACGCGGAACTGCTCGCCCCCGCTATCGCCAAGGTCGTCGCCGACGCCGGCGCGACCCCGGCCGACCTGACGGGGATCGTGGCCGGGGTTGGCCCCGGCCCTTACACCGGCCTGCGGGTCGGGCTGGTGACCGCCCGGGTGCTCGGTGCCGCCCTCGGCATCCCGGTCTACGGACTGTGCAGCCTCGACGCGATCGCGGCGGACGTCGCCGCTAGCGCGGACGACGAGTACGCGCGCCCAGGCGGCGACTTCCTGGTGGCCACGGACGCGCGGCGGCGGGAGCTGTACTGGGCCCGCTACGACGTCACCGGGCGGCGGACCGCCGGACCTGAGGTGTCCCGCCCGGCCGAGATCCCGGTGTCCGGTCTGCCCGCGGCGGGCGAAGGGCCGATGCTGTACCCCGAGGTCCTGCCGGAGGGGCTCGGCCCGGCCTTCCCCGCGGCCGCGACGCTGTGCCGGATTGCGGTGGCGGCCCTCGCGGCCGGCGACCCGGGACAGCTGCTGCTCCCGCCTGAGCCGCTCTACCTGCGGCGCCCTGACGTTCGCGAGCCGGGCACGCCTAAGCGGGTCACCCAGTGACAGGCACCAGGGAATCCACCGGCTACTCCGGCTGGACGCCCGCCCTGCGGCCTTTGCTGCCCGCCGACCTGGTCGATGTTCTCGCGCTCGAGCACGAGCTGTTTCCGGACGACCCGTGGACGCCGGAGATGTTCGCCGACGAGGTCGCCCAGCCCGCCGAGACCCGGCTGTACCTGCTAGCCGAGGCGGCGGCGGGCGACGGCGGGGTCGACCAGAGCGAGATCGTGAGCGGCCGCGGCGCGCCCGGCCGCACCGTCATGGCCGGCTACGCCGGGATGATGTTCATCACCGGGGGCACCCAGGCCGACGTGCTGACGATCGCCGTCCGCCCGCCCTACTGGGGCCAGGGGATCGGTTCGGCGCTGCTCGGCGCGCTGCTTGACGCCGCGCGGGAGCGCGGCTGCACGGAGGTCTTCCTCGAGGTCCGCGCAGACAACCCACGGGCACAGGGGCTGTACAAGCGGCGCGGTTTCGAGGAGATCGGTGTGCGCCGCGGCTATTACCAGCCGTCAGGAACGGACGCGATCGTGATGCGTAAGGATCTGCTGCGATGAGCCTGTCAGCCGGCGAGCCGCTGGTGCTCGGCATCGAGACCTCGTGCGACGAGACCGGCGTTGGCATCGTCAGAGGCCGCGAGCTGCTGGCCGACGAGGTGGCGTCGTCCATGGACCAGCACGCCAGGTTCGGCGGCGTGGTTCCCGAGGTAGCCAGCCGTGCGCACCTGGAAGCGATGGTGCCCGTGCTCGAGGGGGCGTTCGCGAAGGCCGGCGTGCGCCCGTCCGACATCGATGCCGTCGCGGTGACCGCGGGGCCGGGACTGGCGGGTGCGCTGATGGTAGGCGTCGCCGCCGCCAAGGCCTACGCCTATGCCCTCGGCAAGCCGCTCTACGGCGTGAACCACCTGGCCGCGCACGTGGCCGTTGACCAGCTCGAGCACGGCCCGCTGCCTAAGCCGGCGGTGGCGCTGCTGGTTTCCGGCGGGCACTCGTCGCTGCTGCTCGTGCCCGACGTGACCGGCGACGTGCAGTCGCTCGGCGCGACGATCGATGACGCCGCGGGTGAGGCGTACGACAAGGTGGCCCGGGTGCTCGGCATGCCGTTCCCCGGCGGGCCGCCGGTCGACAAGGCAGCGAGGTCGGGTGCGCCTGACGCGATCAGGTTCCCGCGGGCCAAGCTGCACGACGGCACCCTTGACTTCTCGTTCGCCGGGCTGAAGACGGCGGTCGCCCGCTGGGTCGAGGCCAGGGCCGATTCCGGCGAGCCGGTGCCGGTGGCGGACGTGGCGGCCTCGTTCCAGGAGGCGGTCGCCGATGTACTGACCCGCAAGGCGGTCGCCGCCTGCCGTCAGTACGGTATCAATGACCTGGTGATCGGCGGTGGAGTGGCGGCTAACTCCCGGCTGCGCGGCCTGGCCGCGGAGCGCTGCGCCACGGCGGGCATCAGGCTGCGCGTTCCCCGGCCCGGCCTGTGCACCGACAACGGTGCGATGGTGGCCGCACTCGGCGCGTCCGTGGTGGCCGCGGGCCGGCCGCCGTCCACCCTGGGGCTGCCTGCCGACTCGTCCCTCCCGGTCACCGAGGTTGTCGTCCCCTGATAAGACGACGGCGACCCCGGCCGCCCGTCACCGGGCACGCCGGGGCCGCTGGCGGCGGCTGCGCCGCTAGGAAGACTTCCTCCTGGTCAGCCTGCGGATGACGACGGCGACCGCGGCGCCGGCGACGGCGACGGGCAGGACCCGCTTCAGCACCGGGATGACGATGAACTTGAAGGCGTTGAGCGACTCTTCCTGCTGAGCCGGCGGGGCGGGCCTCGCTGTTACCGGCGCCGCCAGCGGTGTGCTGGCCGCTGTCGCGCCCGCCCCCGTCTCGGCGGACGCGCCGCCCGCCGCGGCGGCGCCGGTCTCGGCGGTGGCGGACGCGCCGCCGGGCGCTGCGTCAGCCGCGCCACCGGTCGCACTGCCGCCGGCCGCGCCGTCTGAGTTGATCAGTGCCTCAAGGTTGGCCGCGAACTGCGCGATGAGCTTGCCGCTTACCTCGGGCAGCAGGGACCGGCCGAACTGGGCCGGGCGGCCGGTCACGTTCAGCGCGGTGTGGATGGCGACGAGCGTGCTGCCCGCGGCATCACCTGGCTTCAGGCTTGCCTGAACGTTCGCCGAGGCGGTGCCGGCGCCGCGCGTCTCCTTGCCGGTCGCCTCGATCGCGATCGTGTGGCTTGCCTGGTCCTTCTCGGTGAACTTCGCCGTGCCCTTGTAAGTCAGGGAAAGCGGGCCGAGCTTGACCTTCACCTGCCCCTGGATTTCGTCGCCTTCGACCGAGGTCACGCTGGCACCCGGCATGCACGGCGCGATCCGCTCAACGTCTAGCAAGACGTCCCAGGCCTGCTCGGGCGGCACCGGGACGGTGAACGAGTTGTCAAGATCAATAGCCATGCGAATCTACTTTCTCGCCGGTTCACTTCTTTCAAGGAATTCTATGCCCAGGCATCCGGCTGAACCCGGGCCAGTGCGGGCAACCTACAGGAACGCGGGGGCGAGCCGAGGGGGCCGACCGTGCTGGTGAGGATGGTTTTGCTTCTGGTTCCGGAGGTTTGTGGCAACAGTAGCGACGGAAAGACTCGTTTGAGGTAGGTTTAGCCTCCTAAATCGTAGCTTTTGTCTTCACTGGGGAAGGCGGGTTGGCTATGGCCACTGCCGAGGGCGCGCCTCCGGGCATCGCGGAGCCGCAAGTAGAGAAGGGCCTCAAGTCCGGGGCTCTGGGGCTCGTCGCCGCAACCGTCATGGGGGTGGCATCGACTGCCCCCGCTTACAGCCTGGCAGCGACGCTTGGCTTCATCGTGGCCGTCGTCGGCCTCGGTTCGCCGATTGTCGCGGTCATCGCGTTCGTCCCGATCTTCCTTACCTCAATCGGCTACAGCGAGATGAACAAGGCCGACCCCGACTGCGGCACGACCTTCACCTGGGCGGCGCGGGCGTTCGGGCCGAAGACCGGCTGGGCCGGCGGCTGGGCCATCGTCGCCGCCGACGTGCTGGTCATGGCCAGCCTCGCCCAGGTCGCCGGGCAGTACCTGTTCCTGCTCTTCGGCGCCAAGGGGATCGGCAGCAACGCGACCAGCGGCTGGGTGCTGCTCGTCGGCCTGGCCTGGATCGCCGTGATGACCTACATCTGCTACCGGGGCATCGAGGTCTCAGCCTGGTTCCAGCGGATCCTGCTCGGCGTCGAGCTCGTCATGCTGCTCGTCTTCTCGATCACGGCGCTGGTCAAGGTCGGGAACGGCAGCGCGCCCCACGGCTCCATCACCCCGGACTTGTCCTGGTTCAACCCGCTGCAGGGCGGCTTCACCGGGTTCGTCACCGGCATCATCCTCATGCTGTTCATCTACTGGGGCTGGGACACCGCGGTCGCGGTCAACGAGGAAACCAAGGACCCGGCCAAGACGCCGGGCCGCGCGGCGATCCTGTCCACCCTCATCCTGCTGGTCACCTACGTCATCGTGATCCTGTCTGCCCAGTCGTTCGCGGGCATCGGCACCACGGGCATCGGCCTTGGCAACAGCGACAACACCGGCGACGTGCTCTCCGTCCTCGGGGACGCGGTCTTCGGCAGCTCGGGGATCGGCACGGTCCTCGCCCGGCTGCTGGTGCTGATGGTGCTGACCTCGGCGGCGGCGTCGACTCAGACCACCATCCTGCCGACCGCGCGCACCACCCTGTCGATGGCGACCTACAAGGCGCTGCCCAAGTCGTTCGCCAAGATGCACCCGCGCTACCTCACGCCGACCACCTCCACGATCGCGATGGGCGCGATCTCGGCGCTGCTGTACCTGGCGTTCAACTACATCTCCGGCGGCTTCGTGATCGCGGACGCGGTGACAGCGATCGGCCTGTACATCGCCTTCTACTACGGCCTGACCGGGTTCGCCTGCGCCTGGTACTACCGCAAGACGCTCCTCCAGAGCCAGCGCAACCTGTGGATGCGCGGCATCCTGCCCGCGCTGGGCGGGCTGATCATGTACGCGGCGGGCGGCTGGTCCATCTGGGCCGACTGGGACGTGGCGTCGGAGAACAGCTACACGTCCTGGCTGATGCCGTTCTGGCCGCACTGGTACATCGGCGGCGCGTTCGTCATCGCCTTCCTGTCCGGCCTGGTCGGCCTGCTGGCGGGCATCTACGTCAGGTTCGTCATGCCGGCCTACTTCCGCAAGCAGACCCTCACCAGGTCGACGCCCACCCTCACCCCGGAGGTCTAACCGGGCAGAAGCCAAGCCCCCGGCCCGTGTACACGGGCCGGGGGCTTTCGCGTTAGCGAGGTCTCGAGGAGGGATTAACGCGCGCTGTCGGGCATGCGCTAGCGCAGGCCGCCGCAAGACGGGTTAGCGCAGGCCGCCGCAAGACGGGTTAGCGCAGGCCGCCGGAGCCCCGTTAGTGCAGGGCGTCGAGGACGCCCTGGAGGATGCCCGGTGTCTTGGCAGACGGCTCGGCCTGCAGGCAGACCTCCTCGATCACCTGCAGGTAGGCGTCGACCTCAGTCTGCTTGTCGAGGTAAAGGGCGCTGGTCAGCTGCTCGATGAAGACCACGTCGCGCAGGTCGGGCTCGGTGTAGCGGAGGATCGTGAACGGGCCGCCCATCGCCCGGTGCGCGCCCGCGGAGAACGGCAGGATCTGCAACGTGACGGCGGGGTGGTCGCACATCTCGATCAGGTGGCTCAGCTGCTGCTTCATGACCTCGGGGCCGCCGATGACCCGGCGCAGCGCACCCTCGTCCAGCACCGCCCATACCTTGGGCGGGTTCTCCCGGTCCAGGATCTCCTGGCGGGACATCCTGGCCTGTGCGCGCCTGACGACTTCATCCTCCGACGGCCGGTTGCCGAGCCGGATGACCGCGCGGGCGTAGTCCTCGATCTGCAGCAGCCCGGGAACGAACTGCAGCTCGTACTCGCGGATGAAGGCGGCCGCGGCCTCAAGGCCGAAGTAGGGCTCGACCCAGTGCGGCAGGATGTCCGAATAGCCTTGCCACCAGCCAGGCGTGTTGGCTCCGCGGGCCAGGCTGAGCAGCGCCTCGCGCTCGTCGCCAGAGCCGACCCCGTAGAGGGTCAGCAGGTCGGCGATGTCACGCTCCTTGAAGCCGACCCGGCCGTGCTCCATGCGGCTGATCTTCGAGTGCGAGCCCCTGATGCTCAGGGCCGCGCGCTCGGTCGTCATGCCTGCCTCTTCGCGGAGCCGGCGCAGGTGGCCGCCGAGCACGAGGCGCTGCACTGTCGGACCCGCTGATAGCGGGCGCAGCAGCGACGGTGGAGTCTCCCAGGGGGAGTCCTCGGGCGAGAGCATCGCTACTCCTCGTTCGCTTGCGTCAGGCCATGGTCACAGGCATGGGTCAGTAGTCTCCCATGTGATCATGGCATTGCGGAAGAGGAATCGATGACAATTGCACGGATTGCACGTGCCTCGGCCCCTGAAAAACCGCCGCTTTGACTCCCCGGGCGGAAATTAGATTACGTGGTCGAACTCGCCGTCCTTGGCGCCGGCCAGGAACGCGGCAATCTCGGCCGGCGTGTAGACGAGGGCGGGGCCGGTCGGGAACCGGGAATTCCGCACCGCGATCTCGCCGTTCGGCAGGTGAGCGACTTCAACGCAAGCGCCGTTGGGGTTGCTGTGCTTGCTCTTCTGCCAGGTGACGTCCGTGAGTTCTGTGGCAGGCATGCCGTTGTATACGTGACTCATGTTTCCTTCCAGTGCCTGAATCGAAAGGTGTAACTGGACTGGAGAACGCTTCCGGCCGTTTGGGTGGCCGGCTGAACACGCAATCGCGCGCTTTCCATGAGTATGCCACGATGTGCGGTGCGGATGAACGTGCATTTACATTTGCATGCGGCGCATGTTCTCGGCGTGCGACGGTACGGCTCTGTGCACGGCGCAGATGCACGTTCATCTGAGCTTGACCCGGATGAACGTGCATCCGGTCTTGCATCTGCACGGCATATCGGGCACCATATAAATCAGGCATACCCCACATACTGCAACAGGCACGGTCCCGGCCCAAGACGATGCAGAAAGCGGTTGCGTTGGCTCACCTGAGGGTTGCTGCGTGGGAGCCGGATGACGAGGACGAGGTAATCGTCCCCATCCCGGCTCCGCCGGCGTCTCCTCCGCAGTTCCTGCCAGTGCCCTCGGCCTGGTGGGAAACGCCCGCTGTGATGAGCCGCCCGCTGAACCCGGTGCCGGAAGAGGCCAGGGCCGCCCGCCACTTCGTCAGGGAACTGCTTACCTGCTGGGGACTCGGGCACCTGGCCGACGACGCCGAGCTGATCATCGACGAGCTGGTGGGCAACGCGGTGCGGCACGGGGTGCGCACGGCGCCGCCAGGACTTGCCAGGGGAACGAGCTCGCCCGCGCTGAGGCTGTGCCTCCTGCGCCGGATCGGCGAGGTGATGCTCGCAGTCACGGACCCGAGCGACCAGGCTCCCCGGCCGAAGGCGCCGAGCTCGGACGGTGAGAGCGGCCGCGGCCTGCAGATCGTCAGCGCGCTCAGCGACGTCTGGGGCTGGTCGCCGATCGAAGGCAGCGGCAAGGCCGTGTGGGCGGTCCTGAAGTCCGGCGGCTAGCCTTCGGGCGCCCGGGGGCCCGCCCTCAGCGTGCTATTCGGCCACCTGGCTCATGCGCCTTAATGCCCCGTCCGGGTTGCCGACGGCCACCAAGCCGGCTGCCAGCGAGCAGCCCGACGTGAATGGCGGAGAGCCGTGCCCGTTCCGGATAACTTGATTGATCTTTACTGCCGGGCGGCGGCCGCGTCGGTCACGTAAAGCACGTGCTCGATGAGGGTGATGAGGACTTCCTTCGCAGACTCCTTGGACCGGGCGTCGCACATGACGATCGGCAGGCTGGGATCGAGGTCAAGGGCCGTGCGAACGTCGTCCGCGGAATACTGGCGGGACCCGTCGAAAACATTCAGCGCGATAATAAACGGGATTTCCCTGCGCTCGAAGTAATCGATCGCGGGAAAGCAGTCCGCGAGCCTGCGGGTGTCGGCAAGCACCACGGCGCCAAGAGCTCCGAGAGCCAGTTCGTCCCACATGAACCAAAAGCGCTCCTGCCCCGGCGTGCCGAACAGGTAAAGCACCAAGTCCTCGCGGAGCGTTATACGGCCGAAGTCCATTGCCACTGTCGTTGTCGTCTTGCGCTCGACACCGACCGTGCTGTCAACGTGCTTGCTGCTCTCGGTCAGCGGCTCCTCGGTGCGCAGCGGCCTGATCTCGCTGACGGCGCCGACCAGCGTCGTCTTGCCCACACCGAACCCGCCCGCGAGCAGGATCTTGATCGCGCGGTGACGGCGGACCATACTGCCACCGCCACCAGCCTCATAGCCCCCGTAGGCCATGGAGGACCTCCCTCAGCGTGTTTCTGTCAACCTGGCGCGCCTTCATCGGAACAGGCGCCTCAATCGTCACGAGACCTATTTCCCGCAGGTCCCCGAGCAGGATTCGGACAACGCCGAGCGGTAGATCGACGTCGGAGGCGATATCTACCACTGTCGCGGGTACCTGCGCGAGTTGCAACACCGAAAAGTGCTCGGGACCGAGACCGCCGGGATCCATGATCCTGGCCTGCGTCGCGGTCACCGTAGCGACCAAGTCGAAGGCCTCGCCGGAGTGCCGGGTCCGCCCCCGCGTGAGCGCGTACGGCCTGACTACCGGCCCTGCTTCCGCGTCGAGCCACCTGTCGTCGTTCGACGGCATGAGCGTCTGCCCCTAGCGTGCCAGATAACGCGGAACGAGTCCGCATGTTGACCTGAAGGTGGTCGCCGGTGCGCTGGACGAGAATTGCCATCTCGTACGCCACCTGGCCGATGTCCGCCTCAGTCGTGGTGAGCACGGCCAGGCAGGTGCCCTGTCCGGCCGCGCACACGATGAAGAAGCCCGAAGTCATTTCGATGATCGACTGACGGGCGTCCCCGCCGAACTGGTGGCTGGCGCTGCGTGCCAGTGACTGGAAGGCCGCCGCCAGCGCGGCCAGGTGCTCTACGTCCGCCTGCTCCATCCCCCTGGACGCGCCAAGGGCGAGTCCGTCCTGGGACAGGAAGACCGACCTGGTGATATGCGGAACCCGCATGACCAGGTCGTCGAGCAGCCAGTCAAGCTGGTTCACCGGGTATGGCTGGTTAGTCTCCATCGGCTCCGCTCTCCGTGTCCCGTGGCGTCTGTGACCGGGCCTGCTGCCAGCCGCGCTGCATGGCTGACAAGGTGTTGCGCATGTCCGTCAGGGATGCCGCCGTAGCCGGCGGAACGCCCGGCGACTCCTGCGGCCCTGACGACGAGCCGGAAGCGCGCAGCTGCGGCGCGAGGCTGGCCTGGCGCACGCGGCGCGGCAGGCCCTTGAAGTCGTCGGCGTCGCCGCTGGAGGCCTCGCCGGAGCCCGCCGCCTGGGTGCCCGGGTCCCGTGCACCCAGGTTCCGTCCACCCAGGTTCTGTGCGCTCAGGTCCGCGCTGCCGGGGCCCGCGGCGCCGGGGCCCGTGGCGCCGCTCCCGGCGTTCGCGGTGGTGTTCCCCATGGCGTTCCCGGTGTTCGCGTAGGGGGCGCCGCCGAGTTGCGGACCGTCACCGTAAGGGCTGCTGCCCTGGTAGGGGCCGTCGCCCTGGTAGGGGCCGTCGCCCTGATAGGCGGCGACGTCGCCCTGGTAGCCGGAGTCACCCTGGTAGGGGTTGCCGCCCTGGTACGGGTTGTCCGCGTCGGGGCGGTCCAGCGGCGTGAAAACGTCGAACGGCGGGTGCGGCGGCTGCCCTGACCGGCCGAAGGGCACGCTGGTCACCACGTGCACGTCGTCGTCGTCCGAGCCGTGCCGCCCGCGCCGCGGTCCGGCCTCGGCCGGACTCGCGCCGCCGGCGCTGCCGTAGCTGGGGATCGCGGACGGGTGCCTGAGCGCGCCGGTGGTGCGGATCGGCGGGCCGCCCGCGTCCTGCGGCCCGTAGCCGCCGCTCTCGGCGGCCAGGCCGCGCGGATCGGTCGGGGCCGGCGTCGGGTAGCCGGTGCCGCCCTGCGGTGCTCCGCCGTTGCCGTAGGCGGCCGGGGTGGCGTAGGCGCCGCCAGCTGGCTCGGCCACGTCGCCGCGCCCGGTGCCCGCGGGCCAGTCGGGTGTGCCCGCCCACGGCATGCCGGCGCCTGCCGGGCTCACGCTAGGGGCGGTAGCCGGGTAGCCGTTGCCGTTGGGATAGGCGCCGGTGCCGAACGCTCCGCCGGATGCGCCGTTGCCGTTCGCGCCGTTGGCGCGGTTCCCGTTGGCGCCGTTGAGCCCGGCCGCGGCCGCTCCGGCTGCCGCCGGTGCGCGGCCGCCCGCGGTGATCGCCGCCGGGCCTTCCTCGACGATGAGCGTGAGCGGGATCAGCGCGACGGCGGTGACGCCGCCGTAGGGCGACGGACGGAGCATGACCCTGATGCCGTGCCGCCTGGCCAGCTGCCCGACGACGAACAGGCCGAGCTGCTCGGTGTTGGCCGGGTTGAGGTCGGGCGGGTTGGACAGCCGCTCGTTGAGCTCGTACATCCGCTGCGGGACCATCCCGAGTCCGCGGTCCTCGATCTCGATCGCGAACCCGTTCGCCACCGTCTCGCCGCTGACCCGGACCTGGGTGAACGGCGGGGAGAGGGTGGTCGCGTTCTCGATCAGCTCGGCCAGCAGGTGGATCACGTCGGTGACGGCGGACCCGGAGAGCGCCGCTTTGGACTGGGTGGAGACGGTCACCCGGGCGTAGTCCTCGACCTCGGCGACCGCGCCGCGCATCACGTCGACCAGCTTCACCGGCGCGGACCAGGAGCGGCCGGGCGCGGCACCGGACAGAATGATGAGGCCTTCCGCGTGCCGCCGCATACGGGTGGTGAGGTGGTCCATCTTGAACAGGTCTTCGAGCACGTCCGGGTCGGTGGCCCGGCGCTCCATCCCGTCGAGCACCGTCAGCTGGCGCTGCAGCAGCGACTGGTTACGGCGGGCGAGGTTGCGGAACATGTCGTTGACGCCCTGGCGGACCCGGGCCTCTTCGACGGCTGACCTGATGGCCACCTGCCGCACGGTGTCGATCGCCTCGCCGACCTGGCCGATCTCGTCGTTGCCGGCGCGCAGCGGCGGTGCTTCGGCGGCGACGTCGACCGACTCGCCGCGGCGGAGCCTGGCCACCACGGCGGGCAGCTGCTCCTGTGCGAGCGCGAGGGCGGAGGTGCGCAGCCGGGCGAGCCGCCGGTTGATGGACTGGGCGAGCAGGATCGTCACGATCAGGGTGAGGATCAGGCCCGCGACGCCGACCGCGGCGGTGATCCACACGCGCCGCTTGGCGTCGACCGCGGGCTGCGCGTTGGCCTCGAGCACCGTGGTCGCGGCGGTGGTGCCTGCCGCGCTGCTGGCCTTCAGCCAGGTGCCGGTCAGCTGCTGCCAGGTCGCGGGGCTCAGGCCCTGCGCCTCCATGTCGGTCAGCGAGATCCCGGCCGGCACGGCGTCCTGGATCGTGGTCAGGTTGTCCTGTACCGCCTTCGGCGCCAGCTTGTTGACGGTGGCGGTGTAGGTGGCGAGCTCGGCCGGGGTGAGCAGCTCCTGGTACGTCATCGTGTCGTCCTGCTGGCGGCCCACGGCCTGGCTGAAGGCGACCCGGTCGGTGCCGGTGAGCGACCCGCTGACGAGCGCGCTTGCCAGCACCGCGTCCTGCTCGGACATGTCTTCCTGGGTGTTGACCGCGGAGATCAGCCCGAGGCCCTGCAGCACCGGGGCGGCGGACGTGATGCTGTCCGCCTCGGCCTCGAGCACCGCGCCCTGCCCGGCGATGATGTTGGTGTACGCCGACAGCGCGTCAATCGGCGCGAGCTTCTTGGCGAGGACTTCGCTGCGCAGCGGGGTCATGCCGTTGAGCTGGGCCAGCATCTTGTCGATGGCGGCCGTCTCGGCCGGGCTGGCGTTGTCCGTCGTAGCAGGGGACCGGAGCGTCACCGAAAGCCGCGCCGCGTCCTTCTTGGTGGTGTCAGCGGCGGCCTGGAACGTGGCCAGGCTGCCGCTGCCCGGCTTGGCCAGGTACACCATCGCCGCCCGCCGCTCGTTCTGCAGGACGTTGACGAAGTTGGTCAGCGGCTCGGAAGTCGACTCGATCAGGCTGGGCGCCCGGTCCAGGTTGAGCCAGTTGGTCACGGATGTGTAGGCCACGTACCCGAACAGACCGAGCATTGTGATCAGCGGAATGGCGACCAGGAAGTAAATCCTGAGCCGTATGGACCGGCCGCGCGATCCCATGAGCTAACCCCCTGCGGGTGTCGGGTAAGGGCAAGTCACGATATCGCGTGAGAGGTCGTGATCGAGGCCAAAACGGTACATTTCGTGGTGGAATACCGCTGGTTACGGTGATATTTGCGTGACCGCAACGGTCTGGTGAGGACCCCTTTGACAGTGGCAGCGCCTAGGCTGGAAACCGTGACCACGACCGCGACGCACTCCCTCCTTGACGGGCTGAATCCGCAGCAGCGGGCCGCCGTGACGCACGCGGGCGGACCGCTGCTGATCGTCGCCGGCGCCGGCTCGGGCAAGACGCGGGTGCTCACCCACCGCATCGCCTACCTGCTGGCCGAGCGCGAGGTCGCGCCGGGGGAGATCCTCGCGATCACGTTCACCAACAAGGCCGCGGGCGAGATGGCGGCCCGCGTCGCGTCCCTGGTCGGCGACCGCCGGGCGCGGGCGATGTGGGTGATGACGTTCCACTCCGCCTGCGTCCGCATCCTGCGCCGCGAGGCGAGCAGGTTCGGGTACCCGTCGAACTTCTCCATCTACGACTCGGCCGACTCGCAGCGGCTGATGGCGCTGGTCTGCCGTGAGCTTGAGCTCGACGCCAGGCAGTACCCGCCCAAGTCGATGGCCGGGCAGGTCTCCAACCTCAAGAACGAGCTCGTCGACTACGAGTCGTTCGCCTCGGTGGCCCGCGGAGCGCGGGAAAAGGCCCTGGCCGAGGCGTACGCCGAGTACCAGCGCCGCCTGGTCGCGGCGGGCGCGATGGACTTCGACGACCTGATCATGGTCACCGTCAACCTGTTCCAGGCGTTCCCCGACGTCGGCGAGGCCTACCGGCGCCGGTTCCGCCACGTGCTCGTCGACGAGTACCAGGACACCAACCACGCGCAGTACGTCCTCGTGCGCGAGCTGGTGTCCGGCAGTGCCCCGCTATTCTCAGGATCAGTCAGAACGGGGGCGGCTGACACCCCCGCCGCTCCCGGCTCCTCCGCCGCGGCCGGGCCGTCCGAGTTGTGCGTCGTCGGTGACGCCGACCAGTCCATCTACGCGTTCCGCGGCGCGACGATCAGGAACATCACCGAGTTCGAGCAGGACTACCCGGAGGCGAAGGTCATCCTGCTCGAGCAGAACTACCGCTCGACGCAGAACATCCTCGCCGCGGCGAACGCGGTCGTGTCCCGCAACCCCGGCCGCAAGCCGAAGAACCTGTGGTCCGACGCGGGCGACGGGCCGCCGATCACCGGCTACGTGGCCGACAACGAGCACGACGAGGCCGCCTTCGTCGCCGAGGAGGTCGACCGGCTCAGCGACGAGGGGCTCGCGGTTCCAGGTCAGGTCGCCGTCTTCTACCGGACGAACGCGCAGTCCCGTGTCTTCGAGGAAGTGTTCATCAGGGTGGGCCTGCCCTACCGTGTCGTCGGCGGCGTGCGGTTCTACGAACGCCGCGAGGTCCGCGACCTGCTCGGCTACCTCCGGCTGATCGCCAACCCGGCGGACGAGGTGTCGCTGCGCCGGGTGGTCAACGTGCCTAAGCGCGGTATCGGCGAGCGGGCCGAGGAGTACGTCGCCTCCTACGCCGCCCGGGAGCGCATCACCTTCGCCGCCGCGCTGCGGACGCCGGCTGACGTCCCCGGTATGGCGGCGCGGTCGGCGGCGGCCATCGCCGGGTTCAACGCGCTCATGGACGAGCTCCGTGAGCAGGCCGCGTCCAACGGGCCGGTGGCCGAGCTGGTCGAGGCGGTCCTCGACAAGTCGGGGCTGCAGGCGTCGCTTGAGAACTCAGAGGACCTGCAGGACGCCACCCGGGTGGAGAACCTGCAGGAAATGGTCTCGGTGGCGCGGGAGTTCGACGGGACGAACACCGGCGGCACCCTGGCCGAGTTCCTCGAGCGGGTCGCGCTGGTCGCCGACGCGGACCAGATCCCCGACGGGGAGGACCACGGCGGCCTGGTAACGCTGATGACGCTGCACACCGCCAAGGGCCTTGAGTTCCCTGTGGTGTTCCTGACCGGCATGGAAGAAGAGGTGTTTCCGCACCAGCGGGCGCTGACCAACCAGCGCGAGCTCGAGGAGGAGCGGCGGCTCGCCTACGTCGGGATCACCCGTGCGGAGCAGCGCCTGTACCTGACGCGGACCGCGTCCCGCAACTGGTACGGCCGCCCGTCGTTCCACACGCCGTCGCGGTTCCTGGCCGAGATCCCGTCGGAGCTCATCGAATGGAAGCGGAGCGCGAAGGACGTCGCCGCCGCGGCGACCCCCGCCTCGGCGCGGATGGCGTCGAGGCCGGGCGTGAACGCCGTCGGCAACCGCTCGGTGCCCGCGCTGTCGCCCGGTGACCGGGTGAACCACGACAAGTTCGGCCTCGGCACCGTCGTCTCCGCCGACGGCTACGGCGACTCGGCCGAGGCGAAGATCGACTTCGGCGGCTCGTACGGCGTCAAGCACCTGGTGCTCAGGTACGCGCCGCTCGAGAAGCTCTGACAGCGGGCCGCTAGCGGCCGCCGGCGGCTGCTAGCGGTGGTTCCAGTCGTCTGGCGGCTGGGGGCGGCGCTGCGGGCGTGCGCCCGGGTTCCAGGTCGGGCGCGGCTGCGAACCGGTGCCCGGGTCACGCGGCTGGGGCTGCGACGGCGGCCCGGCCGGGCGGCGCGGGCCGGTCGGCGGCTGGCTGCGCTCGCCGGGCAGCCGCGGGTCGCCCCAGGGGTCACGGTCGGTGCGCGGGTCGCGACCAGGCCGGGACGTCCGGTTGCTGCCGGGCCCTGGCCGGCCGGGGCCGTCTGGCCGCGATACCCCGTCTGAGCGGGGATTGCCGCCTGACCGGGGAGCCCCGCCCGCCCGAGGGGCAGTGCCAGGCCAGGGGCCAGTGCCCGGCCTCGGGCCAGGGCCAGATCGCGGCGTCGGCCCGGTCCTGTTCTGGTTGCCGCCCGCGAACGGGTCTTCCGCGCTCCAGGAGTCATCCGGCCCTGAACGACGGGCGCCGGGGGCGGGACGGGCGTTACGTGGCGCGGCGGTGAGGCCCCCCGGCGCCGGCGCCCGGCCGGTAATGAGCTGGCTGCCGAACAGCAGCCGGCCGCCGCCGACCACGATCACCACGACGGTGGCCACGACCGCGGGGAAGAAGATTCCCGCGATCCACTGGGTGAAGCCGGCGCCCAGCCCGGCGGTCGATGACCCGAGATTGGCGTCGTGGACCTTGCCGGTCACGATGGCCGACGCGAAAAACGCCAGCGCGGGAACCGGGAAAAGCAGGTAGACCTTGCTGCGCTGAATACCGAACACGGCGGCGACCGTGCCCAAGATCACGAAAACCCCGAGCAGGCCGCCGGGCTCCTGGCTGGCCGCGAGGGTGAAGATGACGCCGAGCAGCGCGCCCACTGCGACCACGAGCAGGGCCTTGAGCAGCGAAAGCCGGCCGAGCCAGCCCAGCATCGGAGCGGAACGCCAGGCGCTCGGGCCGCCGGCCGGAAAGCCAGGCCCGCCTGACGGGGCGCCAGCGCCGCCGACGCGGGGCCGGCCGGCCGCCGGGCCGCCGCTCGCCGGCCGTGCACGCTGGGCGAACTCCCCGGTACCGCCACGGGGCGCCCGCTGAGCCGGGCCGCTGGCGCGCTGGGCCGGGCTGCCCGGGCGCTGCGCCGGGCCGACGGGCCGCTGGGCCGAGCCGTTGCCGCGCGGGCCCGGGGCGGGATTCGGCGTGAAGCCAGGCGTGCCGCCGCGGTTGTCCCGGCCGCCCGGGTCGCGGCCGCCGCTATTGCGTCCGCCCGGGTCGCGCCCGCCGCCCGGTGGCTGCGAACCACGGGGCAGGCGTTCGTCGCCGGCCGCATAATCCCAGGTCCGGCCCGCGGCCGGGCCCGCGCCGCGGGACGGCTGGTGCCGCGGTCCTGTGCCGTCTGGCGGCCAGCCGCCAGCCCCGCGCGGCGCGGGCCGGGCGGGGTAACCGCGTGTGGGACCGGGCCGGGGCTCCCACCCAGGTGATGTGGTCATTGCTGGAGAGGGTAATGCATCGAACCTTGAGATCGCCTTAACCCGCATTCTGCCTGGCAAGAGTCCCGTCGGCGGGCGGCGGGCAACCACGCCAACGCAGGGCAGTCGTCTCACCCCGGTTGCCACCGGACGGTAGCACACGATTGGCGGATAATTCGAACGAGGTCATTACGGTGCGCAGTTTCCTGGGGGTAGCCAGGTACTATTCGCATCACTGAATGTGATTAGCGGTCAGTGGCCGGCGGGGGGCGCCGGGTCGCTGAGTGGCTTACGGCAGGGTGACAAGCGACGCAAACCGGCCATACGGCATGTCTGCCGCGAACCAAGCCGGTAGCCTCGCCACGAACGGTGCAAGATCAGCCGGAGGAGAACAAGATTGCTCGGCATGGGCGGCGGTTCACTGATCGCAGGCAAGGTCGGGTACGCGGTGATGTGCATTGTCGCCGCGGTGGTGCTGGTCGTGTCGGGCTATGCCTATAAGACAGTCAGCCTGGTGCACGGCATCGGCAAGGGCGTCGCGATCGAGAACGGCGCCTCCATCGGCTCGATGAACATCCTGCTGATGGGCCTGGAGAGCCGTACCGACTACGAAGGCCAGACCCTGTCGGCCGGGCTGCTCGCCGCCATGCACGCGGGCAGCGTCGAAGGCGTCGAGAACGAGGGCGTCGGCGGCCAGGCCACCAACACGCTGATCCTGCTGCACATCTTCGCCGGCGGCCAGAAGGCGGTCGGCTTCTCGATCCCGCGCGACGACTACGTCACCTACCCGCAGGCCTACGACGGCCAGTCGGCCGGCAAGATCGACGAGGCCTACGGCCTGGCCTACGCGCAGTCGCTGAACAGCACGGTGAACTCCTCGATGAGTTCCAAGCAGCGCTACCTGGCGGCCAACCAGGCCGGCCAGGCCGCCACCCTTGCCACCGTCACGGCGGTGACCGGGCAGAAGATCGACCATTTCGCGGAGGTCAACCTGGCCGGGTTCTACTACCTGGCCCAGTCGTTCGGCGGCATCGAGGTGTGCATCAAGCCGTCAAGCGGCAACGCGAACCTGACCGACGCCAACTCCGGCTTCAACGCGGTGCTCGACGGCTACAAGACCAGCACGGGCGGATCCCAGTACCTGCACCTGTCGGCGCCCCAGGCACTCGCGTTCGTCCGTGAGCGCGACAACCTGCCCAACGGTGACCTGGACCGGACCCACCGGCAGCAGGCGGTCCTCGACTACGTGATCTGGAAGCTTGAGAACAACGGCGCGCTGTCCGACGTCACGCAGGTCACCGCGCTGCTGACGACCGCCGAGAAGTACCTCATCACCGACTCGACCTGGAACCTGCTCGACTTCGCGACCGACATGCGCGCCCTGACGGGCAAGAACCTCCAGTTCTTCACGGCGCCGATCGAGGGCTACGCGACCATCGGCGGCCAGGACGTCAACCAGGTTGACATCCCGACGATCCAGGCCGCGATCGCGGCGAAGTTCACCCCGCCGGCGCCCGCCAAGTCGTCGGGCACGGCCAAGTCGACCGCGAAGGCCACGCCGGTCCCGGCCGCCTCGACCGTCACCGTGGACGTCTACAACGGCGGTACGGCGTCGGGCCTGGCCGCGGGCGTGTCCCAGGCGCTTGCCGCCAAGGGGTACAAGGCGGGCGCGGTCACCGACTCGACGGCCCAGACGGCGACGGTGGAGTCGGGTACCCAGGTCTTCTACGGCACGGGCGCGTCCGCCAACGCGGCCAAGATCGCGGTTGACTTCGGCGCCACCGCCGCGCCGCTCAGCTCGCTGTCCGCCGGTCACGTCGAGGTGCTCCTCGGCACCGGGGCCACCGTCGTGCCGGCCGCGCTGGCCCCCGCCTCGTCCGCATCATCCTCCGCGACCTCGGCCAGTGCCTCGGCCTCGGCGTCGAGCTCGGCCGGCAACAACGGCGCGGCGGGCGGCGCGGTCACCGTCACCGCCAAGGCGAAGTACGGCGTCCCCTGCGTGTACTGACCCAAAAGGGGAAGGAACAAGGCACCCCCCGCGTCTAGCCGTGGGAAGGGGGCGGCGATGGGAAAGGCCATCGCGGGCAAGGTCCTTTACGGGCTGGTGTGCCTGGCCGCGGCGACGCTGCTGGTGATCTCGGGGTACGCGCACCGGGTGGTGGGGCTGACGACCGACCTGGGCAAAGGGGTCGCGATCAGCGACAGCCCGACCGTCGGGGCGATGAACATCCTGGTCATGGGCCTGGAAAGCCGGACCAACTACCAGGGCCAGACGCTGCCCAACAGCCTGCTCACCGCCATGCACGCGGGTAGCGCGTCCTCGGTCGACGCCGGGGAGCTCGGCAGCCAGGACACCAACACGCTGATCCTCATTCACATCTTCGCCGGCGGCCAGAAGGCCGTCGGCTTCTCCATTCCGCGCGATGACCTGGTCACCTACCCGCAGGCCTACGACGGGCAGACCGAAGGCAAGATCGACGGCGCCTATGCCTATGCCTACACGCAGTCGCTGACAAGCACGGCGAACTCCTCGCTGAGCACACCGCAGCGGTACCTGGACGCCAACAGGGCCGGCCAGGCGGCCACCCTGGCCACCGTCTCGGCCCTGACCGGCCAGAAGATCGACCACTTCATCGAGGTCAACCTGGCCGGGTTCTACTACCTGGCCCAGGCGTTCGGCGGCATCGAGGTCTGCGTCAGGCCGGCCCCCGCCTCGGCTGAGCCCGACGGGATGCAGGCGGGGACCAACCTCACCGACCGCGACCCGCTGACCGGCACCGACAACTCCGGCTTCGACGCCTACCTGGACGGCTACGACAGGAACCGGGGCGGTGCGCAGTACCTGCACCTCAAGGCGCCGCAGGCGCTGGCCTTCGTCCGGTCGCGTGACACGCTGCCCGGCATCGACCTCGGACGCACCAAACGGCAGCAGGCCACCATCGACTACGTCATCTACGAGCTCAAGCACGAGGGCGTGCTCACCAGCGTGAGCAAGCTGAACACGCTGCTCAGCACCGCGAGCCAGTACCTCATCACCGACTCGACTTTCAACCTGCTCGACTTCGCCTCCGACATGCGCGCGCTGAACGGGCAGAACCTCTCGTTCACCACCCTGCCGTTCACGCCAGAGAACAACGTCGAAGTTCCCGGCTACCCGGGCCTGCAGGACGTCAACGTCATCGACGTGCCCGCCATCCAGCGGCTGGTGCAGACGGCGTTCAGCACCGGCGCGGTCCCGTCGGCCACGGCCACGCCGGGTACCGCCACTCCTGGAACGGGCACCGGCAGCCCCAACGCCGGCACGTCAGGCAGCAGCACCGCCACCGCCGGGACGCAGGCGGCCGGCGCGCGTGTCATCGGTTCGTCGGCCGCGGCCAGCCCGTCGGCGACGCCCGCGCCGTCCGGCACCTCGCAGACTGGCAGCAGCGGCACCGGCGGCACGGTCACCGTGGCGCCCAACGCGCGCTACGGCATTCCCTGTGTCTACTAGGGAGCCGGTGCACTCGGACGCTCTGGCAACCTCACCAGGCCCAGGTCCCGGCGGCGGGTGAAAAGAAGCGGGGCGCCCCGGCCCGTTTAAGCCTGGACGCCCCGCTTCGCGCTGTCGTCGTGGATAGTTTTGTACATCCGGATGTACAAAACTATCCACGATCATCGCTTACCGCGGTCTAGCTGCCCTTGATGATCTCGCGCACGAGGGCGGCGGTCTCCGAGGGAGTCTTGCCGACGCGGACGCCGGCCTTCTCCAGGGCTTCCTTCTTCGCCTGGGCGGTGCCTGACGATCCGGAGATGATCGCGCCGGCATGGCCCATCGTCTTGCCCTCGGGGGCCATGAACCCGGCCACGTAGCCGACGACCGGCTTGGTCACGTTCTTCTCGATGAACGCGGCGGCTCGCTCTTCCGCGTCGCCGCCGATCTCACCGATCATCACGATGGCCCTGGTGTCGGGATCGGCCTCGAACGCGGCCAGGGCGTCGATGTGCGTGGTGCCGATGATGGGGTCGCCGCCGATGCCGACCGCGCTTGAGAAGCCGATGTCGCGCAGCTCGTACATCATCTGGTAGGTGAGCGTGCCGGACTTCGACACCAGGCCGATCGGGCCCTGCGACGTGATGTCGGCCGGGATGATGCCGGCGTACGACTTGCCAGGGGAGGCGAGACCTGGGCAGTTCGGGCCGACGATCCGGGTCTTGTTCCCCTTCTCGATCGCGTAGGCCCAGAACTCGGCCGAGTCGTGCACCGGGATGCCCTCGGTGATGACGATCGCGAGCGGGATCTCGGCGTCGATGGCCTCGAGCACCGCGGCCTTCGCCCCGGCCGGCGGCACGAAGATCACCGACACGTCAGCGCCAGTGGCCGCCATGGTCTCCTTGACCGTGGCGAAGACGGGCACCTCGACGCCGTTCAGCTCGACGGTGGTGCCGGCCTTCTTCGGGTTGGTACCGCCGACGACCTTGGTCCCGGCCGCGAGCATGCGGGTGCCGTGCTTGCGCCCCTCACCGCCGGTGATGCCCTGGATGAGGATTTTGCTGTCCGCCGTGAGGAAGATAGCCATCGGTCATGCTCCCTTCGCGGCGAGCTCGGCCGCGCGCTTGGCGGCGCCGTCCATCGTGTCGGCCCGTTCGACGGTCGCCAGCGCGGCGTCGTCTAGGATGCGGCGGCCCTCGGCCGCGTTGTTGCCGTCCAGCCGGACGACAATCGGCTTGGTCACCGCCTCGCCTCGTTCGGCCAGCAGGCCGAGGGCGGAGACGATGCCGTTGGCCACCGCGTCGCAGGCGGTGATGCCGCCGAAGACGTTGACGAACACCGACCGTACGGCCGGGTCGGACAGCACGATCTCCAGGCTGTCAGCCATCACCGCGGCCGACGCGCCGCCGCCGATGTCGAGGAAGTTCGCCGCCGTGACCCCGCCGAACGGCTCGCCCGCGTAGGCGACCACGTCGAGGGTGGACATGACCAGGCCCGCGCCGTTACCGATGATGCCGACCTCGCCGTCGAGCTTGACGTAGTTGAGGTGCTTCTCCTTGGCCCGCACTTCAAGCGGGTCAGTGGACTCGATGTCGGCGAACTTGGCCTGGTCCGGCTGGCGGAAGGCCGCGTTGTCGTCAAGCGTCACCTTGCCGTCAAGGGCGAGAACCCGGCCGTCAGGGGTGAGGACCAGCGGGTTCACCTCGGCCAGGGTCGCGTCCTCGTCGGCGAACATCGCCCACAGCCGCTCGGCCACCAGCGCGGCGCCCTCTTCGGCTTCGGCCGGGATGCGCCCGGCGCGGACGATCTCCAGTGCCTTGTCGTGGTCTACCCCGGTCAGCGGGCTAACCGGGATACGGGCGATCGCGTCGGGGTTGGTGTGCGCGAGCTCCTCGATCTCCATGCCGCCGTCGACCGAGCAGATCGACAAGAAGGTGCGGTTCGCACGGTCCAGCAGGAATGACAGGTAGTACTCGGACTTGATGTCCGATGCCTCGGCGATCAGCACCCGGTGCACGGTGTGCCCCTTGATGTCCATGCCGATGATGCGCTCAGACTTCTCAAAGGCGTCGGCGGGGCTGTCGGCGAGCTTCACGCCGCCTGCCTTGCCGCGCCCGCCGACCTTTACCTGTGCCTTGACGACAACTTGGGGGATGCCTTCCGCCGCGAACGCGGTGGTTATCGCCCGCGCCTCCTCGGCGGTATTGGCGACCTTGTCTTTCGGCACCGGAACGCCGTACTCGGCGAAGAGTTCCTTTGCCTGATACTCGAACAGGTCCACTGGGGGTCCGATCTCGGTCCGTTGCTTGCGGTCTGGTTGCCGCCACAACTTGCGGTCTGGTTGCCGCTACGAAGAGGCGCGGCGTTCACAAGCAGCGTAGCCCGTGGAATATCGGCAGCGCTGCTCAGGTGACTCAGGTGAGCGTTGTTGCAATGGGACTTTCGTCACGCCCGCGGGCGGGCCGCGCGTCGTCAGCCCTGGCTCATCGCGGCGCGCCTGCGTGCCTTTTGCCCGGTCCGTTGCCACGATGGGCATTGTGCGCGTAGTGCCGCCCAGGGAAGACGACTACTCCCCGCCCCAGTCAAGCGCAGCCCAGTATGGCCCAGCTCACTCCGGTCCGGTGCTGCTGCCGAGCCGGCCCATGCTCATGGCGGGCGGCGCGGCCGCACTGGCGGCCGCGGGCGGCGGGCTCGCGGTACTCGCCACGCTGACCCTCATCGGCTGGATCACGGCGCCGCACGTCGGGCTCGGCGGCGGCCTGGTGGGCGCTCTGCGCTCGGCCGGGCTGCTGTGGCTCGTCGCCCATCACGTCCAGGTGACAGTGCACGGAGTGGGCAAGATCGGCCTGCTGCCGCTCGGGCTGATCCTGCTGCCCGCCGCGCTGATCGAACGGGCCGGCCGCTGGATGACGCACGAGGGCCACGTGACCAGCCTGCTGCAGGTCGGCCCGGCGTCGGTGTCGGTCGCACTGCCCTACGCGCTGTTCACCGGCGCGGTCGCGGTGGCCAGCGGCACCTCGGCGGCCTCGCCGTCGCTCTGGCAGGCGGTCACGATGGGGTTCCTCATCGCGGTGCTTGCCAGCGGATTCGGCGCGGCCAGGGGTCTCGCCCCGTGGCGCGGTCTGGTCGGCCGGGTCCCGGCCAGGCCGAGGTCGGTAGTGCTCGGCCTGCTCGCCGCGCTGGCCCTGCTCACCGCGTGCGGCGCAGGCGTCGGCGCCGCGTCGCTGATGATCCACCTGAGTGCTTACAAGACCGCCGTGACCCAGCTCGACCCGGGCGCCGGCGGGTCGGTGCTGCTGCTCCTGGCCAGCATCTGCTACCTGCCGAACTCGGTCATCTGGGCGGTGGCGTACCTGCTCGGCCCCGGCTTCTCGTTCGGTATCGGCACCGCCGTCTCGCCCGCCGGCTCGGCCCTCGGTGCGATTCCCGCGTTTCCCATGCTGGCCGCGCTGCCGGTGGACGCGCGGGCCGCGTTCCCGGCCTGGCTCGGCTTCTTCGTGCTGGCCGTGCCTTACCTGGCGGGCGTGCTCGCGGGGGTGATGACCGTGCGGATCGCGCCGACGCCGTCGCTGGAGGCGGCTCCGCTGTGGGGCCTGCTCACCGGCACGCTGACCGCGGCGGTGATCGGTCTGGCGGCCAGGCTCTCCGGCGGTGCGCTCGGCTCGGGGCGGCTCGCCTCGGTCGGCCCGTCAGGCGGCGAGGTCGCGCTCGTCGCCCTGCTCGAGGTCGGCGTGCCCGCCGCGCTGGCCGCGGGCGCGGCCAACTGGCTGATCATCCGCTACCACGTCCGCCGGCTGGCCGCCGCGGCCGGCAGCGACCCCCAGTCGGCGGCGACCGCGCCCCGGGTCAGCGGCCCGCTGCCGGTGCTTATCGTCGACGAGACCGACGACGCGGGCGGACACCGCATTCACGTCAACCCGTGGGGCGAAGAGGCGGATTACCCGGAGCACTCCGCATACACCGAGTACCCCGAGTACCCCGAGTAGCGGCAGCGGCGGGTCACTGACCGCCGAGGCCGGTGATCCTGTCGTCGATCGCGTGATCAAGCTGGCTCTGGCAGGCCTGCTGCGCGGCGGCCGTGTTCGCGCCGTCCATGCAGCTTGAGTACTGGTCGATCTGCTGGCCGAAGATCAGGAAGCCGAGCAGCGCGAACCCGCTGACGAGCAGGCCGATCACGCCAAGAACCAGGCCGGCCAGGGCGCCGCGGGGCCGCCGGGTCCCGGCTCGCTTCGCCGCCCGCTGAGCCGAGACTGCCAGGGTGACCGCGATGACGGCGACCGCCAGTGCCACCCCGGCCACCGTGGCGGCTCGTTGCAGGTTGCCGATCAGCATCATCGCGACCAGGCTCAGGATCGCCAGGGCGAGCGCGGCCAGCCCGCGCTGCCCGAGTTTCTGGTCGGCAGGCGGGAGCTGGGGCCGCTGCGCCGGCGGCAGGAAAGGTGACTGCGGCGGGGGCGGCGATCCCGGCGGGCGGTCGGTCAGTCTGGCCATCTCGCGACCTATTGTGCCCTACCGGCGGGCTCTTTTTTCCTCGTGTCCCGGCTCGCGGGACCTTCGGGCGCGGGGCGGCAAAAACGGGTTCGATAGGGTTGCTCGCATGAACGCCAGGCTGGTCGTGCTCGTCTCCGGAGCCGGGACGAACCTTCAGGCCCTGATCGACGCGAGCGCGGACCCGGAGTACGGGGCGACGGTCGTCGCCGTCGGCGCCGACCGGGACGGCACCGCCGCGCTTGACCGGGCCGCGGCGGCCGGTATCCCGGCCTTTACCCGCAAGGTCGGCGACTTCCCGCGCAGGGAAGCGTGGGACGAGGACCTCGGGCAGGCCTGTGCGGAACACCGGCCCGACCTGGTCGTCTGCGCCGGCTTCATGAAGCTGGTCGGCAAGGACTTCCTGGCCAGGTTCGCCGGCCGCTGCCTCAACACCCATCCGGCGTTGCTACCGTCTTTCCCCGGCATGCACGGGGTGCGCGACGCGCTCGCCTACGGGGTCAAGATCAGCGGCTGCACGGTGTTCCTGGTCGACGAGGGCGTCGACGCGGGACCAGTGGTCGCCCAGGCGGCGGTGCCGGTCTTTGACGAAGACGACGAGGCGTCCCTGCACGAGCGCATCAAGGTCGCCGAGCGCGCGCTGCTCGTCGACACGGTCGGCCGGATGGCCCGCGAGGGCTGGTCCGTTAATGGCGACAGGAAGGTAAGGATCGGCAAGTGACCCGGATTCCGATCAAGCGGGCCCTGCTCAGCGTCTACGACAAGGCCGGCCTGGCTGAACTGGCCAAGGCCCTGCACGAGGCAGGCGCGGAGATCGTCTCGACCGGCTCGACCGCGCGGACGATCGAGCATGCGGGCGTTCCCGTCACCAAGGTGGAGGACCTCACCGGCTTCCCCGAGTGCCTCGACGGGCGGGTTAAGACGCTGCATCCTCGCGTGCACGCCGGCCTGCTGGCCGACTCGGCCAACGCCGGGCACCGCCAGCAGCTGGCCGATCTCGAGATCGCGCCGTTCCAGCTGCTGGTGTCGAACCTGTACCCGTTTGAGCAGACGGTCGCCTCAGGGGCTGAGCCAGACCAGATCATCGAGCAGATCGACATCGGCGGTCCCGCGATGGTCCGTGCCGCCGCCAAGAACCACGGCAGCGTCGCCGTCGTGACCAGCCCCGCCCAGTACGGCGAGGTGCTCACCGCGCTGGCCGAAGGCGGCTTCGACGAGCATCAGCGCCGCCGCCTGGCGGCGCGGGCGTACGCGCACACCGCCGCCTACGACGCCGCGGTGTCCTCCTGGTTCGCCGCCAGCTACGCGCCCGACGCGGTCGCGCGGGAAACGGGCTGGCCGGACCTGATCGCTCAGGTGTGGACCCGGTCCGACGCGCTCCGCTACGGCGAGAACCCGCACCAGAAGGCGGCCATCTACCAGGCCGCGGGCGGCGCGGACGACGACGGCGGCATCGCCAGCGCCGAGGTGCTGCACGGCAAGGCGATGTCCTACAACAATTACGTCGACGCGGACTCGGCCCGCCGGGCGGCCTTCGACTTCGCCCAGCCCTGCGTCGCGATCATCAAGCACTCCAACCCGTGCGGTATCGCCGTCGGCACCAACATCGCCGCCGCGCACGCCAAGGCGCTGGCCTGCGACCCGCTGTCCGCCTACGGCGGCGTGGTCGCGGCCAACAGCGCGGTCACCGACGCGATGGCCATGCAGATCACCGACGGCTTCGCGGAGGTGGTCATCGCGCCGGACTTCGACCCGGCGGCGGTAGAAATCCTGACCGGGAAGTGGAAGAACATCCGGCTGCTGCGCTGCCCCCCGCCGTCGTGGGCGGCGGGCGCGACCGGGGAAAGCCGCGACCGTTCGGGATCGGGCGACTTTGAATTCCGGCCGGTCACCGGCGGCCTGCTTGCGCAGACCTGGGACCGGGTCGACGCACCGGGCGACGACCCGGCGCACTGGGAGCTGAAGGCGGGGGAGGCGGCCGACATCGCGACGCTGGCGGACCTCGCCTTCGCGTGGCGGGCGTGCAGGGCCGTCAAGTCGAACGCGATCCTGCTCGCGGCGGACGGCGCGTCGGTCGGCGTGGGCATGGGACAGGTGAACCGGGTCGACTCCGCGCGGCTCGCTGTGACCAGAGCTGGAAAACGGGCGGTCGGATCTGTGGCCGCGTCAGACGCCTATTTCCCGTTCCCCGACGGCTTCGAGATACTGGCCGAGGCGGGGGTCCGGGCGGTGGCAGAGCCGGGCGGCTCCATCCGGGACGAAGGCGTCATCGAGGCCGCGCGCGCGGCCGGCGTCACGCTGTACTTCACCGGAGTCCGCCACTTCTATCACTAGAGAGGGCCGAGCGAGCCTGGCGAGCCAGCCCTGGTCTTGGGGCGAGCGGGCAAGCTCGGGGATTTTTCGGGCGAGTGGGAGGGGCAGGTATTTATGACTGCGCAGATTCTGGACGGCAAGGCGACCGCGGCGGCGGTCAAGGCGGACCTGAAGGAGCGGGTGGCCGCGCTCGCCGCCGTCGGCGTGGTGCCCGGCCTCGGCACTGTCCTAGTGGGCGACGACCCGGGGTCGCGGTCCTACGTAGCCGGCAAGCACCGGGACTGCGCGCAGGTGGGCATCGCCTCGATCCGCCGTGACCTGCCCGCCTCGGCTTCGCAGGCGCAGGTCGAGGAGGCAGTCGCCGAGCTTAACGAGGACCCGGCCTGCACCGGGTACATCGTTCAGCTGCCGCTGCCTGCCGGGCTTGACGAGCTGCGGGTGCTGAACCTGATCGACCCGGCCAAGGACGCCGACGGCCTGCACCCGGTCAACCTGGGCAAGCTCGTGCTGAACGAGAAAGCGCCGCTGCCGTGCACGCCGCACGGCATCGTGGTGCTGTTGCGGCGCTACGGCGTGGAGCTCGCCGGGGCGGAGGTCACGGTGATCGGGCGCGGCATCACGGTCGGCCGGGCGCTCGGCCTGCTGCTGACCCGCCGGTCGGAGAACTCGACCGTGACGCTCTGCCACACCGGGACCAAGGACCTCGCCGCGCATACCCGGGCGGCTGACATCGTGGTCGTCGCGGCGGGCCGGGCCGGCCTGCTGACCGCGGACATGGTGAAGCCGGGCGCGGCGGTGCTCGACGTCGGCATCACCAGGACCGATGCGGGACTCGTGGGCGACGTGGCGCCCGACGTCGCCACGGTGGCCGGCTGGGTCGCGCCCAATCCCGGCGGGGTGGGGCCGATGACCCGGGCGATGCTGCTCGCTAATGTGGTGGAGACAGCGGAGCACGCTGCCGCCAGCGCTTAGCTTGCCCGGTCCCGCGGGGCGGGATGGTGCGGGACGGAGCTGCTACTGACGAGTAACATAGGCTTCTGCGGGGGAGTCGACTAGGCAGGAAGGACAGTCGCCGGTGAACATCGTCGTCTGCATGAAGCAGGTGCCCGATACCGAGGTTGAGCGGTCGCTCGTGCCGGGTGACAACACGGTGGACCGGGCCGGCGCCGACGGGGTCATCAACTACCTCGATGAGTTCGCGATCGAGGAGGGCCTGAAGATCGCCGCGGCGGCGGGCGGTGAGGTGACGATCCTGACCATGGGGCCGGAGAAGGCAGCCGATTCGATCCGCAAGGCTCTGTCGATGGGGGCGGACAAGGCGGTGCACGTGATCGACGACTCCCTGGCGGGTTCTGATGCGGTCGCGTCGTCTCTCGCCCTGGCCGAGGCGCTCAAGGTCGTGGGCTTTGACCTGGTGGTGTTCGGGTGCGAGTCGACGGACGCGCGGACCGGGCTGGTGCCGGCGATGGTGGCTGAGCGGCTCGGGGTCCCGCAGCTGACGCTGGCGTCGAAGGTGGACGTCTCCGGGCAGGAGGTCACGATCCGGCGGGTGACCGATGACGGGATCGCGACCGTGACCGGGGCGCTGCCTGCGGTGGTGTCGGTGAACGAGAAGATCAACGAGCCGCGGTACCCGACGTTCAAGGGGATCATGGCGGCCAAGAAGAAGCCGGTGCAGACCCTGACGCTGGGCGACATCTCCGTCTCGGCGGACCAGGTGGGGCTGGCGAACGCGTGGTCGGTCGTGGATGACTTCGCCGCCCGCCCGCCGCGCCAGGCCGGCCAGGTAGTCAAGGACGAGGGCGACGGCGGCAGCAAGGCGGCCGCGTTCCTCGCCGAGCGCAAGTTCATCTAGGGAGGACTGGGAGATCATGGCTGAGGTTCTGGTCCTCGCGGAGCACGGCGCTTCCGGCGAGGTCAAGAAGGTGACCCTGGAGCTGCTGACCGCCGCCCGGCGGCTCGGCGAGCCGTCCGTAGTGTGGCTCGGCCCGGGTGCCGACCAGGCACAAGGGCGGCTGGCCGAGTACGGTGCGGTGAAGGTCTACGCAGCCGACAGCGCCGATTTCACCGGGTACGTGAGCGCGCCGGCCGCGGAGCTGCTTGCGGGCCTGGTCAACGACAAGTCTCCGGCGGCGGTGCTGGTCGCGGGGACTAACGACGCCAAGGAGACCGCCGCACGGCTGGCGATCAAGATCGGGTCAGGAGTGCTGACCGACGCGGTGAACGTGACCGCCGACGGCGGGAAGATCACCGCTGAGCAGCCGAACTTCGGCGGTGCGATCACCGTGCACTCCAGCGTCAGGACTGGCACCCCGGTCATCGCGCTGCGGCCCGGTGCGGTCACCGCCGAGCCGTCGCCGGCGGCCGCCGCGGTGGAGCCGGTGACGTTCAGCGCCTCGGACGAGGCGAAGCTGGCGCGGGTGACCGATCGGGCCCCGGCGGAGAAGGGCGGCCGCCCGGACCTGTCAGAGGCGCAGATCGTCGTCTCGGGCGGGCGCGGCACCGGCTCGGAGGAGGGCTTCAAGATCATCGAGAAGCTCGCCGACAGCCTCGGCGCCGCCGTTGGCGCGTCGCGGGCCGTGGTCGACGCGGGCTGGTACCCGCACCAGTTCCAGGTCGGGCAGACTGGCAAGACCGTGTCCCCCCAGCTGTACCTGGCAGTCGGGATCAGCGGCGCGATCCAGCACCGGGCCGGGATGCAGACGAGCAAGACCATCGTCGCGATTAACAAGGACGCCGAAGCGCCGATCTTCGAGATCGCCGACTACGGCATCGTCGGTGACCTCTTCACCGTCGTCCCCCAGCTCATCGAAGACATCAACAAACACAAGAGCTGACCGGCGGGCGCTTTCGTCACGGCGGCCCCAGTTGAGGCCGCCGTGACGAATCATCTGGCGCTGCCTGAATGCTCGGTTAGTCTTGACGGTGCCATGAGTAACAGCCCGGTCGTCTACCTCGACCATGCCGCCACGACGCCAATGCTTCCCGAAGCCATCGCCGCGATGACCGAGGAGCTGGCGCACCTCGGCAACCCCTCGTCGCTGCACACCGCCGGACGGCGGGCGCGCCGCGTGGTCGAGGAATCCAGGGAGCAGCTCGCCGAGGTGTTCGGCGCGCGCGCCAGCGAGGTGATCTTCACCAGCGGCGGCACAGAAGCGGACAACCTGGCAGTCAAGGGCCTGTTCTGGGCGCGCCGGGCGGCCGACGAGCGCCGCCGCCTGATCCTGACGACGGCGGTGGAACACCACGCGGTGTTCGACTCCGTGCGCTGGCTTTGCGACGCGCAGGGCGCCCAGGCCGACTGGCTGGCGGTCGACACCTGCGGCACCGTCACCGCCGACGTGCTCCGCGCCGCCCTAGCGGCTGACCCGTCCGCCGCCGCCCTGGTCAGTGTCATGTGGGCCAACAACGAGGTCGGGACGGTGCAGCCGGTGGCGTCGCTCGCCGCCGCCGCGCACGAGTTCGGCGTGCCGTTCCACACCGACGCGGTGCAGGCGGCGGCGCAGCTGCCGCTGGACTTCGCCGCCTCCGGCGCGGACGCGATGACGGTGACCGCGCACAAGCTCGGCGGCCCAGTCGGGGTCGGCGCGCTGATCCTGGCCAAGGGCATCACGCCCGTGCCGGTGCTGCACGGCGGAGGCCAGGAGCGCGATATCAGGTCAGGCACCCTGGACACCCCGGCGATCAGGGCTTTCGCGGTGGCGGCGGCGGCGAGCGCGGAACGTCGTTCGCTTGAGACCAAGCGGGTCGCCGCGCTTCGCGACGACCTGATCCGCCAGGTGCTGCTCGCGGTACCCGACGCCGAGCTGAACGGCCCGCCGCCCGGCCAGGACCGGCTGCCAGGCAACGCGCACTTCTCCTTCCCCGGCTGCGAAGGCGACGCACTGCTGCTGCTCCTGGACGGCAGGGGCATCGCCTGCTCCACCGGCTCCGCCTGCACCGCGGGGGTCGCCGAGCCCAGCCACGTGCTGCTCGCGATGGGCGCGGACGAGTCCCGGGCCAGGGGATCGCTGCGTTTCTCGCTCGGCCACACCACCACCCAGTCCGACATCGACGCGCTCGGCGCCGTCATCGGCGAAGCGGTCGCCCGCGCCCGCCGCGCCAGCAACTGCTGAACGGCTTGCGCTGATCCCCGGATAACCTGGAAGAACTATGGGTCTTCGTGTTCTTGCCGCCATGTCAGGCGGCGTCGACTCCGCCACGGCGGCGGCACGCGCGGTCGACGCCGGTCACGAGGTAACCGGCGTCCACTTGGCGCTGTCAGAAAACCCCCAGTCCTACCGGACCGGCGCACGCGGCTGCTGCACCGTCGAAGACGCCAGGGACGCCCGCCGGGCCGCCGACGTGATCGGCATCCCCTTCTACGTCTGGGACATGGCCGCGCGCTTCGCCCGTGACGTGGTGGACGACTTCGTGGCCGAGTACGCGGCGGGCCGCACGCCCAACCCGTGCCTGCGCTGCAACGAGAAGATCAAGTTCGAGGCCGTCCTTGACCGGGCCCTCGCGCTCGGCTTCGACGCGGTCTGCACTGGCCACTACGCCCAGATCGACACCGCCAGCGGTGCGCTGCGCCGTGCCGCCGACCCGGGCAAGGACCAGTCCTACGTCCTCGGCGTGCTGAACCGGGAGCAGATCGCGCACGCGATGTTCCCGCTGGGGGACACGCCCAAGGCTCAGGTCCGCGAAGAGGCCCGTTCCCGCGGCCTGCTCGTCGCCGACAAGCCGGACAGCCACGACGTCTGCTTCATCGCCGACGGCGACACCCGCGGCTTCCTCGCCCGCAAGCTCGGCGCCGAGCCAGGGCCGGTCGTGGACCAGGACGGCACCGTGCTCGGTTCCCACGAGGGCGCCTACGGCTTCACGATCGGCCAGCGCAAGGGCCTGCGCCTCGACCGCCCCGCCGCGGACGGGAACCCCCGTTATGTCCTGTCGATCGAGCCTGTCTCCAACACGGTCACCGTCGGCCCGGCCGACGCCCTCGGCGTCAGCCAGATCACCGCGATCCGCCCGGTCTGGACCGGCTGCGAGCCCCCGGCCGCGCCGATTGAGTGTTCCGTCCAGCTCCGCGCCCACGGCGAGGCGCACGACTGCGTCGCGGAGCTTGCCGGGGACGAACTGCGCATCACCCTGCGCGCCCAGGCCCGCGGTGTCGCAGCCGGCCAGGCCGCCGTCCTGTACCGCGGCGACACGGTCCTCGGCAGCGCCACGATCTCCGCGACGATCTCCGCCGCGAACTGACAGCACCGCCTCGACCAGGGCCGTCCGCCGACTGGTTCGCCTCGACCACGGTTACCGCTGACCACGGTCCCGGTGACCGGGGTGCTCGCCGCTTGGTCAGGCGCCCGCCGACCTCGGATCCCGTCCAGTGCCCGCGGCCGGGTGCCCGTGGCCACCGCTGCCGGCAGGCGCAGCCGCAGCCACGGCCACGGCCACGCGCTTGCCGGCTGCGGTTGCCTCAGGCGCATCAGTTGCCTCGCATGTGACATAAGTCCAGCTAATTAAAAGATCTTGGAAATTTTTTCGACTATATTACCTACGAATTACCATGTTGCCGGAAGTTTCCACGCTATGCCTGGCCAGTTGTCGTCGGCTCTCGCCGGTCAGCCGGCACGGAGCCGATGTCGTACACAATCTGGTTCCGGTGGGACGGGAACACGGTAACGGTAACTCGGAGCGGGGTGGCGTCTTCGGTGAACGAGGTCCGGTAGATCTCGAT
>DASYAD010000146.1:0-20698 GCA_036501515.1 Trebonia sp. | reverse complement strand
AGGTCCGGAGAGGGCCGAGGGTCCGGAGAGGGCTGAGAGTCCAGAGGGTCCGGGAGGTCCGGAGGGTCCGGAGAGGGCGGAGGGGTGGAAACGGGCGGGGTGGACGGGAGGCCGGGGTGGACGGGAGGCTGGGGTGGACGGGACGCGCGGGGGGTGGGTTACGAGAGGGTGATCATCTTGGCGCCGCGGGCGGAGGCGGTGATGGCCGCGGCGGCCTCGCCGGTTCCCAGGGGCAGGCCGAAGGAGACCCGGGTGAACTCCGCGGCGATCGCGTGCCATAGCAGCGCACGGCGCAGCATCGGGTGGTCAGCCCCGCGTATCTCGATGGTGGTCAGGTCGCATACTGCGCGGGCGCGGTCGGCGTAGGCCCAGGTGTCGGCAGGGCTCGTCACCCGGTCGGCGGTGCCGTGCGCGAGCAGGACGCGGCGGCCGGCCAGCTGATCGACCGGCTCGCCTGGCGGCAGCCACGGCGCCAGGCCAGCGACGGCGATGACGGCCGGGTGGCCGGCCGCGCGCAGGGCCGCGCGGGCCCCCATCGAGTGGCCGACGAGGACAACGGGGACGGCCGGGAACCGAGCGTGGATGTCGTTGAGCACGGCGACGAGGTCGGCGACGGGAGAGGCCTGTTCGCCGTTCCAGCCGCGCACCTTGAACAGCGGGCGGCGGACCTCGATGCCGTCAGCGCTCACCGCCCGGCTGATCGCCCCCGCGACCGGGATCATCCGCAGGACGGCGAGCTGGGCGGAGGAAACGAACGCGGTGCTGACCGACTGCCCGCCGTGCGCGACGAGGACGACTCCGCGCGGGTCGCGGGCTGCTGCCGCGTCAGCCACGTGCTCTCCTGTTCCGCCTGCGGCAGCAGGCCGCAACGCTGTTAGCCATTCGGTGCTCCCAGCATGACGGATTGCCCCGCCGCGGCGCACGCGGGTAGTTCGCGGCGCCTAAGCCGCTGGCTGGGCGCCAGCGCCGTTGCCCAGGCCGAGGAGCCGGGCGGCGTTGTTCTTGAAGATGCCCGGTTTTACCTCGTCGCGGATCTCGGTCCTTTCCAGGTCGGCCATCCAGCGCTCCGGGGTGAGGACGGGAAAATCGGTGCCGAACAGCATCTTGTCTTTCAGCAGCGTGTTGGCGTACTGCACGAGGATCGGGGCGAAGTACTTCGGCGACCAGCCGGACAGGTCGATGTAGACCTGCGGCTTGTGGGTGGCCACCGAGAGCGCCTCCTCCTGCCAGGGGAAACTGGGGTGGGCGATGATGACCGGCATGTCGGGGAAATCGACCGCCACGTCGTCCAGGTAGATCGGGTTCGAGTAGGACAGCCGGATGCCGCCGCCGCCCCTGGTGCCCGCGCCGGCGCCAGTCTGGCCGCTGTGGAAGAGTGCGGGCAGCCCGGCCTCCTGGATGACCTCGTAGACCGGGTAGACCGACCGGTCGTTGGGCAGGAAGGCCTGGCTGCTCGGGTGAAACTTGAAGCCCCTGGCGCCGGCCTCGATCTGCCGCCTGGCCATCGCGACCGCCTCGGCGCCGCGGGCCGGGTCGACCGAGCCGAACGGTATGAGGATGTCGGCGTGGTCACGGGCCCGCTCGATGATCTCCAGCGGAGTCGCACGGGCCGGGTCCTCAGGCGCGTCTCGCTGGTCGATGGTGAACGCAACCGCCGCCATGTTCCGCTCGCGGTAATAGCCGGCCAGGTCGTCAACCGTGAAGGCGGCCGCCGCGGTCTTGAAGTACGAGGCCATCGCGGCCAGGCCCTCGTTGTCCTCCGGGTCGGTCTTCGCCGCGTTGACCGAGCGGTGGACGTGCGTGTGCACGTCGATCGCGACCAGGTTGTCGATCTCCATGGCGTGATTATGGTGGCGACATTCGCGGACGTCATGAACGACGGCGACAGTTTCGTGGACCATTAACTTGTGGGCGAAATGAGGGACTGGACGCGTGACCGACGGCTAGTCAGGGCCTTCCGCCCGGCCGACCGCCCCGGTGACATCAATGAGGACCGGTGGCCCGCGAGCGTGCCCGCGGTCGCCCAGCTGCTCAGGTCCGGGCTCGAGCTCCCGCCTGGAGTCACGGTCCTGGTGGGCGAGAACGGGTCGGGCAAGTCCACCGTCGTCGAGATGATGGCCGAGGCGTACGGTCTCAACCCCCAGGGCGGGTCCATCCTGGCGCCGGCCGCCCGGGTGCGGGAGAGCGAGCCGAAGGCCGGTCACCAGCTGGGCGTGGTGCGAGGCGCGGGAACCCGCGCGGCCTGGGCGTACTTCTTGCGCGCGGACACCATGCACTCGCTGTACACGTACCTGGAGGAGAACCGCGCCAACCGGACACCACTCGAGCCGTTTCACGAGCTGAGCCACGGCCAGGGGTTCCTGGAGATCCTGCGGACCCGGGTCAACCAGCGCGGGTTCTACCTGATGGACGAGCCGGACGCGCCGCTGTCGTTCGTCTCCTGCCTGAGCCTGGTCTCGCTGCTGCACGACCTGGCGGCCGCGGGGTCGCAGGTGATCGTGGCGACGCACTCCCCCGTGATCGCCGCGGTGCCGGGCGCCGCCATCCTCGAACTCGGCGACTGGGGCTTCCGGCCGGCCAGGTGGGCGGATCTTGGGATCGTCAGGTCCTGGCGCGACTTCCTCGATGACCCCGGAAGCTACCTCCGGTACCTGCTCGCCGGCGACGACGCGGAGTAGCGCAGGTGCCGGTGGCGGAGTGGCTTAGCTGCCAGTGGCCGCGGCGGCGGCTAGCCGGGCGGCGCCTGCCGCGGTGAGCCAGCTGGCGGAGGCCGGGCTCAGCGGGAGGCCGAGGGCTTCCCCGAGCAGCGCGCGCCACGCCGGATGGCTGGTTCCGCTGCCGCTGAGGATGACGCGCCGCGGGTTGTGCCCGGCCGCCCGCAGGTCGTCGAGGCGCTGCCTGATCAGGACCGCGACGTCGTCGAGGGCGCTGCGCATGAGGTCCTCGCGCTCCTGGGAACCGGGGCGCGGCGGGCGCGACGCGGTGTCGTAGAGCTCTTCCCAGGTCGCCCCGAGCAGGTTGCGCACCCAGTCGAGGGTGATCCCCACGTTCTGCACCGGGGCGAGCCGGTAGTAGGCGTCGCCGACGGCCCGGTACAGGCTGGTGGCTCCGGTGCCCGGCTTGCCGGGGAGGGACTGGACCGGGATGACCCAGCGTCCGCCGCGGCCGAGGGTGAGCATCGCTTCGTCCGGGCGCAGGCCCGCCGCGTGCAACGCCGCCGCGGTGTCGCCCGCGCCGACGGCGACGGGGAGGCCGGGATCGAGGCCGAGTTCGGCCGCCGGGCCTGGCTGCAGGGCGCCGGCGACCTCGGCCGGCCGCCTGACAGGCGGGAGCTTTTCCCCGGGGAGGCCAAGCTTGTCGATGAGCGGATCCGCCCAGGTGTCACGCTCCAGGTCGAACATGAGCGTGCCGGACGCGTCGGTCGGATCGGTGGCCGCCTGCCCGGTCAGCCGGAGGCGGAGCCAGTCTTTAGGCTGCAGCGCCCACCAGGAGGCGCGCAGCGTGTGCGGCTCATGGGTGGCGAGCCAGCAGAGCAGCGGGCCGGCCATGCCTGGCGACGGGCGGTTGCGCAGCGGTGCGGTGTAGTCGCAGGGCATTTCCTGGTAAAGCGACGTCTCGGCGGCCGCGCGCTGGTCCAGCCACACGATGGCGGGGCGCAGCGCGGCGCCCCGGTCGTCGGCAAGGACGACCCCGTGCATCTGGCCGGCCACGGCCAGCCCGGTGATCCGGGGGCGCGGGTCGCCGGCGTCGGCCAGCGCGGCCTGGACGGCCCTGCGGGTGCCTGCCCACCAGTCCCTGGGATCGGCCTCGGCGTGGCCGGGCGCGGGCACGCTGACCGGGTGCCCGGCGACGGCGCGGCCGAGGACGCGGCCCTCCCGGCTGGCCACCACGACCTTGACCCCGCTCATCCCCAGGTCGACGCCCAGGACGGCCGGCTGTCCGCCGCGTGGCTGCTTTGGCATTACGCGGCCCCCCGCCGAGGAGGGGGCCACTCCCCCGGGCGCTTACTGTGACCAGTCACGTACCTATTGTGCATCTGCGGACAGACTCACGTAAAGTAACTTGACTGTCGCAAATCGTAAGAATACCTTAAGTAATGCAACGGTCACAGAAACCGTATGCCGGGCCTTGGCGTTGCGCGTCGGCCCACGGAGGGGATCATGGAAAACACGTGGGGTTGAGACTGAATTTACTTGTTACGCAGCACGGCGATGGACTCGGTCCACCGCAGGAGCTCATCCAGCATCGCGGTCGCCGACGCGTCGATCAGCTCGGTTGACTTGAAGCGCTTTTCCTCGTCGAGGTGCTGAGCCACGAAGGGGATGTTGACCGCTTCTGGCACCGGCATGATCTTGAGCGCGGTGAGCACCTGCTTGAGCATCTGGGTGGCCCGGGTGCCCGCCGCGACACCGCCGTAGGAGACGATGCCCGCCGCCTTGTTCTGCCATTCGGCGTGCAGGTAGTCGATCGCGTTCTTGAGCGCCGCGTTGAAGCCGTAGTTGTACTCGGGCGTCACGAAGATGAACGCGTCGGAGGCGTCAACCAGCGCGGACCAGTCCCTGGTGTGCTGGTTGACGTACTGCCGAAGACGCGGGTGGTTCGGCTCGTCGAGCAGCGGCAGGTTCAGCGCGGCCAGGTCGGTCAGCTGGACGTCGAACCCGCCGTGCTCGCGCGCGCGCTCCTCGATCCAGGCGGCGACCGACGGGCCGATGCGCCCCGGACGGGTAGAACCGATGATGATCCGCAGAACGGGCTTAGCCACGCAAACCTCCGCTGTCTAGGGTGGGCAGCGCCATTTTACCTGACGCGTCAGGTAAATTCACGGCCAGCCGCCAGCGACGGGTGAGACGCGGGACACGCCGGGTGGAGGCCGGAAGAACCTGGCGATCGCCGGAAGGGCTGGCGAACATCAGAAGGTCAGCACCGGCTTGATTGTCGCACCTGACAGCGAGTCGGCGATCGCGGTGCTGACCTCGGCGAACGGGTAGTTCCTGACCAGCCGGTCGACCGGGAAACGGCCCTGGGCGTGCAGATCGAGCAGCCGCGGTATGAAGACCGTCGGGTTGATGTGCCCGCCCATGGTGCCGCGCAGCTGGCGGCCCTTGAGCAGCAGGTCACCGGGGGGCAGCGTGACCGGCGCGCCGGTGCTGGTGATGACCGAGGCGGTGCCGTGGGCAGCCAGGGACCGCACCGCGGCCAGGATCACGGCCGGGTTGCCTGTCGTGTCGAGGGCCACGTCGATGCCCCGGCCTGCCAGCTTGAGCACGGCCGCCGCGACGTCGGGCAGTTCCAGGCCCGTGGTGTCGACGGTAGCGGTGGCACCGAGCTCGGCGGCCAGCGCGAGGCGGCCGGCGACCCGGTCGACGGCGACGATCTCGGCCGCCCCCGAGGCCTTCGCGGCCATCACCGCGGCGAGGCCGACCGCGCCGGCGCCCCAGACCGCGACCCGGCTGCGGGCGCCGACCGGCATCGCGTTCAGGATCGCGCCCGCGCCGGTCTGCACGCCGCAGGTGAAGCCCGCCAGGTAGCGCAGCGGAGACCCAGGGGGAACCGGGACGATGTTCCGCTCGGTGACCAGCGAGTGGCTGGAGAAGCTTGACTGGCCGAAGAACGAGGCCCGCACCGCCCGGCCGTCCTGGCGCGCGCGGAACGAGCCGTCCAGCCGGGTGCCGGTGAAGGTGACGGCGACTACCTGGTCGCAGTACGGCGTGCGGCCGAGGACGCACTCCTCGCAGCGGCCGCAGTAGTCCGGCGTGAACAGCACCTGGTCACCGGGCTTGGCCTTGGTCACGTCGCGGCCGACGCGCTCGACGGTGCCGGCGCCCTCGTGGCCGAGGATGATCGGGTACGCCACGGGCAGGCGGCCGAGGCGGGCGTTGTCGTCGGTGTGGCAGACGCCGCAGGCCTCGATCTTGACCAGGATCTCGTCGTCGCGCGGGTCATCGAGGTCAAACTCTTCGATCGACAGCGCCGCACCGGCCTCCCAGGCGACCGCGGCCTGGATCTTCACGCGGCGACCGGGCCGGCGGACCGGGCGAGCAGTGCGGTGACGTCCGGCGGAAATTGCTCCGTCACAGTTCCTGGTACCTTTCGCTGGCGGATGCGGCGCGGTGTCGACCGTAACACCGGCCGCACCGAGCCAGCCAGGGGCAGCCAGGTCAGCCAGGGGCAGCCAGGTCAGCCGGTGCCGAGCGCCGGCCGCTTGACCCGCTCGTAGTCGGGGACCTGGGCGGAGACTTCGGGAACGGGCGGCTCGAACGCGGGGATCTCACCCGGGCGAACCGGGGCTACCGCCTCCGTGCCGACGACCGACGGGTCGATGATGAGGGCGACCATCTTGCTCTCGGCCTGCGGCCGCGGCTTGGCGCCGGCGACGGCGCCGCCCGGCGCCGCGCCGTCCGGGACCGCGGCCGGCGCCTCGGTGATATGCGGCGCGAGCATCTGGTCCTCGGGCAGCGCCATCAGCGTTTCTGGCTGGACCTTGTGGTCGTAGACGAGCTCGTAGCTGATCTCGTCGCCGACCTCGACGCCGTCCGTCTGCGACAGGGACGTGGTGCTCGTGCGGCTGTCCTCTTCCGTGGTGGACCAGGACTTCGTCTGCGCGTCGCTCTCGTGCTTGGCGGTGAACCAGGTCCGCGTCTTCGTGATGTCCATCTGGGGTTTGCCGGGCTTGCGGGCGCCGCCCTGGGTGACCGTCGGGCGCGCGCCGCCGCTCCCCCAGCCGGAACCCGAGCCGGAGCCGGAGCCAGACCGGCCGCGCGGGCGCGCGTCGCTCGCGGCGTTGTCCTGGCGGCCGCCGCCCCGGGCTGGCGCCTGGCCGGACGGCTCGCGCGGGCTCGCCGCGCGGTCGTCGCCGCCCCGGCCGCCCTGGTCCCGGCCGCCCTGCTGGCGGTTGTCCACGTGCACGTTAACCTGCTGCTGGTGACGGGGGACCTCCGCCTCTGAGTACGACTTGCCGGTGGTGGTTCCCGTGGTGTGGGTGCTGGCCTCGCCCTCGGTCCGTCCCGTGGTGTGCGTGACCGACTCGCTCGCGGTCTTGGTCCGTGACCGGCTGACGCTGTGCCTGTGTGCGAACCGCCCGGCGACGAAGCGCCGTTCCAGGCCGATGTGCTCGGCCGCCCGCAGGGCCTCCGACCTGGTCGCCAGCCGCATGAAGGCGGTGTGCCTGGTGTCCAGGTGCCTGGCGGACTCCTCGGTCAGCCGGGAGAACGCCCGCACCAGCGGGATGTCGTAGCGTTCGCACACGGCCGTGAGCCGGGCCAGGTGCCTGGTTGACTGCTCGTCGCCGCCGGCCAGGATGACCGCGGGCGGCGACCCGCCGCCGGCGGGACTGCCTTCCGCGACCGCGCGGGTGACCCACTGCACGACCAGGGCGGCGGTCAGGTCGGTGGCCACGTCCCGCGGGCCGTCCGCCAGCGAAAGACAGGTCAGCTGGGCTGGGCGGGGGGGCTCCTGGCCGGCGCCGAGCGCCGTGAGCGGCTCGACCACGGCCGCGAGCCTGACCAGGTTTCCCGCCACCTGGTGGCGGAAGCCGTCGCCGAACAGCGCGCGCAGCCCGGCTCGCTCGGCCGCGCTCAGCTGCCCGTCGCCGGGCGAAGGCATGTCGCCGGGCGGAGGCCCGTCGCCAGTCGCCGGCGCGTCGCCGAGCAGCGTGGCCAGGGCAGCGTGCAGCCGCCCCATGGACACCTCGGCGCCGAGCACGCCGCTGATCTTCTTCAGGATCATCAGGTCGGTCGCGCGGCCCGCGGCGGTCGCGCTCGCGTCGTCGGCGTGCACCACCTCGACGATCAGCGAGGCGATCTGCTCGCCGGTCAGGCCGGCCAGCAGCGGGGTCGCCGCCAGGTCGTGCGGCAGTTCGTAGTCCTGGCAGGAGATCCCGGCGCTGGCGGCGGCGGCGAGCAGGTCGCCGGCCACCCGGTCCTGTGACAGGTCGAGCACGATCACGGCGTGCTGTCCGAGCAGTTCCCAGCCGAGGCCGGTGACCATGTTGCGACGGCCGTGTCCGGTTCCGCCGAAGACGTCGAGCCGGCTGGCGTCCTCGTGTGCGGCCACCTGCAGCCAGCGCGGCGCGACGGCGATCCGCTCCGCCTCCGACTGCGCCCACAGCGCCTTGCCCTGCTCGTACTCGGCCACCGCGACCTGGTGCTCGCTGGCCCGCAGTTCGGTCTCGGTCCGCAGCCGCGCGGCCGCGCGCCGCCGGTTCTGGCCAAGCAGGACGACCGGCAGCCAGCAGCAGAGCGCCAGCCCGACCGCGACCGCCCAGGCCCAGCGCACGTGCGCGAACTCGGCGATCAGGCCAAAGAGCACCAGGGGCAGCAGCCCGATGACGATCAGCATCCGCGTCCACAGCCCCCGGGCGTGCTGCGCCGCCTCGAGCGCCGCCACCTTCCCCGGGTCCGGGGGCGCCGCGCTCGGTGCGGGGTGCCCGAAATCGCGCGGGCGCAGCCCGGGTTCGTTCGGAATCCAGCCAAGGTGCAGGCCCATAATCTGACACTAGAGCCCTAATTGCGGCGGTTCAATTCGACACCGGCCTAAACAACGCCGCAGGCCCTTTTTTGGGCGTATCGCCAGGTATCCCATCGAAACGGCAGTACCAGGAGAAAAGGGGCTGCCCGGCTGTCCCCGCCGCTTCCCTGGCAGCTCCGCTACCCGGGAGGCTTCCGCTACCCGGAAAGCTCACGCTACCCGGGAAGCTCCCGCTCCGTGCGCAGCTTGCGCTGCTCCTCGAGTTCCGCGTCGGGTACCCAGTTGCCGTGGAAGCCGGTCGGCACCCGGTGCGGGATGTGGATCGTCGCGACGGGGCCGGTGACACCGAAACGGAAAGGGACGCCGATGGGAAGGGACGCTGAACGGGGCCGGGTGACACCGAACGGAGAGGGACGCCGAGCGGCGGGAGGACGGCACCGCACCGCGCGTGCTCGACGGCGGTGACACCCGAGGCTGATTGTTCTATAATAATTAGCGCAGAAGGAGGTCACCATGTTCGAGCGCTTCGATACCCCCGTGCGCTGCGCGGCGGGCCACGTGTTCACCACGATCTGGATACCGTTCGCGTCAGTCAAGGCCGTGCGGCTGGGCGGGGAACGCTACCAGCACTGCCCCGTCGGCCATCACTGGACGACGGTCGTCCCGCTTGACCTTGACGGCGCCGTGCCGGGCCCGCAGCAGCTGGCCGCGGCGGCCAGGGTGCACGACATCCGCATCCCGTGACCCGGCCAGCGTGACCGATGCTGATCAGGATCGACCCGGCCGATCCGCGGCCGCTCTACCAGCAGATCGAGCTGCAGGTGCGGTCGGCCATCGGCGACGGGTCGCTCACGCCGGGCGGGCGGCTGCCGCCCGCCCGCGAGCTGGCTGAGGACATCGGGGTCAACGTGCACACGGTGCTGCGGGCCTACGGGGCGCTGCGTGACGCCGGGCTGCTTGAGCTGCGGCCGCGGCGCGGCGCGGTGGTGACGTCGGCGGCGCCGCCGCGGCAGCAGCTCGCCGCCCTGGCCAAGGGGCTGATCGAACAGGCGCGCGAGCACGGGCTGTCGGCGGCCGAGATCGTCGACCTGGTCGCGGGCGAGCTGTGAACGCGGGTGACCCGTGAACGCGGTGACCTGTGAACGCGGGTCAGCTGTGAACGCGGGTGACCTGTGAACGCGGACGAGCTGTGAGCAACGGTGCGGCGGGAATCAGCGCGGCGGCTGGCGCGCGCCCGGGCGCAGGCGGCCGGCGCGGGAGCCTGACCGGGTTTCTCGTCCTGCTGCGGCGGCACGGCGGCTTCGGCGCGACGGTCAGCGGGGCGCCCCGGACGAGCCTCGGGCTGCGGCCCGGCGAGCGGGCGGTGTGGACCGGGCGGGCGCGGGCCGGCTGGGCGCTGCCGCTCGGCGTGCTGCTCGCGGCCGCCGGCCTGCTCGCTGGAGCGCTGGCGGCGCACTGGGTCCCCGCCGTACCGCTGATCGCGGCCGGCGTCGTCATGCTCTGCTTCACCTTGGTCCGGGTGCGGGTGGCCGCGCGCGGCGTCACCGTCGCCTACGGGGTGCTCGGGCTGCGGCTGACCCGCATACCCCTGCAGCGCATCAGCGGGGCCGAAGCGGTGCGGCGGACCACCCCGAGCTTCGGGTACCGGCGCAGCCTGCTCGTCTCTGGCAGCGCGGCGGTCGTGCGCGCCGCGGGCCCGCGCTGCGGCTGACGCTCCGCGACGGCAAGACGTTCCTGGTCACGGTCGACGACGCGGCGACCGGGGCGGCGCCGCTCAACGACCTGATCGCGGCGACCGGGGCGGCGCTGCTCAACGACCTGATCGCGGGGACCGGCTAGTCAGGCTGACTGCCAGCTCGACCCCGGCTGGTCCCGGTCTGGCTGTGCTGGGCTCGGCTGGCCTGGCCTGGCCTGACCTGACCTGGCCGGCTAGTCGCCGCCGGCCGGCGCCAGCCACCAGGCGGGGGCGCGCCTGGTGACCTTGGCGTCGATGAGCAGCGGGCGGGCGCGGTCGCCGTCGAGCCAGGCGCTGACGGGAGCGAGGTCGGCCACCCTGCGCACGGTCACCGCTGCGCAGCCGTAGCCGGCCGCGATCCGCGCGAAGTCAGCGGCCGGGAACCGCACGTTGGCGAGCGGGTAGCCCAGCGGGCCGAACCGGTGCACTTCCGTGCCGTTGGCCTCGTCGTTGTAGACGACGACGAGCAGGCCGCCGATACCGAGGCGGACCGCCGTCTCCAGCTCGCCGCCGCTCATCAGCGCGCCGCCGTCGCCCAGGGCGGCGACCGTCAGGCGGTCGGGGCGGGCGATGGCGGCCCCCAGCGCGGTCGCCAGGCCGAGGCCGACGGACTCGAACGCCTGGGTGAAGACGAGGCCGTCCTCGTCGGGAACGTCGAGGAACAGGGCCGGGTAGCCCATGAAATTGCCCGAGTCCGTCGCCACCGTCCGCTCGGCCGGCAGCAGGTCGTCGAGGGCGATGGTCAGCGTGCGCGGGTCGATGCGGCCCGGTTCCGTTTCCGGGGTGAACGGGACGTCACGCCAGCGGCGCCCGGCCGCCAGCCGGCGGGATACCTCCGGTGTCCGGTAGCCCTGGGCCCGCTGGCCGCGGCGGTCGAGTTCCGCGGTGACGGCGCGGGCGGCCGTGGCCGCGTCGCTGGGGATGCCGAGGTCGACGCGGTGCCGCGCGCCGAGCGCGGCCGGGCTGGCGTCGACCTGCACCACCGTGGTGCCGTCGCCGATCAGCGTGCCGTTGCCGGTGACCAGCGGGGACAGGGCGCAGCCCCAGGCGATCACCAGGTCCGCGCCCGCGATCAGCGCGGCCGCCGCCGGGGTGGCGAATGCCCCGCTCACGTCCAGGCTGAACTCCTCGCCGCGGAACAGGCCGCGGCAGGCGGTGGTGGTGACCAGGAGGGCCCCGGTCCGTTCTGCCAACTGCTTGAGGTCTGCTTTTGCCTGGCGGGCACCTCGCCCGGCGAGGAACAGCGGCCGCTGCGCGCGAGCCAGCGCGTCCGCCACCGCCGTGACGGTCTCGGGTGCGGGCCACAGCCGCGGCCAGACCCGGATCTCCGGCAGCGCGTCGTCGTCGGCCGGCTGTGCCTGGACGTCAAGCGGGAGGCTGAGCAGCACCGTGCGCCGCTCGACGAGCGCGGTCCGGTAGGCGCGGCGCAGGTCGTTGCGGACGGTGGAGGCGGCGGTGACCCGGTCCGGGATAACGCCGACCGCGGCCGCCAGTGCGGCCTGGTCGACGTGGCCGCCGCCGGGCGCGGTGGCCTCGGCCGCCAGGACCAGCAGCGGCGTGCGGGACATGGCCGCCTCGGCCAGGCCGGTCAGCGCGTTGGTCAGCCCCGGGCCCTGGTGCACGGTCAGCAGGCCCACCTCGCCGCTGACCCGGGCCCAGGCGTCGGCCATCGCCGCGGCGGCGCCCTCGTGCCTGGCCGCCACGAAGCGCGCGCCGTGCCCGGTCAGGGCGTTCACGAGCTGGAAGTTGCCGCTGCCGACGACGCCGAAGACGGTACGGATCCCGGCGTCCTTGGCCAGGGCCGCACCGATCCAGCCGGCGACGGTGGTCTCTGCCATCACTGTCCCTTCCCGGTCGGTGACTCCTGGTGACTGACGCAGCGACGCTACCCAGGTCCCCTTGCACCGGTCAAACCGGCTCGCGGGTTGACGTACTGATTTCACAGATCTAGCATTTTGATATCACATTAACGTCGGGCCGCAGCGGCCAGGCGGCAACGGCCAGGCAGGAGCAGAAGGTGGCCTGAATGAGACGACCCAGCCTGAGAGAACACCGGATTCACGTCACGCTCACCGGCCTCGTCGGCCTCACCGGGCTGCTCGGCGCCGTCGCGGCCGGCTGCAGCTCCGGCCCGCCCCCGCCGGTCACCAAGGCGTTCGCCGGCGCCGCGACGCCGGCCGGGTCGTGGCCGTACCCCAACGGCGACCTGGCCAACACCAGGGACGCGGCCGGCTCGGCGATCTCGTCGGCCAACGTCTCGAAGCTGCGGGAGGCGTGGACCTTCAAGCTCGCCGGCACGGCCGCCACCAGCGTCTCCTACGCGGGGTCACTCGCCGCCGCCCCCGTGGTCGCCGACGGGACCGTGTACCTGCAGGACCTCTACGCCAACGTGTACGCGATCTCGCTCGCCACCGGGACGCTGAAGTGGGAGTACCAGGCCAACCTGGCGGAGAAGAGCGGACCAGGGCCCGACGGCGTGGCCGTGGCCGGCGGCGCGGTCTACGGTGACACCTCCACGGCGGCGTTCGCGCTGTCGGCCGCGACCGGCACGGTGCTGTGGAACGACACCGGGCTACTCAACAGCGGCCAGGGCGCGTTCGAGATCCAGCCTCAGGTGTCCGGCGGCCGGGTGTACCTGGCCAGCGCCTACGGCTCGGGCCCCGGCGGGGGCGTCCTGCTCGCACTCGACGCCGCGTCCGGCAAGAAGCTGTGGAGCTTCAGCACCGTGGCGGGCGGCGAGGCGGCCGGGGTGAAGTCGCTCGGCCTCGGGTCAGGCGGCGCCTGGGAGACACCGCTGGTGGGCAGCGACGGGTCGGTCACGTTCGGAACCGGAAACCCGTACCAGTCGATCGGCGAGGCCATCAGCCAGCCGTCAAGGCAGCTCTACACCGACAGCGAGGTCAACCTCGACGCGGCCACCGGCCAGCTGCGCTGGTACTACCAGGCGGAGCCGAACGACTTCAAGGACTACGACATGCAGCTCTCCCCCGTCGCCGCCAGCGTCGGCGGCGTGCCCGCGGTCATCGGCGGCGGGAAGATGGGCGACGTCTACGCGATGAACGCCGACACCGGCGCGCTGCTGTGGAAGACCCCGGTCGGCGCGCACAACGGCCGCGACGACGACTCGCAGCTGCTGCTCGAGCACAAGCTGCGCATCACGCTGCCCTACACGTACGAGCCAGGGGCGCTCGGCGGCATCCTGACCAACATGGCCGTCGCCGGCGGCAGCGTCTACCTCGCCACGCTTGACCTGCCGCTGACGATGACGACCCTGGGCACGGTCAACGGCACCGGCGTGGCCGGCGAAAAGCCGGCCGGCGAGATCGAGGCGCTGAGCCTGGCCACCGGCAAAGTCGAGTGGGACACCACGGTGGCGAACCTGCCGCTCGGCGCGGCCACCGTGTCCAACGACCTGGTGTTCACCACGCTGGACAGCGGCGAGCTGCTCGCGCTCAACCGGGCGACCGGGGCGGTTGCCTACCGCGCGACACTGCCGACGTCGACGAACGCACCGATCGCCGTCGCGGGCAACACCTTGCTTATACCAGCGGGCGGCCCGCAGGTCTCCGCTAAGGGCGGCGGCAGTCCGCAACTGGTCGCCTACACAGTGCCCTGATCCCGGATAAAAGCACATCGCCCGGGCCGGCCAGCGACTCGTTCGCCGGTCCGGCCTGGGTGTTCCAGTGCTATTGTACGCTTGGGGATCTTTTCGTCGGCTTTGCATCGTTCGTTCGGAATTCTCTAAGCATTCTATGAGCTAATTCGAGGAATAGGCGGCAATGACTACTTCCAGGGTTTCAAGTCACCGGCCCACTCAGCAACGCCGCCGATTTGATAACAGATATTTCATCCTTATCGCCGTTGTGGTGGTTGTGGTGCTGGCCGGCGTCGTCTACGCCGTCCGGCCGAAGCCCGCCGCCAACGTGGCGGCGCCGGTGGCGGGCGCCAGTCACGCCGGCTCGCTGGTACTGAACGCGACCGGCTCCGAGCTGGTCTCCTGGAATAAGACGCCTTCGTACTGCACCGACGGCATTTCGACCGGGAACGGGACGGTGACCGCCGACTCGAGCGGCGACGCCGCGCTGACCACGCTCGGCACGTCAGGCAGCTGCGTCGGCATCATCAGCCCCGGCACCTACTCATCCGGCGTGATCGAGGCCGACGTTGACTTCCCGGCGCTGCCAGGCAAGTCAGGCACCATCGCCAACTGGACCTCCCTCTGGCTGACTAACCAGTCAAGCTGGCCCGTCGACGGCGAGCTCGACGCCGTTGAGGCCTCTCCGCTCACCGGCAAGAACACCGTTTCGTGGCACAGCGGTGCGAGCTCCTCATCGGTGTTCGTCGCCTCCACCGACACCTTCCACCAGGTGAAGCTGCCTGCCAGCGGCGCCAACCTGACGCCGGGCTGGCACGTCGTCGATATCGTCTACACCAAGGGTTACTTCGCGGTGTACTACGACGGCCACATGTACACCAGCTACACCAGCAGCAAGATCACCGGTTCGGCGCTCAATCTCCTTATCACCAGCACGGTGACGCCGAAGACGCAGGCGGCCTGGGACCTCATCGGCGGGCCCGAGGTGAATTCAAGCAGTTCAGCGGCCACCACCACGGTGAAATACGTGCGGGTCTGGTCGTATAAGTAAGTAACGCAGCGTAAAAACAAAGGCCCGGCGCCCGTTGGGAAAGCCGGGCCTTTTGCCGTCCGCCGGCCTGTTTACGCAGGCAGCCGCCGCTACGTCGAGCTCGCCCGCCAGGGCCCGCGTGTGCCAGCCAGAAGGTACAGAGCAGGAAGGTTCCCCCGATCGGCACGCTGTCCGTCTCGCTTCCTTTCCCTGCGCGGAAGGAGACCGCCGAATACTGACTCCGGCCCGGCGTCCACCGTCGCACCGCCGGCGGCCGCTCGCGCCTGTGCCTAGCCCTGGCCTGCGGCTACCAGGGCTAGGCACAGGAGGTTCCGGCTCGGTCCCGATCAGGAGCGGATGAAGGCCAGCAGGTCGGGGTTGAGCACGTCTGCGTGCGTGACCGGCATCCCGTGCGGGTAGCCCGGGTAGGTCTTGAGCGTGCCGTTAGCCACCAGCATGGCCGCCCGCGTGGCCGTGGCGGGGTCGACGACCGCCACCCGGCTCTCACCGTGCCGGCCGACGTAGCGGGCCACCTCGCCCCCGCCAGCGGAATGACCGATGTGGACGGCATCGTGCAGGCCGAGGTGCGCGGTCAGGGCGGCCAGGTCGTCGCCGGCCGCCCCGATGCACCCCCACGCAACCGGGGAGCGGGAGATGGCTGACGCGGTCATCCAGGCCGTATCGGCGGGGCGCTAACCGGTGCACGGGACTTGACGCGCGGCCCGCCCGCACCAGCCGGAGCGGGAGAACTGGCGCGAGTCCGGCCGGATACGGGTCGTGGCTAGGGCGCGCTCTACCCCGGCCAGGGCCAGGCGGATGAACTCGGTGCGCCGGCTGTCGTCGGCGGTGGCGATGCCGTTCTCGCTAACGAACATGGGCGGCCCGGTCCCGGCGACCCGACGCAGTACCCCCTCCACCGCCTGCGGGTAGAACTCGTACCCCATCTGGGTCAGCTCGGTCTCCAGCTCGGCCGCGGGGCCATCCCGTCCGGTCCGACGACGATCCTGGAGTAGTTCTGCACGCCGATGAAGTCGTCGCCGTCAATAGCGGGAAGGAAGTCGCTGAACTGTCCGGTCCAGATCCGCACTGGCAGCTGGCCGCGGCCGGCCTCGGTTACCGACTCGGTGAACTTCCGCACGCCCCAGGCCCGTGGTCTCATCACCGAGACCGAGCACGGCCTCCCGCTGCAGTTTCCGTCCCTCGCCGGTGTCGAGCAGCTGCCGGATGATCTGGCCGATGTCGGCCTCGTTGATCGTGCACGCGTAGGGGATGAGCGGGCCGAGCGCGCTGAATACCGCGCCGCAGTACGCGGCGAACGGGCCCGGGGTGTCCTCGTCCTCCCAGCCGCCAAGCGTGGGCGGTCGGCCTAATCCCGACCACCTGGCCGTTCGAGAAGGCAGACGGGCCGTGGAAACCGGCTCGTGATCTCGGACTGGGGTACGCCCCGGGGTCGGGGGAACCCGGGGGCGTTCCTCATTGGCCGCGCTTGGGTTGTTCTCCTCGGAGAACACGAAGTACCCGCAACGCGTGTTTGCGTCCGGCTTCATTAGCCTTGAGCGACCACACCACAACTATGAGTTGGACCAGGTAGCGCAGGGCCACACCAGCGCAACCCACAAGCGCGCTGATCTGAACCAGTTCGCTACCCATCCTTTGCTCCCTCCATCCGGACCACGCGCCCGGACCGCGGTGCCGGGCGCGCAGTTCCCCCGATGCGAAGGAAGCTGCGCTGAGTAGCAACTATTCAGAGTTTGCGTGCCACACCCATTGTCAGTTCGGGCGACTTAGACGTCAATGGCGCCTGATCTGCACTGACATGCCGGACGGTACTTAATGAGCGCGCCTACCTAGGGGAGGCGACATTCGAGGCGTGCTGCAAGTCCGTGCCGTCCTACTGCTGAGCGGGCGTGCGAGCTGCTGAAGGTCTCCCGGTCCGCCTACTACGCAGCGCGGGAGCCCGGCCCGTCCGGACGGGCCGCGGCCGCCGCCGAGCTGGCCGCGCGGGTCAAGAAGGCCCGCGAGGAATCGAAGGACCGTTACGGGTCCCCGCGGGTCCACGCGCAGCTGCCGCGGTGCTCACGGTAGCTGGCCACGTCAGCCTGGACTCCGCCCGCTCAGCGCATATCGCCAGCGTGAGGCGGCACATCACGGGCCAGCTGCGCGGGACCGATCTGGCTCGTCACCGCCAGCATGGACCGCATCGCCGATTCTCGGCAGGCCGGTCCGGAGCAGGACTTCATCGCGCACCACCTAGGCCCGCCCACGCTGGCCAGTGCCAGCCCTCCACCGTCGGCCGAACGGAAGGACCAGACGATGACCCGGCTCGCCGACGCAGTCGCCGCGCGTCCCCTTCGAGAGATCGATCCGGCCTTCGTCGAACAGCGAGTCACCATCCTCGCCGGTCCACATGCGGACACAACGGATCATCGCGGGTCTCCTTCCGACTGCTTTGAGATGGTGCGTCATTGAGCTGACCTGCATGAGCGAACCGGCCGGGGCGGCTTCGGCCGACGCGGTTAGCCTCGATCTGGGTCCCCTGCGAGCGGCCGAACTCCGGTACCGGCTAGCAGGTAACCGCGGACCCGGCTAGCGGGGTCCCTGGATGGTCGCTGGCGTCGATGTGACCAGGCCGGGTATGCGAGATCGTCAGGAGGGTGAGGCATTCACCGCGAGGTGGGCGTGCCCTAAGTCAGACGGGACGGAGCAGTCATGGCAGGGACAAATGGCAGCCAGGCCGGGGCGACGGTGGCGGTGATCGGCGCGGGGATCATGGGATCGGCGATGACCCGCAACCTGGTGGCCGCCGGCATGAACACGCGGGTATGGGACAGGTCGGCCGCGGTGACCCGCCCGCTGGGCGCCGCGGGCGCGGCCGTCGCGGACTCGGCGCGAGCCGCGGTGCAGGATGCGGACGTGGTGATCACGATGCTGCCCACCGCTGATGCCGTGGAGTCGGTGATCTTCGACGACGGCCTGGCCGGCGCGTTCACGGACGGGTGCGTGTGGGCGCAGATGGGCACGATCGGTGTCGAGGCGACCCTGCGCATCAGGGACCGGCTGGCCGCGCAGCGGCCCGGCGTGCTGTTCGTGGACGCCCCGGTGTCCGGCAGCAAAGGACCGGCCGAGCAAGGCCAGCTGCTGATCCTGGCATCGGGGCCGGACGAGGCGGCTGGCCGGCTGAGCGCGGTGTTCGGCGTCCTCGGCCGCAAGACCGTGTGGCTGGGCGCGGTCGGCCAGGGCAGCTTGGTGAAGGTGGTCGTCAACGCCTACATGTCCATCCTCATCGAGGGCGTGGCGGAGACTATGGAGCTCGCTGACCGGCTCGGTATCGGTCACCAGCAGCTCGCCGAGGTCATCGAGGGCGGGCCGCTTGACGCGCCGATCGCCGACGCCAAGCTGCACAAGATGGACCGCGGTGACTATGCTCCGGAGTTCCCGCTTGAGTGGGCGCTCAAGGACGTGGACCTGGCGATCGGCGCCGCGGGGGGCCAGGCGCCGCCGCTGCTGGCCGCGCTGTCCGGCCAGTGGCATGCGGCCGTGGACGCCGGGCACGGCCGCCAGGACATCAGTGCCGCCCGCCTGGCCCTGGCCAGCGGAAGCGCGGCAAGTTAACCCGCCATCGCGTGCACACCCCATCCGAGGCACCTTCTCCCGCCGCTGCCGGTCCTGCCTGGGCGGGCGAAGGTGAGGGCTCCCCGTCACCGCAGAAGGTCTTTGACTAAACGGCCGCGTCATCGCGGCTAACGGCGATGCGCTCCTCCGGCTGGCGTAACTGCCCGGTCTGGCTGGCGGCAATGTGCCCGGCGACGGTCCGGCGATGCTGAGCATGAACCACTACCGGATCTTGGAGCGTGATGGCCAGGTGGAGACCAGACGGACGCGAAACCCCGGGCGGGTCGCGGGAACTCCCCTGCTGATCGTGCTGGCCATGGCGCAGTTCATGGTGGTGCTTGACTTCACCATCGTCAACGTCGCCCTGCCCTCGATTCAGGCCAGCCTGCACATCGGGACGTCCACACTGCAGTGGCTGATCAGCGGGTACGCCATCTCGTTCGGCGGTTTCCTGCTGCTCGGGGGACGGCTCTCGGACTTGTTCGGCCAGGCCCGCATGTTCCGGATCGGGCTGGTCGTCTTCGTCGTGGCCAGCGTGGCCGGCGGGCTCGCCGTCGAGCCGGTCCTGCTCGTCACCTCACGTGTCGTGCAGGGGATCGGCGCCGCGATCGTGGCCCCGGCCGGGCTGTCCCTGCTCGTGACCAGCTGGCCGGAGGAGCACGCCCGCAGCCACGCGCTGGGGGTATACGGAGCGGTCGTGTCCACCGGGTTCGCATCCGGTGCGGTGCTTGGCGGCCTGCTGGTGCAGGAGAGCTGGCGGCTGGTCTTCTTCGTCAACGCGCCGATCGGAGTGCTCCTACTGGCCTGCTACTGGCTGCTGCCCCCTTCCGCAGCCCGTCAGGGCGGTCTCGACCTGCCCGGCGCGGTGACCGGCACCGTGGGCGTGGCACTGATCGTGCTGGCGGTGGCGCGGGCCGGAGACACCCTCCAGGTGGCCGAGCCGCTAGTGCTCGCGCTGGCCGCGGTGCTCCTGCTGGCCGGCTTCGTCCTGCGCGAGCGCCGCGCTCCGGTCCCCCTGCTGGACCTGACCCTGTTCGCCGACCGGGGTATCCGGGCCGCCAACTTGTGCTTGCTGGCGGTCGGGGCGTACAACGCCGGGCAAATCCTGCTGGTGACGCTGTACCTCCAGCAGGGCAGGCACCTCTCGTCGGTGCTGACCGGGCTGTGCTTCGTGCCGCAGGCGGCTGGAGCGTTCGCGCTGGCCGGCCCGGCATCGAACATCGTCCCCCGCCTGGGGCCACGCCGGTCACTGACCATTGCGATGCTGCTGGCCCTGGTGTCGCTGTACGGCAGCGCGGCCGCCGTCGCCTGCGGCTCGGTTGCCGCCCTGCTCGCCTCCCTGTTCTTGATGGGCGTGTCGGCCCGGATCAACATGATGGCCGCGACCCTGGCCGGCACCCGCGGGAAGGTGGCGGCCCGGGAACAGGGCACCGCCAGCGCGCTGCTGACGGCGAGCCGGCAGTGCGGCAGCGCGATCGGCGTCGCCGTGCTGGCCGCCGTCCTGGTGGTCGCCTCAGGCAGTGACGCTCGCCGGACCGCGATCGGCCTGGTCGTCGCCGCCTGCTTCGCGCTGGCCGGCCTGGCGTCGGCCCGGCTGGCGCCACCCGCCACCCGGGTCGCGAACGGAAAGCAACCGGCTGAGCACCGGTTCCTGCACCGTGCCGGGGGCGTGCCCTGAGCCGGCGGCGGGCAACCGGTAAGAGCGGACAGAGGCGGTCATTCGTTCTGGTTGCCGTGCTATCGCCACCCGGAGGGTGGCGGTGGTGCTGCGTCGACGGCGGCGGTGGTTCTCGTAAGTTCTGTCAACGGTCATTCTTACCTCCTCAGTGGACAGGGCAAGGGAGTGGGCACGACCGCTTGCGGCCCGCTAGCCCGGACGTACCCAGGCCGGGCGCGACTTTCCCAGCGTGCACGACGCCGCGGCGCCGATGATGATCACGGCCAGGGCGCTGTCGGCCGCGATCCCGGTGATGGTGAGGGTCAGCTCCTGTTCATCGGGCTGTTCCGTGTCCCGAGTTGGGAAGAGCACCTGAGGCAGCACCAGGACCGGCAAACCGCGACCGACCTGCGGTACCGCGACGACGCCGCGGCGCTGTCCGACCCGCACCGCGAACCGCCCGCTTCCTGGCCACCGACGTCCGCGCGTAGCGGCAGCCCGGTCGTCACCTCGTTCTTGGCCAGTATGGCCGGGCCGCCATTCAGGGAGTGCGGCCGAGAACCCGGTCGATCGCCCCTGCCGAGAGCTCCGACTTCACCAAGA
>DASYAD010000145.1:0-6810 GCA_036501515.1 Trebonia sp. | reverse complement strand
GCATGCCGGTCACCATGCGGTGATTCCGGGAACTGCTGCAGCTGGCTGCCAGGCCCGATGACGCGCTTGTCTTCGAGGGAGGCCGGTGAACACCGGCTGAACCGGGACGCGAGAGACCGAAGGAGTCGTATTAGTCATCGTCCTCGGCTGGCGGCCCGGCCAGGTTCCGCAACTGGTCCGCCGGTCCAGCCACCGGCCGAAGCCCGCCGGCCAGTCGATATCCACCTCTCCGTAGTATGACGGTAAAGGCATATTCCTTGTAAGTCATATCAGCGGTGGCCGCACTGATGGCAGTCACTGCACAACCGGCTCACGCTGCCGAAGAGCACTGCGGCAGCCGAGCAGGCGCTCGCCTACAACCCGCTGATGCCGGTCATGGCGCGGGAGAACCGCCAGTTCCTGTCCCGGGCGGTCGGCTGGATGGCCCGTCACGGCATCGACCAGTTCATCGACATCGGCGCAGAACCTTCTGGTCGCCCTGGCCGGCGGCCCGGTCGTCCTCGGTCAAGGCGACCCGGACGTAGCCGAGCGCGGCCTGCTCCAGCCCGCCTGACCCGTATTCACCGCACTGTTCTCCCCCAGTGCCGCTCGGGCCGCTGCGGAGGCGCCCGGGCAGGCCGGCCGCGTGCGTCGCGGGCAGCCGCCGACGCTCGGACTTCCGGTTTCTTAGCCGCCCAGGTTGATCAAAGATCCGTTCAGAACCGTCCAGGACGCCCCGTAACGCCCCTAAGATCTGAGCTGTGGCGCAGTTCGACCCGGCGGTCCCCAGCATCGCGCGTATTTACGATTACGTCCTCGGCGGCAAGGACAACTTCCCCGCCGACCGTGCGCAGGCCGAGCAGGCGCTCGCCTACAACCCGCTGATTCCGGTCATGGCGCGGGAGAACCGCCAGTTCCTGTCGCGGGCGGTCGGCTGGATGGCCCGTCAGGGCATCGACCAGTTCATTGACATCGGCTGCGGGCTGCCAACCACGCCGAACACCCACGAGTCGGCCCGCGCGGTCATTCCCGGCGCGACGGTGGCCTACGTCGACAACGACGCGGTGGTCATCGTCACCTGAACGCCCTGGTGGCCAAGGGCAGTCCCGGCATCACGGTGCTGGACGGGGACGTACGCGAGCCGGACCGGGTCCTCGACGGGATCGCCGGGACCACCGACCTGGCCAGGCCGGCCGGCCTGCTCCTCGGGTCCCTGCTGCACTTCAGTCCCCCCGACGAGGCACAGGACATGGTGGCGCGGTACGGCGCCGCCCTCGCCGCGGGCAGTTACCTGGTGGTGTCGGCCGCGCGGATGGAGAGCAGCGGCGCGGACGGGGGCTACGGCGAGTACTCAAAGAGCGTCACCCCGGTCTACAACCACTCGGCGGCCGACTTCGCCCGTTTCCTCGCCCCGCTCGAGCTGGTGCCGCCGGGCATCGTCGACGCCCGGCGCTGGCACCCGTGGCTGGACGGGCTGGCCGCCGCGCAGTCGCGCGACGCCTACATGCTCGCCGCCGTCGCCCGGGTCAGCCGGTAAGAACCCGCAAGATTATCCCGAACGGACGCGGCTGACTCCGTCCCCGCTGCGCCTCGATGCCTGGTCGACTCGGCGCGCAGGCAAGCCGCCGGCCGTCCGGTTGCGGTGACGTCGCCGGGGGGAACCAGCGCGCCGGTCCCGGTCAGCCCCGGTGCTCGCCGAGATCCCAGAACAGGGCCGCCATCAGGCGCAGCGCCTGACGGGCGAGCGGGCCGAGCAGGTGCTCGTCGGGGGCGTGCTGTGCGCAGGCCGGGTAGGAGTGCGGTATCCAGACGGTGGGCAGCCCGAGGCCGTCGGTGAAGACGTCGTTGGGCAGGCTGCCGCCGAGGTTGGGGAGCAGCGCGGGAGCGGTGCCCTCGGTGCGTTCCAGGGACGCCAGGGCGAACTTGACCCACGGGTGATCCGGGTCGGTGCGCGAGGCGTGCATGAGGGGCCCGGGCTCGACCGTAACCATGCCGAAGCCGCGGGAGTCCAGGTGCTCCCGCACCGTCGCCGCCAGGCGTGCGACGTCGGTGCCGGGCACGAATCGGAGTTGGCAGTGCGCCTGGGCCGTGCCGGGGATCGCGTTGACCGCGGTGCCGGGGTTTCCCGCGGCGAGTGACAGCACTTCGAGCGTGTTCCAGCCGATGACCCGTTCGGCCGGGGTGAGGCCGGGTTCTCCCCAGTCCTGGTCGATGCCCGGGTCTGCGGGGTCGCCGCCAAGCGGGATGGTGCGCAGCGCGGACCGGATGTTGTCCGGGATGGGCGGCGGGCGCAGGCCGGGCACCAGGATCCTGCCCTGTCCGTCCACCAGGCTGGCCAGAGCGTTGGCGAGGACGGTGGCCGGGTTGCGCAGCAGCCCGCCCCAGTTGCCCGAATGGTAGCTGCGGTCACGCAGCGGCACGCGCAGCGTGAGCCCGGCCACGCCGCGCGAGCCCAGGAAGACGGTCGGCCGCTCGGCCGCCACGCGCGGGCCGTCGGACGCGATCAGCAGATCGGCGGACAGTTCGTCCTTGTGGTCGGCGCAGAATTCAGCCAGGCCGGGCGAGCCGGATTCCTCGCTGCTCTCGATCAAGATGGTCAGGTTGAAGCCAAGCCGGCCGCCGCGGGCCTGCCGGACGTGCTCGAGCGCGGCCAGGTTGATGGTGTGCTGGCCTTTGTTGTCGGCGGTTCCCCGGCCGTACCAGTGATCTCCCTCGACCGTCACCGCCCACGGGTCGAGCCCGGCCCGCCAGCGGTGCGGCTCGGCTAGTACGACGTCGGCGTGACCGTAGGTGAGCACGGTCGGCAGGCCGGCGCCTTCGTGCCGGCGCGCGATCAGCAGCGGCCCGCCGCTGGCATCGGGATTGCTGAAGACGCGGGCGGTCGCCCCCAGGCGCCGCGCGGCCGGCGCCATCTCCAGGTTCAGGTAGGCGAGCAGGTCCTGGCGACGGGCGGCCAGCCCGGTTTCCGTCTGGAATGCGACCCGCCGCCTGAGATCGGCCAGGAAACCGCCGGAGTCGAAGTAACCAGTGGCGCGCTCGACGGCGGCCGACCGGGTCATCAGGCCGCACTTGCGGTGAGGTCCCGGAGAGCGCGGACGGCCAGGTGCGCGTGGAGCAGGGAGCCGTCGGTGAGCACGGCGTCGTCGAAGACCGCCCGCGGACTGTGATTGTCCTCGGCTGTGTCGTAGTCGCCGTCCGGGCACGCACCGAGGAACAGGTAGCAGCCCGGCACCTGCTCAAGCACCCGGGAGAAGTCCTCCGCGCCAGGGTCGGGGACGGGCATCGCGGTGAACCGGCTCTCGCCGAAGACGTCGGCGACCACCCCCGTCACGAACGCCGCCTGGGCGGCGTCGTTGACGGTGACGGGGTACTCGGTGGTGTACTTGACGTCGGCTGTCAGGCCGTGCGCGGCGGCGATCGTCTCGCACAGCCGCACCGAGGCGGCCCGGACCCGCTCGCGCGCGGCGGGCGAAAACGACCGGACCGTCGCCTCGAACACCGCCTCCTCGGGGATGATGTTCCGCCGGGTCCCGGCGTGGAAGCTGCCGACGGTGATCACCACCGGGTCGAAGATGTCGAACTGCCTGGTCACCATCGTCTGCAGCGCGGTCAGCAGCTCTGCCGCCACGGTCACCGGGTCCTTCGCGCGGTGCGGGGCGGACCCGTGCCCTCCCGCCCCCCGCACCGTCACTTTCAGCTCGTCGCTGGCCGCCATCAGCGTTCCCGGCCGGGTGGTGAACTGGTGCTGCGGCAGCTTGCCCGCCATCACGTGCACCCCGTAGGCCCGCTGCGCGCGGGTCCCGGCCGCGTCAAGCACGCCTTCCGCGAGCATGCGCCCGGCGCCGTCCCAGCCCTCCTCGCCCGGCTGGAACATGAACACCACGTCACCCGCCAGCGCACTGCGGTGCGCGCTGAGCAGCCGCGCGGCCCCGACCAGCATCGCCGTGTGCAGGTCATGGCCGCACGCGTGCATCGCCCCGTCGACGGTGCTGGTGAACTCCGCGCCGGTGGCCTCCTGTACCGGCAGCGCGTCCATGTCCCCGCGCAGCAGCACCGTCGGCCTCGGGATGCCAGCCCCCGTGGCCGCGGCAGCGCCGGTTCCGCGCAGCACCGCCGTCACCGACGAGCAGGTAGCCCCGGTCGAGACCTCAAGCGGCAGGTCCGCGAGCGCGTCAAGCACCGCCCGCTGGGTCTCCGGCAGCTCCAGCCCGATCTCCGGGCGGCGGTGCAGCCGGTGTCTCAGCTCCACCACATCGTGCTCGATCTCGGCCACGTCACTGCTCAGGCGGTCTTCCAGAGCCATTGATCTCCTCAGTCTCGGTTCAGGGTGTCGTGTACGACCTGGCCGTGCCGCATGACCAGGGCAACCTGGCCGAGCCTGCTGACATCGGCGGCCGGATCGCCCGCCACCATGATGAGGTCAGCCTGCTTGCCGTCGGCGATCGTGCCCACCTCGCGGTGAATGCCGAGGTTGCGGGCCGCGCTGGCGGTGGCGGCGACGATGGCCTGCAGCGGGGTCATGCCGTAGTCGACCATCAGGCCCAGTTCCCTGGCCAGGTCTCCGTGCGGGTTGAAGGGGGTGCCCGCGTCGGTCCCCGCCGCGATGCTGACCCCCGCGGCCAGGGCGGCGCCGAAGGCGGCCCGGTGCGCGCCCGACTCCGCCTGGGCTTTGCGGATGACCCAGGCGGGCAGTTCCGGCCGCCCGGCGTTGGCCGTGATGCTCTCGATCGCCACCAGGGTCGGCACGAGGAACGTCCCGTTCCCGACCGCCAGCTCCAGGGCCTCGTCATCGAGGTGGAAGCCGTGCTCGATGGAGTCGATGCCAGCTCGCAGGGCGTTCTTGATGCCGCGAGCGCCGATCGCGTGGCAGGCCGTGCGGCGCCCGGCGCTGCGGGCGGTGCGGGCGACCCACCGCAGCTCGTCCTCGGCCAGGCCGCCGTGGTCGGGCTCGACGCCAGGCGTGAGCACGCCGCCGGTCGCCATCGCCTTGATGAAGTCGGCGCCGGCCTTGAGCTCGGTTCTGACCGCCCGGCGGACGGCGTCGGGCCCGTCCGCCTCCCGGCCGATGAAATGACCGTGGCCGCCGGTCATCGTGATGACCCGCCCCGCGGCCAGGATCCGCGGGCCGGTTACCAGCCCGTCGGCGACCGCCCGGGCCAGCTCGATGGCGACGTCGTCGGCGGCGCCGCAGTCGCGCACGGTTGTCACCCCGGCCCGCAGCGCGGTGCCCAGGTTGTTGACCGCCCGGAGGGTGGCCACGGGGACCGAGTCGTCGCGGACCTGGCGAACGGTGTCCGCCGATCCGTCGTTGCACAGGTGCACGTGGCAGTTGATGAGGCCGGGCAGCAGGCTGTAGCCGGACCCGTCGATCTCCGTTACCCGCCCGGCTGCCGCGGGGTGGCTGGCGGGGAGCGGCTCGGGGCCGCTGGCCGCGATCCGGTCGCCGGTGACCAGGACCCACCGGCCGGGCTGGGGGGCGGCCCCGGTGCCGTCGATGACCGCCACCCGGCGAAAGAGGACCGCCGCTCCGGTCGCCGGCGCGCTCACGAGGCCGTGTTGCCCGCCAGGGGCGCCTGGTAGACGAACTCGCCGCCGCGGACGGTGGCCTGCACCGGGATCTGGGATATGGTCTCGGGCGGCTCTACCCGCGGATCTCGTCCGAGGATGGCCAGGTCGGCGTACTTGCCGACGGTGACCGACCCCCTGGAGTGCTCATCGAACGCGGCGTAGGCAGAGTTCCGCGTGTAGATGCCGAGGGCCTCTTCGACCGTGAGCGCCTCGGCCGGCGCGAACGGGGCCCCGCTGGCGGTGCGCTCGGTGACGGCAGCCTGGATGCCGACGAGCGGCTGGTAGGACGAGACCGGGGAGTCGGAGCTGCCGCACGCGGGCAGCCCGGCCGCCAGCAGTGACTTCAGCGGATACGTGAGCTGGCAGCGTTCGGTCCCGAGGTGCTCGAGGAAGCCGTCGCCGAACTCGCTGATAAACGGCGGCTGCCCGACCGGGATGACCCCGAGCGCGGCCATCCGGGCGATGATGTCCTTGCGCATGATCCCGCAGTGCTCGATGCGGTGCCGGTGATCGGCCCGCGGCAGCCGCCGGAGCGCCGCCTCGTAGGCGTTGAGGCACATGTCGATAGCCCGGTCGCCGATGGCGTGGATCGCCACCTGCCAGCCCGCGCGGTGGCTTCTCCAGACGATGTCGTCCAGTTCCTCTTGGGTGAACATCGCCAGGCCGAGGTCGTCCGCGTGCCTGGCGTCGTCGTACGGCTCGCACACCGCGGCCGTCCGGCCGATCAGCGAGCCGTCCGAGATGACCTTGATCGACCCGACTCGCAGCCGGTCGTCGCCGAAGCCGGAGTGAAAACCGACCTGTTCCAGGGCATCGAGGAAGGGCGTGCGGATCATCATGTAGGTGCGCAGAGCCAGGGCGTCTTGCGCCCAGGCGTCCTGGAACGCCGCGAACTCGGCCGGGCCGAAGATGCCGGCCTCGTGCCCGCTGGTCACGCCGGCCGCGAGGTAGGCCTGGCCCGCCACGTCCAGGTACTCGCGCAGCCTGGCCTTGTCGTCAGGGAGAAAGGGCACGTTCAGCAGGTCCTGCGCCTTCTCTTGCAGGAGTCCGGTCGGCTCGCCCGCGTCATTGCGGGCGATGTGCCCGCCGAACGGGCTCACGGTGTCGCGGCCGATCCCGGCGAGAGCCAGCGCGGCGCTGTTGACGACGCTCATGTGCCCGCTGATGTTGCGGATCATGACCGGGTGAGCCGGGCTGACGGAATCCAGGTCCCACCGGGTGAGGTGGCGGCGCTCCGCCAGCTTGTTGTCGTCGTAGCCGCGC
>DASYAD010000144.1:0-17901 GCA_036501515.1 Trebonia sp. | reverse complement strand
GCGGTGTTCTGCGCGGTGTTCTGCGCGGTGTTCTGCGTCGGGACGGGGTTCGTGGCGGGGGCTGCGTTGGCCGCCGGGCCGCGCCGGGAGCCGCGCCGTCTCCTGGCCGGCGCGCTGGTGGTGCCGTATCCGATCAGCACGCTCCCGCTCGGCTCCTGGCCATGCTCACCGTGCTCGCCGGATGAGGGCCCGGCGGGTGCGTACCCGGAGGACGGGCCCCCGGCGGCTGGCACGGCGCTCGGCGAAGGCGGTGCGGCAGCTGCCGGCGGCGATGTGACCACTCCGGGCTCACGGAACCCGGTGCCCCCGACCGCTGTGGTGCCCGGCCCGGCCGCCGATGCCACTGTGTCCTCAGGTGACACTGCATCGTCAGCGGTGACGGTGATCAGCGGCTGCCCCACCGACACGGTGGCACCGGGCTCCGCGTGCAGGCGGGCGACGGTGCCCGCGTAAGGAACCGGGACTTCCACGACCGCCTTGGCCGTCTCGACCTCGGCGATCACCTGGTCGACCGCTACCCGGTCGCCGACCTGGACGCGCCAGGAGGTGACCTCGGCCTCGGCGAGTCCCTCGCCGAGGTCAGGCAGCAGGAAGTCAGGCACGGTCCGCCTCCCACTGCAGCCGGCCGATGGCGTCGAGTATGCGGTCGGTGCTCGGCAGGTGGAACCGCTCGAGGTGCGGTGGCGGGTAGGGGATGTCGAGGCCGGTGACCCGCAGAATCGGCGCCTCCAGGTAGTGAAAGCACTGCTCGGTCAGGCGGGCCGCTACCTCGGCGCCGTAGCCGGCGAACCCCGCGGCCTCGTGCACGACGAGGGCACGGCCGGTCCTTGACACGGACTCGGCCAGGGTCTGGTCGTCGAACGGCGACAGCGAGCGCAGGTCGACCACCTCGACGTCCCAGCCCTCCTCGACGGCGGCTTCTGCGGCCTCAAGGGCGGTGGCCACCATCCCGCCGTAGGCGATGAGGGTGACGTCGCGGCCTGGCCGCCGCACTACGGCGCGGTCGATCGGCGGGCCGTCCGCCGTCAGGACGGCGGTCTCCCTGGACCAGTAGCGCCGCTTCGGCTCGAGAAAGAGGACCGGGTCGGGGCAGCTGACCGCCTCGCGCAGCAGCCGGTAGGCGTCGGCCGGGGTGCCAGGCGTGACCACCCGCAGGCCCGCGGTGTGGGTGTAGTAGGCCTCGGAAGAATCACTGTGATGCTCGACCCCGCCGATCCCGCCGCCGAACGGGACCCTGATGACCACCGGCAGCGCCAGCCGGCCCCTGGTCCGGTTGCGGAGCTTGGCGAGGTGGCTGGTGACTTGCTCAAAGGCCGGGTAGGCGAACGCGTCGAACTGCATCTCGACGACTGGCACCAGGCCGTTCATCGCCATGCCGATCGCGGTGCCGACGATCGCGGACTCGGCAAGCGGGGTGTCGAACACGCGGTCCTCGCCGAACCTGGCGGCCAGGCCGTCGGTGACACGGAAGACGCCGCCGAGCGGGCCGACATCCTCACCGAAGACGACCACGCGCTCGTCGGCCGCCAGGCTGTCGGCGAGGGCCTGGTTGAGCGCGCCGGCCATGGTGACCGGCTGGGGCCCGCCGGACGCGGTGACGCCCGGCTCGGGAGGAGACATCACGGTGGTCATGGCGCGGGCTCCGCAAGCTCGGCGAGTTCCGCGAGCAGCGCCGCGCGCTGCCGCTCAAGGGCGGCCGTGGGGCGGGCGTACACGTGGTCGAAGAGCTCGCCGGGGTCGGGGCTGACGTCGGCGTTCATTTCCCGCCGCACGTCCTGCGCGAGCTGCTCGGCTTCCGCCGCCACCCGCCCGGCCGCTCCGTCGTCGAGCAGTCCGCCGGCCCGCAGGCAGGTCTCGAGCCGTGCTATCGGGTCGCGGGCGAGCCAGGCCTCGACCTCGTCGCCTGGCCGGTACCTGGTGGCGTCGTCGGCGTTGGTGTGCGCCTCGATCCGGTAGGTGACCGCCTCAATGAGGGTCGGTCCACCGCCCGCGGCCGCTCGCTCGACCGCGCCGCGGACGGCCGCGTAGACGGCGGCCGCGTCGTTGCCGTCGATGAGCAGCGAGGGCACGCCGTAGCCGATGCCCTTCGCCGCCAGGGTCGGCGCCGCGGTCTGCTTGGCCAGCGGGACGCTGATGGCATAGCCGTTGTTCTGCACCAGGAACACGGCCGGCGCCTGCCACACGGCGGCGAAGTTGAGCGCCTCGTGCGTGTCGCCCTCGCTCGTCGCGCCGTCCCCGAGCAGGACAAGGGCGACCTGTTCCTGGCGCCGCAGCCGGGCGGCGTGGGCCAGGCCGACGGCGTGCAGCGTGTTGGTGGCCAGCGGCGTGCACTGCGGCGCCACCCGGTACTCGTAGGGGTCGTAGCCGCAGTGCCAGTCCCCGCGCAGCAGCGTCAGTGTCTGCTCGGCGGGCACGCCGCGGGTCAGGACGGCGACCGAGTCGCGGTACGTGGGGAACAGCCAGTCCTGACTCCGCAGCGCGAGCGCCGCTCCCACCTGGCAGGCGTCCTGGCCGTGGGACGACGGGTACACCGCGAGCCTGCCCTGCTTGGTCAGCGCGGTGGCCTGGGCGTCGAAGCGACGGCCGCGCACCATGTGCCGGTACAGGCCGAGCAGGACCTCAGGACCAGGCAGCGCCAGGCCGCCCGGGTTGCGGCCCGGGAGGCCGCCTGGGTCGATCAGCTGAAGCGGTTCCTCGCTCGGCAGCAGGCTGGTCGCGTCCGCTGCCGCGCTTGGGTGGACGAGCGACGTCATCGCGACTCCCTTCAACGTGACCTTTGTCCAGAGAATGCGCCTTCAGTGGACGAATTTTCTAGAGTGCTCGAGTAATCCAAGACTGATTGCCAGCCTCGGCCCAGTATCCTTGCCATATGACTTCTCCAGAGGTTCCCGCGGGACCGCTGCCTGGACATATGGCCGTGCTCGATGAGACCGACCGGCTGCTCGTCGAGGCACTGCGGGCCGACGGGCGGGTGTCGATGCGCGCGCTGGCGGACCAGGTGCACATATCGCGGGCTAACGCCTACGCCCGCGTCGCCCGCCTTGAGCAGGACGGCGTGATCACCGGATACGCCGCGCTCATCGATCCCGTCCGCTACGGGTACGCGCTGTCGGCCTACGTCTACCTGGACATCGCCCAGCGATCCTGGAAGTCGGTCCGCGGTCAGCTGCTCGGCATGCCCGAGGTCGACCACGTCGCGCTGCTGTCCGGCGAGCACGACATCCTCGTGCGGGTCCGCGCCCGCGACGCCGTGTCGCTGCGCGACGTGGTGCTGACCAGGCTGCAGGACATTCCCGAGGTCCGCGCGACCCAGACCGTGCTCATCTTCGAGGAGGCAACCCCGTAAAGGGCTCCGCCTCCGGTGAGGGCAGCGCCGGCACTAACGCCCTGGTAGCTGGATCTCCGCGTAGACGGCCCGGTGGTCACTGCCAGGGACCATGTGCACGGAATAGTCGCGGACCGCGCAGCCGGGGTCGACGAGCACGTGGTCGAGGGTGAGCACCGCCCGTTCCCTCCCGGGTATACCCCAGGTCGGCGTGAGCCCCTTGCCCGTCTGCTGCGCGGCGTCGGCGTAACCGAGGGCGAGCACGGCCCGGAACGCGGCGTGATCCAGGGTGGCGTTGAAGTCCCCGGCCATTACCCGGGGCAGTCCGCCAGGCGCTGGCAGCAGGCCGAGCTCCTCGCGCCACCGCGAGGCGCCGCCCCACCGGCGCAGGCCCGGCGCTACCGGGTGCACGCAGACGAGCTCCACGGTGTCGCCGGCTGGCAGCTCTAGCAGGGCGGTCGGCTGCGCCATGTAGGTCGCCGGCACGGGCGGGCCCTCGCTCAGCGGGTACCTGGAGTAGATTCCCGAGCCGCGCGAGCCGCCCCTGAGCTCGAGCTGCGCGTGCGGCAGCAAGTCCTCAAGCCCGGCCTGCTTCAGCCTCGTCACCGCGCTCTCGGTGAGCTCCTGCACGAACAGCACGTCGGCGTCTGACTTGCGGACCAGGCCGACGACGACCTCCGCGTCGCCCTGGCCGAAGTAGACGTTCGCGGTGACCACCCGCAGTGCTGGCCCGCTGGCCGGCGGCTGCGGCCGCGGGTTCGCGCGCGATCGCACCACCCAGTTGAGCGCCGCCCCGGCGACCGCCGCCGTGGCGGCTGGTGCGCGCCGCCCTGCCAGGCGCAGCCCCAGGGCTGCCCACGGCGCCGCAGCGGCTAGCTGCGGCGTGAACGACACCAGGGCGACGGCCGGAACCTCGCGCCTGCGATCAGCTTCGGTGATCCTGACCGCCGCCAGCGCCGCCAGCCCGCCCGCGACCGCCCAGGAAATTCCGTTGACCTTCCATCCGCTCCCCGCCACCACTACAGCGTATGACGACTCCAGCCGAAGCGGCGCGCCGGGACCCGCCTAGGCGATCTCTCTGTGTAACGATCTGTTGACGGATTGTGAGATGTCGGCCAGAATGCGGAGTCTTATGACGGAGCTCAGCTCGCCAGAACCCGCCAGGCCGCCAGCCGCGCCCGATGACCTCGCGGCCACGAGCGACGAACGCCGCGCCGGGGGCCGGGCCGCGCGCAAACGGGTACGCCGCCGCACCCTCGGTGACTGGGCCGAGCGGGACCGCGGGCACGACGCGCTCCAGACGATCCTGGCCCAGAGCGAGACCCGGGTGCCCGAGCTGGTCCCGGTCCGGCATTACCGGATGGCCGCCTCGCCCTGGAACTACTACCGCGGCGCCGCCGCGGTGATGGCCGCGGATCTCGCCTCGCAGCCCGACAGCGGGCTGACGGTACAGCTGGGCGGTGACGCGCACGTGCTGAACTTCGGGCTGTGGGCCTCGCCGGAGCGGAACCTGACCTTCGACCTGCGCGACTTCGACGAGACCCTGCCCGGGCCGTTCGAATGGGACGTCAAGCGGTTCGCGGCCAGCCTCGTCGTGGCCGCGCGCCAGAACGGAGCCGGGCGGGCCACGGCCGACGCGGCGGTCACCGCCGGCATCGAGGCCTACCAGCGGCGGATGCGCCGCTACCGTGACCAGCCCGAGCTGGACATCTGGTACGACGCCACCCGGGTCGACAGCCTGATCGGGTACTTCGAGCCAGCCGACCGGGATCAGGTGTCGGTCTTCATCGAGCGCAAGCGCAAACGCCGGGTCAGCAGGTGGGCGTTCACCAAGCTGACCGAGATGGCGGACGGGCGGCCCAGGATCACCGTTGACCCGCCGCTCCGGGTCGCGGTCAGCGACGACGAGCAGGCGGACATCGCCGGCGAGCTGCTCGCCGGGTACCGGCAGACGCTACAGGACGACCGCCGGGCCCTGTTCGACCGCTTCATCCTGGCCGACGTCGTGCGCCAGGTCGTCGGGGTCGGCAGCGTCGGCATGCGCGTGTACCTGGTGCTGCTTGAGGGCCGCACCGGCGCCGACCCGCTGTTCTTGCAGCTCAAACAGGCCGGGCCGGCCGTCTACGAGGCGCACACCCGGCCCAGTGCCTACACCAGCCACGGGGCGCGGGTGATCGCGGGAAAGCGGCTGATGCAGAGCGCGACCGACATCTTCGTCGGCTGGGGCTCGCTGCGCGGCGATGACTACTACGTTCGGCAGTTCAGGGATATGAAGATCATCCCGAGTACCGAGCTGATCGCACCACGGCTCGTCGAGTTCGCCACCGCGTGCGGCGGCGCTCTCGCCCGCGCGCACGCCCGCACCGGCGACCCGATGGCCATCGCCAGCTATATCGGGAAGGGACCGCGGTTCACCAAGGCCATGGGCGAGTTCGCCCGCCGGTACGCCGAGCAGAACAGCCGCGATCACGCGCAGCTGGTACGCGCCATCAAGGACGGCAAGGTTGAGCAGCAGCCGGGCTGATACCGGCCCGCACGTGCGGCGTACAACGTACCCCGAGCGCGGAGGCTACTTCGGCATCTCGGCGACGCCCTGAGCCACGGCGCAGGGCGCGCACAGCGGCATGTCCGCCGCCTGCACCCGCCGGGTGAGGACCGCCCGGCCGTCGCACACGCCCATGTCCTGCGGGTGCGCGCTGTCGCAGGGGCACTGGCAGGCGCCCCAGTTCCCGGCGATGACCGCCCGGGCCGCATCCAGCGCGGTGCGGACGGCCGGATCGATCTTCTCGATGGCCTCGCTGGTGGCCGCCGTCACCTGCTCCCGCCACTGGCCAAGCGCGGCCGCGGTGGTCTGCCATGCCGAGGCGAACTGTCGTGCAGGGTTTCCCTGGTAATCCCCCATGACGGCATTTTCTCACTTGAGGGCGGCAATGACCAGCGCGGGCCCGGGTCACCGGGCGCCGGCGGGCGCGCTCCTGGCCGGCCGGTTAGACGCTCATTCCCGGGGAAGCTCTGCTCTTGCGAGCAGGTAAGGGCAATAAATGAAACCTGGTGTCTAGTGATGACCGGTGACGAAGAGACTGGCCGGCGCCGCGAATTCCGGGCCTGGGTCCGGGCCCGTCATCCGGACGCGGGCGGCGAACCCGGCGAGTTCGCGGCGGGACTGGCGCTGTGGCGCGAGCGGCTCGCGCGGGGCGCGGACGAGATGGCGGCGGACGGGGCGGCGGACGGGGCGGCGGCGGACGGGGAAGACAGGGCCCTTGCAGACGTGACCGTGTTCAGGACTTACAACGGACTCTGGGCGGCGCGGCGCTGGTGGCAGCGGCAACGGCAGCCGCCACGGGTGCGATGAGGCGCTGGCGCCGGTCCGATCGGCGGGGTCGCCAGCCGGTGTGATCGGAGGCCGACGCGGGTGTGATCAGGGAGCTGGCGTCAGTGCGACCGGAGGGGTCGCCGCCCGGTGTGATCGGGGGTGACGCCGTGTGACCGGAGGCCGACGTCGGTGTAATCGGGAGCTGGCGTCGTGTGATCCGGGGGGAACTGCCGCGTGACGAATGCCGTGCTCGCGTGTCTTTAGCCGTAGAAGTCACAACCGCGGGGACGCGGCGGATGAGAGCGGATGAGATTGGTCGGAGAAGGCGGGTCGTGCGTGGACGGTGAGCCGTGACGGTGAGGGAGTCCACGTCTGCGGCCCCGCAGGCGGAAGCGGCCGGGGAACTTGACGACGCGACGCTGGCGGTACGCGCGGGGGAAGGGGACGCCGATGCGTTCGAGGAGCTGGTGGTCCGCTACCAGGGACCGCTGTACCGGCTGGCGCTGCGCATGCTCGGCAACGCCGCCGAGGCCGAAGACGTGACCCAGGAGTCGTTCCTGGCCGCGTGGCGCGGACTGCCGACGCTGCGGTCGGAGGGCGCGGTCGGCGGCTGGCTGTACCGGCTCACGGTGAACCGCTGCCTGAACGTGCTGCGCGCCCGGCGGCCTGCCGCCGAGCTTGACCCGGCGACGCTGCGTTCGACCCGGTTCGACGAGCAGCCGGAGGCGGCGGCCGAGGCCGGGGCCGAGGCAACCGCGCTCGGGTCGGCGCTGCAGCTGCTGACGCCAGAGCAGCGCGCCTGCTGGCTGCTACGCGAGCTGCAGGGCTGCTCGTACGAGGAGATCGCCGAGATCGTGGGGACCACCGCTGGCGCCGTGCGCGGGCGGATCGCCCGGTCACGGGCGGTACTCGCGGAGGTGATGCGGCCATGGAGGTAAGCCAGACCAGCGAGGGTTACGCCCTCCCGTGCGGACGTCAGCTTGAGGCCCTGTGGGACAGCCTTGCGAGCGGAACGGCCGGGCTGCCCGGCCGCCACGAGCACGACTGCCCGCACTGCCAGACCGCGCTTTCCGGGCTGGCCGCCCTGCGGGACGCGACCGAGGCGCTGGCGGCGGAGCAGATCGACGCTCCGCCCCGGCTGACCCGCCGGATCATGGCCGCGGTGCGGGCGGACGTGCGCCGCACGCGGATGCTGCCGCTGCCCCCCGCGGGCCTTGAGCCGGGCGGTCAGGCTGAGATCAGCCAGAGCGCGGTCGCCGTCGTCCTGCGGTACGCCGCCGACAGCGTGGACGGAGTCCGCGCCCGCCGGTGCGCGATACGGCCGCGATCTCCTGACGAGGCTCCAGACGGGACCGCCGGCTGGGTCGACGTGGAGATGACGCTCGCGCTCCGCTACGGCACCAGTCCCGGCGCAGAGGTGCTGGCCGCGGTCAGGCGGGCGGTGCTGACCGCGGCCGAGGCACGGATCGGGCTGCGGGTAGCGCGCTGCGACCTGCTCGTTGAGGACGTGTGGACCGCGCCAGCGCCCGGGGAGAACTGACATGGGGAGCAGCGCACCTGGATCAGAGCCCGGGACAGAGCCAGTGGCTGAGTGGGTTATCTCGCCGGCGGTGATCGCCGCGATCGGCGCGCACGCCGCGGCGGCCACGCCCGGCGTCGTCCGGCTGGAGGGGGGCGTCAGCGCGCTGCTGGCCGGGCTGGGCAGGACCGTGCGGAACCGGATCGCCGGGATCACCCCGTACCCGGCGAGCGGCGCGTCGGCGACGGTGACCGACGGCCATACCAGTCTCCGGGTCTCAGTGGCGGTGTCGGGCAGCCGACGGGTCGCGGACACCGCGGCGGCGGTGCAGCGGTCGGTGGCGTACGCCGTTGCCGCGGGCACGGGCCTCAAGGTGGCCGGCGTGCACGTCGCCGTCGTTGACATCGTTGTCAGAACGGGCAGCACGGACACGGGCAGTACGGCACCGAGCAGGACGTCACCGGGCGGGACGTCACCGGGCGGGACGTCACCGGACGGCGCCGTCCTGAGCAGCGGCCTCACCGATTTCCCGGTGCCGAAAGGCGATTCGCGGGCCGAGGCCGGCGCGGCTGTTTTGTACGCGATCCGTTCCGTACCCGGGCTGCGGCCGGCCAGCCCGGTCCGTCAGGGACGGTCGCCCTGGATGCCATTCGACCCCGCCATGCTGGCGGTCGGCCTGGACGACGGCCTCCTTGAGGTGCAGCTCGCCGCCACCCGGCTGCCGCTGCCGCCGCTGCTTGAGCAGGCCGCCGCCGCCGTTCGCCAGGCGACCGAGCGGACCCGCTGGGGAGCCTTGCCGCACCGCCTGGTGGTCACCGCGCTTGACGCTGTGGCGCTGATCACGACAACGCCCGCCAGTCCGTGGGGCGAGGGGGATCCGAATGACTAAAGGGGAAGGAATGGATAAGGCACGCGGAAGTTATTTTCTTCGCCTGGCCGTGACGAATAGCCCGCGGGCGTGTCTTCAAAGTACGGGCGGCGGGACAGACCGGGTACGGGGGCCCCGTCCCGCCGCCCACTGAAGCAGTCAGTACACCCACGAAGCCAGTACCCAGAAGCAATCAGTACCCAGAAGCAATCAGCGCAGGGGCAATCAGCGCACGGGAGGCAAACGATGACCAGCACGGCGACGGAGAAGAACAGCACGGTTCCCGGACAGGGCCAGGCGGGTACGCCGGGGCCGTCGAGCAGGAGCGTAAGCCGGCGGGACAACGGCACGCTGCAGTCCGGAGGACAGGGGCAGACCAAGATCGCCGACGTGGTGGTCCAGAAGATCGCGAGCATTTCCGCCCGCGAGGTACCGGGAGTCCGGAACCTCGGCGGCGGCAGCGCGCGCACGATCGGGGCGCTGCGCGGGCGCATTCCCGGTGCGGGTACCAGCCAGGGACAGGGAGTCACGGTCGAGGTCGGTGAGCGCCAGGTCGCCGTGGACCTTGACCTGCTCATCGAATACGGCGTCGCCATTCCCGAGCTGGCCGGGTCCGTGCGGCAGAACGTCATCACCTCGATCGAGGAGATGACGGGACTGGATGTCGTCGAGGTCAACATCACGATCGTGGACGTCTACCTGGGCGAGGGCACCGACTCGGAGCCGCAGCGGGCCCGGGTGGAATAGGGCGGCGGCGAACGGCGATGGAGGTTTCACCATGAATGGCACAGTCATCGGGCTGGCGTTCGGCACCGCGCTGGGCTTCGCCGCGGCCTTCGGCGGCATCGTCGCGCTGCTCATCGTCCTGGTGCTCGGAGCCGCGGGCCTCGCCGTCGGGCGGTTCGCTGACGGCAAGCTTGACCTGTCCAGCCTGACCGGGCGCGGCCGGGACGCGGACCGCGGCTGGTAGGGCCGGGATCACGATGAACGTGCCAGCACCGGCCGAGGCCGTCGCGGAGGCCGGAACGACAGAGCGCCTGCCCGCCACGGCGGGGCGCCTGCCCGCCGCCGCGGCGGACCGCGGCCGGACGATAGTCACCAGGCAGGCGGTCGAACGGATCACCGCCCAGCTGGCGGCGGAGTGCCCGGACGTGGGCGGCCCCGACGCCGGCGCAGCCACCGCGCGGATGCCGGCCCTGCGCGCCGCTCAGCACCGCGAAGACCCGGTGGTGGCCGCCCGGCTGCACAGCGCGACCGCGGTCAGCCTGGCGGTGCGCTGTTCTGTGCGCTACCCGGAGCCGGTCGCCCGGGCCGCGGAGACGCTGCGCGAGTTCCTCATGACCCGCGTTCCCGAGCTGACCGGCATGCGGGTGCAGCGGGTCGACATCACCGTCACCGCGCTGCCTTCCGGGGCCGCCGGAAGGAGGGTGCAGTGACCCGCCGCCCCCGCCGGGTGGTCCCGGCCTCTCTGCTGGCGCTGGTCATCCTGGCGGTCTGCGTGATCGCGGCGGTCTCGGTCATTCAGTCGCTGACGGGCCACCCGCCGCTGGTCTCCCTCGCCACGCTCGACCGCCACCTGCGGACGCTGCACCTTGACGGCACGGTGATGGTGACCCTGGGCTTCGTCGCCGCCGGGCTCGGCCTGGTGCTGCTCGGCTGCGCGGTCATCCCTGGCCGGGCCAAAACGCTAGCCCTGGCGGGCGCGGACACAAGCACGGGCGCAGCGGCCGAAACAAGCGGGCGCACCGCGGCGGAGACGAGCGGGGACGCAACGGCGGAAACAACCGCGGGCGCAGCGGCTGGTCACGGCGAGGCGGTGGCCGGCGTGAGCCGCTCCGGCTTGCGCACCGCGCTGGCCGCGACCGTCGCCGACGTCGACGGGGTCACCGCCACCCGGGTCCGGGTCAGCGCCCGCCGGGTCACGCTCAGGGTCCGCACGGAACTGACCAGCACTGGCGCGCTCCGCGAAGCGGTCAGCCAGGTGGCCGAGCAGCGCCTGACGCAGGCCGGACTGGCGCGCCCGCCGGCGGTCAGGATCGGCGTGCGAACGATCCACCGGGGGGCCGCGTGAGGATCCCGAATCGCCCCGCCCGGCTCAACCGGGTCGTCTTGCTCGTCACCGGGCTGATCCTGCTCGCCGCCGGCGCTTTCGAGCTCGGCACCCGGTACGGCCTGCTCCACTTGGTGCCCCGGCACCAGGCGCTGACCTTCCTCGACGGGCCTTTCCCGCGCTGGGCGGCCTACGTGACGCTGGCGGCCGCCATCGTGGCCGGGCTGGCCGCGCTGCGCTGGCTCGCGGCTCAGGCCAGCCGCAGGCCGCGCACCGGGTCCTGGCGGCTGTCGGCCGAACCCGGCCGCGGCGCCACCGTGCTGCACGCGGACAGCGCCGCGCAGCCGCTCGCGGCCGACATCGAGACGTACGACGGCGTCCGCGCGGCCGCCGCGTGGCTGACAGGGCCGCGGCACCACCCCGCCCTCTACCTGCACGTCCGGACCGAATACGACGCCGACCTGACCGCCCTGCGGCAGCAGATCGCCGGCCACGCGCTGCCGCGGCTGCGGCGCGCACTCGAACTGGACGAGCTGCCCTCGGCCACGCTGATCACGCCTACCCAGGCCGCCACCCGCACCAGGTAGCAGCCGGCCGGCGGGGCCGCCAGCCGGGGCAGCGGCCGGGGGGACGCCGGAACGCACCCGGCCCGCTGCGATACTGAAGCCCGTGACGAAGATCGCGGTTCTCGACGACTACATCGGTGTCGCCCTGGAATACGGCGACTGGTCGGCGCTGCCCGGTGACGCGGAGATCACCGTCTACCGTGAGGCGATCCCGCCGCAGCGGCTGGTCGACGAGCTGCGGGACTATGAGATCGTCGTCATCACCCAGCAGCGGGCACGGTTCCCCCGTGCGGTGCTTGAAGGGCTCCCCAAGCTGAAGCTGATCGTCTGCAACGGCCGGACCAGCAATGTCATCGACCACCAGGCCAGGATCGAGCGCGGCATCATGCTCTGCGGCACGGTCGAGACGAAGCCGAGCGGCAGCACGGAACAGCCGGCTCCGCACGGCTACGGGACCGGTCCGGGCCTGCCGGCGCCGTCGGAGATGGCCTGGGCGCTTATCTTCGCGGTGGCCAAACGGACCGGTACCGAAGACCGGGTGATCCGGGCCGGCGGCTGGCAGACGGGGTTCCCGGTCCCGCTCGCGGGCAAGACGCTCGGCCTGCTCGGCGTCGGCCGGCTCGGCGGCGCGATGATCCCGGTCGCGAAGGCACTCGGCATGAACGTGGTCGCGTGGAGCCAGAACCTCACCGGCGAACGCTGCGCCGAGCTTGGCGTGACTTACGTAACCAAGGACGAGTTGCTGGCGTCGGCTGACGTCCTCGGCGTGTTCCTCATCTTCTCCGAGCGCTCGCGCAACACGCTGGCCGCCGCCGACCTGGCCGCGATGAAGCCGGGCGCGATCCTGGTGAACGTCTCCCGCGGCCCGATCGTCGAGGAGGAGGCCCTCATCGGCGCGCTCCGCTCGGGTCACCTGGCCGGGGCGGGCCTTGACGTCTTTGACCGCGAGCCGCTCCCGGCCGGTCACCCGTTCCGCCTCCTGGACAACGTCGTTGTCACACCGCACATCGGCTACGTCACCGAGCAGCTCTTCCGCGCCGCCTGGCAGCGCATGGCGGAAGACGTCGCCGCCTACCTGGCGGGGTCACCGGTCCGGGTGGTCACCGACCCGGCCGACTGCCCTCCGATGGCACCCGTCTAACCCGCCGACGCCCCTAGCGGCCCAGCCGCTGGTCATAGAGGCGGGCCGCGTTCTCGCCCATGATCTTCCGGCGCAGTTCTCCGCGCACCGCGGCCGGCAGTGCCCTGGCGGGCGAGTCGAAGTCCCAGTGCGGGTAATCCGAGGAAAACATCACCCGGTCGGTCATCCGGGCGAACTCGATCGACTGCACCAGGTGCCGCGGGTTGTCCGGCTCCTCGATCGGCTGGGTGCTCAGCCAGAAGTGTTCGCGGAAGTACTCAGAAGGAAGCCTGGCGAGCCGCGGCGCGTCGCTGCCCGCGACCGCGTAGGCGGCGTCCATCGCCCACTGCAGCGGCCCGGCCCAGGTCAGGCACGCTTCCACGAGCGCGACCCGCAGTCCCGGGTACGCCTCGAAGACGCCCTCGCAGATCAGGCTCATCGCGAGCCGCTCGACGGGCATGTGCAGCCAGACATGCTGCTCCAGGTAGTACGAGGGGGCGCCGCTACCGCGGTAGTGGTTGCCGGGAGCACCGCCCACGTGGCACATCGCCACGAAGCCGGCCGCCTCGGCGGCCGCGTAGACCGGCCAGTACTTGCGGTCGCCCCATTCGCTCTGCGCGTCGCCGCGGATCATCACCTGCACGAAGCGCGGGTCGCCGGCGAACCGCTCGATCTCCGCCACCGCCGCCTCCGGCGAGTCGAAGGGGACGTTAACGCTGCCGCGCAGCCGCGGATCGCGGTCGAGCCACTCCTCGGCCAGCCAGTCGTTGACCGCCCGGCACAGCGCCGCCTTGTACTCGGCGGGCCCTTCGAGCACGAACGTGAGCGGGATCAAGACGGCGATCCCGGTGCCGTACTCCTCGAGCAGCTGGCTCCGCAGCACACCGAGGTCACTGCCAGGTGCGCCGCCGGGGACGGCGGCGTCGGTCCTGAAGCCGCCGTTGCGCCAGCGCGGGTAGTCCCGCACCACGCGCTCCTTGCGGCCCGACTGCTCGTTCGCGTAGCGGGTCCGCCACGGCTCGGGCAGCCGCGGCAGGATGTCACGCGGCAGGAACAACGGGTGCACGTCGACGTCGATCAGCAGGGCGGCCGCCTGGCGCGGCCGGCCGCCGGCCGCGGTCTCTGGCGTCTCGGTCACTGTCATCGCTACCTCCTCCTCCGTCACCGGCGAATCCGTTACCGGGAATCGGTCACCCGCGAATCCGTCACCGGCGAATCCGTCACCCGCGAGTCCGTGAATCGTCGACGACTACGTAGTCCTGCTCCACCGTCACCGGCACCGTCTCGGCGACGTAAGGTCCAGGGACCAGGTCGCGTCCCGCCAGCACGTTCACGTCGTAGCTGTGCACGGCCATGTTGCCGCGCCCAGGTCCCATGAACGACTGCCCGGTGGCGATGTCGTACTCCCAGCCGTGCCAGGGGCAGGCGAGCAGCGGCGGTCCCGGGTCAAGCCGCACGTCCCCTGGGCCGTCGGACACCGCCCGGGACGCCAGCTCGCCCAAGCAGAGCGGGCCGAACTGGTGCGGGCAGCGGTTCCGCAGCGCGTAGAACCGGTCGTCGATACGGAAGACCCCGACCGACTTCCCGTTCACGTCGACGATCTTCCTGTCGCCGTTCTGGAAGTCGGAAACCTTGCCGACGACGACCTTCATGACGCCATATAAGCGCACCCGCCGGCGAAAATGAAGGTCAGCGGCAGCACCGGCACCGCTGTTTGGGGCTCGCCACAAAGACGGACCGCCGCGGCGCTCGTAGCATTGCGGTTCATGAGCCCGATCATGTCCGGTGCGATCGACTGCGACGTGCACGTCGAGCCGCCCGGTATGGACGCGCTGCTGCCGTACATCGAGCCCTACTGGCACGAGTTCATCCGCGGTGCCCGCCTTGGGGTCGGTCACCGGCTCTACCCGGAGAGCGAGCCGCTGTCGGCCCGCCCGGAGGCACGGGCGGCGGGCAGTTTCCCGCCGCACAGCTATGCAGAGCTCCGCACGCAGCTGCTTGACACCTACGCACCGCGCGCGGCGATCCTCACCTGCGTCACGACCTTTCAGGGCAGCCGCAACCCGTACTTCGAGGCGGCCATGACGACGGCGGTCAACAACTGGCTGCGAGATGAGTTCCTCGACCGGGACGAGCGGCTGCGCGGCAGCATCGTCGTGCCGGTCTTCCATCCGGAGGCGGCGGCCCAGGAGATCGACCGGCTCGGCGCCGACCGCCGGTTCGCCCAGGTGCTCTTGCCCGTGCGCAGCGAGACACCCTGGGGAAACCTGCGCTACCGGCCGATTCACGAGGCCGCCAGCCGCAACCAGCTGCCGATCACCCTGCACGCGTGGGGCGGCTGGGACATGGCGCCGACCGCGACAGGCACCGCGTCGACGTACTACGAGGACTACCTGTACAACTCGCAGATCATCGCCCCGAACCAGGTGCTCAGCCTGGTCGCCGAGGGTGTCTTCGACCGCTACCCGGACCTGCGGGTCTGCCTCGCCGAGCTCGGTTTCGCCTGGCTGCCGTCGCTGCTGTGGCGATTCGACAAGGACTGGAAGGCCCTGTGGCGGGAGACCCCGTGGGTGCGCGACAAGCCGTCGGTCTACGTACGCAGGCACCTGCGGGCGACAACCAGCCCGACGCTGATCCCCGGCCGCGTGCCCGCCGGCGAACTGGCCCAGCTCGCCGAGATGCTCGACGCCGGCCACATGCTGATGTACTCGAGCGACTACCCGCACGACCACGGCCGCGACGCGCTGGAAAACCTGCTCGGGGTGCTCAGCGACGCCGACCGGGAGGCGGTCCTGACGGGGAACGCGGCCGGGTTCTACGGCATCGCGGTCGCCGCCGCACCCGGCTGAGCCGCTCCCCGCTGGACCGTCCACGGCCCGGCCGCTGCGAGAATGTCCGCATGGACGATCCCAGCTGCCCCTGCGGCCTCGGCGACGACTACGACGTGTGCTGCGGGCGGTTCCACGCCGGCGCCCCGGCGCCGACCGCCGAGTCGCTGATGCGCTCCCGGTACAGCGCGTTCGCGGTCGGCGACGCCCGCTACCTGCTGCGCACCTGGCACCCGTCGGTCCGTCCGGAGACCCTTGAGCTCGACCCGGCGCTGCGCTGGACCCGTCTGGCGGTGCTCGACACCGCCGGCGGCGGCCTGTTCGACGCGGCAGGCACGGTCAGTTTCCGCGCCGTCTACGTCGAGGACGGGCAGCGCGGCGTCCTCGCGGAGAACAGCAGCTTCGCCAGGCAGGACGGGCAGTGGAGCTATCTCGGCCCGGTCGTTTAGCGGGCGGGGCCGGTGTCAGCCGGCTTCGTTCGGGAAAGTCCAGATCTTCATCCCGAACGAGAGCGGCTGACAGCACTCACCGAACGCCACCCGAGTGAGCCGGGCGAGCGCACGGGCGGCTTAGGCGCGGAGTCGGCTTATCAGCGGCCTCGTAGTCTCGTACAGCTCCCGGTACACCGCGTAGCGCTCGTCGTAGAGGTCCGCGAGCTCAGCCCGGGGCTGGACGGTCGCGACGATCTCGGTCCAGTCGGTGTCCGGCGGGACGAGGCCGACGGCGGCCGCCGCTAGCAGCGCGTCGCCGTAGCTGGCTCCGACGGTCTGCGCGGGGATGTCCTGGGCGCGGCCGCAGACGTCGGACACGATCTGCGGCCACAGTGCGGCCACGCCGCCTCCAGCCGCGCCCGCTCCGCCGCCGACGCCGCCGCCGACCGCGACGGCGCGCCAGGGCGACTCGCCTGGAGTAACGGAGTCAAAGGCCTCAAGGTTGTGCCGCACCCCCATGGCCACCCCTTCGAGCGCGGCCCGCATCAGGTGGGCCGGGGTATGCGCGAGGGTCAGGCCGGCCACGACGCCGCGGGCGCCCGGATCGAACAGCGGGCTGCGCTCGCCGGCGAAATACGGCAGCATCGCGAGGCCGCAGGCGCCGGGCGCGACCTGCCCGGCCGCCTCGATGAGCTCGGCCGCCGGCTGCCCGGCGGTGTCCGCGACCCAGTTCGCGACCAGGCCGGAGGTCGCCATGCCGGCCGCCATCGTGCCGGTGCCCGGGGTCAGCCCGGCGGTCAGCCACAGTCCCGGGTGCGGGTTCGCGGCCGGGTCGACGCCGACCATGAACAGGGTCGATCCGTACATGATCATCAGGTCGCCGGGACGGCGCACGCCGACGCTGTGCGCCTCGGCCCACGCGTCCACCGTGCCTGCCAGCACCGGAGTGCCCGCCGGAAGGCCGGTCGCGGCCGACGCGGCCGTCGTCACCTGGCCGGCGATCTCGCCCGGCCAGGCCAGCCGGGGCAGCGCGACGCCGGGGCTGAGTTCCGCGGCCCAGTCGGCGGCCCAGCCCTGCGCCCGGATGTCGTACATCGGGTCGAACTGGCTCGCGGTGTGATGGTCGAGTAGGTACTCGCCTGTGAGCCGTTCCACCAGGAAGGAGCTGGCGCCGAACCAGCGCGCGGTGCGCGCCCAGACCTCCGGCTCGTGCCGCTGCAGCCACAGCAGCTTCGGCCCCACCGCCTGCGACGACAGGGCCGACCCGGCCCGCGCCAGGATCCGGCCGGCGCCGAACCGCGCGGTCAGTTCCGCGACCTCGGCCGTCGCCCGCATATCGATTCCGTACAGGATGGCCGGGCGGAGCGGGCTCCCGTGCTGGTCGCAGGCCAGGAGGCACGGGCCGAGACCGCTGACGCCAACCGTGCGGACGGCGGCGGGGGTGACCCGCTCGTCGGCCAGCAGCGATCGCAGCAGTTCGCTCGGCTGCCGCCACCAGACCTCCTCGGCGTCCTGCTCGAACCAGCCGGGGCGCGGCTGGCTGGTACCGTGCGGGGCGCTTCTGGCCGCGACCACCGTGCCGTTCGCGTCGACCGCGACCGCCTTGGTGCTTGAGGTGCCGATATCGAGGCCGACGACCAGGTCAGTCGCTCTGCTGGTCGCTTTGCTGGCCACTGTGTTGGTCGCTTGGTTGGCCACTGTGTTGGTCGCTTGGTTGGTCGCTTGGTTGGTCACTTGGTTGGTCACTTGGTTGGTCACTGGGCACCAACGGCGTGGCGCCAGCGGTCGAGGGTGCGCATGGTCGCGATACTGTCCTGCGGTGACATGAGGCTCGACTCCCCCTTGTCCCTGGCGGCCCACAACGCGTCGATCTCGGCGCCG
>DASYAD010000143.1:0-13813 GCA_036501515.1 Trebonia sp. | reverse complement strand
TTCCCGCCCGCCGAACGGGTCAAGGCCAACCAGGTGCTGATCGTGCCGACGCTGCTGGCGCCCGCGCTCGGCCCGGTCATCGGCGGTGCGCTGGTCGACGGGCTGTCCTGGCGCTGGATCTTCTACATCAACCTGCCCGTCGGCATCGCCGCGGTGCTGGTCGGCCTGCTGTTCCTGCCGGCCGGTTCTGAGCACCCGGCCGGCCGCTTCGACCTGCCCGGCTTCCTGCTCGCCGGGGCCGGCTTCCCGCTGTTCATGTTCGCGCTGTCTACCGGCGCGACCAACGGCTGGGGCTCGGCGGTAACGCTCGCGACCTTGCTGCCAGGACTCGTACTGCTGGTTGTCTTCGTGGCCGTGCAACGGCGGGTCGCCGAGCCGCTGCTGCGCCTGCGGCTGTACAGGGACCGGCTGTTCCGGATCACCAGCCTGCAGCTGACGGCGGCGTCTGGCGGTTTCAACGGCACCCTGTTCCTCGTCCCGCTGCTGCTGCAGAACGGCCTGGGGTTCTCCGCGGTCCACTCGGGGCTGTCAGTCTTCACCGAGGCGATCGGCGGGATGAGCGGTGTGCAGGTCGCCAGCTGGCTGTACAAGCGGACGGGCCCGCGCCGCCTGATGGTCGGGGGCATGTGCGGCACGGTCACCACCATCGGCCTGATGTCCCTGGCCGGGCCGTCGGACGCGTTCTGGATGGTCCCGCTGCTGATGTTCTTCACCGGCTGCTCGTTCGGCTTCGCGGCGTCATCGTCGCAGACCGCCAACATGGCGACGGTCACCGCGGCGGAGACCGGCCACGCGTCCACCCTGCAGAACACCATGCGCCAGGCGGGCGCGGCGGCGGGGGTGGCGCTGCTCGGCACCGTGCTCGCCGCGACCGGGGCGGGTGCCCGCGACCTGGCCGGCTACCACCTGGCATTCGTGGCCGCCGCGTGCCTGATGGTCATCGGCACGGCATTTTCCCTGTTCGTCAGCGACGCCGACGCGGCGCCGACCATGGCCCCGTCGTCAGGCGGGACGGCCGCCAGGCTCCCCGAAGCCGTCTGACCGGACGGCACCATTAGCCTTAACCTCGTGGTTACCGCAGAGGGCGCCGCCCTGTCACTGGCTGAGACCCGCGCGATGCTCGGCCGATTCCCGCTCATTGACGGACATAACGACCTGCCCTGGGAAATCAGGGAGAAGTACGGCTCGGACCCGGTCAAGGCGAGCCTGGCGGGCCGGGTGCCAGACACCCAGACGGACCTGCCCCGGCTGGCGGAAGGCGGCGTGGGCGGCCAGTTCTGGTCGGTCTACGTCCCCGCAGAACTGGCCGGGGACGCGGCCGTGACCGCGGTCTTCGAGCAGGTCGACCTAGTCCACCGGATGATCGCGGCCTACCCGGACCGGTTCGGGCTGGCGCTAACCGCTGCCGACGCGGAGGCGGCGTTCGCGTCAGGCAAGATCGCCAGCCTGCTCGGCGCCGAGGGCGGCCACTGCATCGGCAACTCGCTCGGCGTGCTGCGCTGCCTGCACGCCCTGGGCGTGCGGTACATGACGCTGACGCACAACGACAACGTCGGCTGGGCCGACTCGGCCACCGACGTGCCCGGCTGCGGCGGGCTGTCCGGCTTCGGCCGCGAGGTGGTCACCGAGATGCAGCGGCTCGGCATGCTCGTCGACCTGTCGCACGTGGCCGTCACCACGATGAACGCGGCCCTGGAGGTGGCCCGGGCGCCGGTGATCTTCTCCCACTCCTCGGCCCGCGCCGTCACCGACCACCCGCGCAATGTCCCCGACGACGTGCTGGTACGGCTGGCCGCGAACGGCGGGGTGTGCATGGTCACCTTCGTCCCGTTCTTTGTCTCCGGCGAGTGCGCCAGCTGGTTCACCGCACTCAAAACGCACGCCGCCGCCCGCGGCCTCGACCCGGATAACCTGGCCGACGTCTTCGGCCTGCTGCCGGAGTGGGAAAAGAGCAACCCGGCCCCCGTCGCGACTCTGGAACAGGTGGCCGACCACATCGACCACGTGCGCGCGGTGGCGGGCGTCGCCCATGTCGGCATCGGCGGCGACTTCGACGGCACTCCGGTCCTGCCGCGCGGCCTTGAGGACGTGAGCGGCTACCCGGCCCTGTTCGCCGAGCTGCGCCGCCGCGGCTGGCCGGAGCAGGACCTGGCGGCGCTGGCGGGCGGCAACATCCTGCGAGTCATGCGTGACGCCGAGTCGTGGGCTACGTCAGCGGGGAAGTGACCTCGGTAGACTCGCATCCGATGAACGCGCCAGAGGCAGTTGAGTCAGATGCAACCACCGCGAGCCCGCCGCGCGGCTCGGTGTTCCGGTACGACGGCTTTGCCGCCGACGCCGAACACGGGCTGCTGACCTGCCGGTACTCACTGGACGGACGGGACTTCACCGAGCGGGTGTCGCTCGCGCCCGGGGCTGCCTGGGACTCGGCCGCCGCGCAGGCCGCCGCGCGGCTGGTCTACCTGCTGGCGGGTGTCTCGTACTACAAGACCGCCGCCCCGCCGGTCATCGACCTCGGCGGCACGGCGCTGACCGGGCGCGAGCGCGACTTCCTGCGTGAGTTCTACCTGTCCGGCCTGGGCGAGTATGCCTACCGCAACGGCCTTGACCTCAGTGACCTGCGGATCGTGGGCGGCCAGGTACCTCACGGCACTCTCCCGGTTGACGGCGCCGGGGGGACTGGCGGCGGCCAGCCGTACGGGGGCGGCCAGCCCGCCACGCGTGCGGCGGTCCCCGGCCTGCGGCCGCTGGTGCCGTTCGGCGGCGGTATCGACTCCATCGTGACCGTCGAGGGCGTGCGCGCGCACACCAGTGACATCGCGCTGTTCGTGGTGAGCCGTCCGGGTGACCGCTTCGCGGCCATCGAGCGGCCGGCCGCGGTCAGCGGGCTGCCGGTGATCAGGGCGGAACGAGAGATCGACCCGCAGCTGCTCCGGTCGGCTGAGCTCGGCTTCCTGAACGGGCACGTGCCGGTGACCGGGATTATCTCCGCGATCGCGGTGCTGGCCGCGGTGCTTGCGGGCCGGGACGCGGTCGTGATGTCAAACGAATGGTCGGCCTCGGTGCCGACCCTTGAGCACGACGGGCGGCAGGTGAACCATCAGTGGTCCAAGTCGGCCGCCTTCGAAGCGGAGTTCCGTGAGCTGCTGCGGGCCGACCCGGCCGGGCTGCCCGGTTACTTCTCCGCCCTGCGCGACCGGACCGAGCTGTGGGTGGGGGAGCGGTTCGCCCAGCTCACCCAGTACCACGCCACCTTCCGCAGCTGCAACCGCGCGTTCCACATCGACACCGCCCGGCGGCTCGGTCACTGGTGCGGGCAGTGCGACAAGTGCTGCTTCATCGACTTGATCCTGGCCCCGTTCATGTCGGCCGGGCGGTTGCGGGCGGTGTTCGCGGCGGACGGCGGCGGCGGCGAGCCGCTCGACGACCCGGCCCTGCGGCCGAAGTTCGAGACGCTGCTCGGCTCCGGCACCAAGCCGTTCGAGTGCGTCGGCGAGGTCAACGAGTGCCGCGCCGCCGTGCTGCTCGCCGCGGCGCGACCGGACCGCGCGCAGACGCCGCTGCTACAGCGGCTGGCCGCCGAGGTGGCGGGCCGCCCGGACGCGCCGGCCGCGGCCGAGACCGAGGCCATGCGCCACCCGGTCGGCCAGAGTTTCGTGCCCGCCGCCTACTCTCTCGGTGACGCGTGACCCGGCCGTCCCTCGGCTGGTCCGACCTGCGGCGCGGCAGCGTGCGAGGGGCGGGGATCGGCCTGTGGGGCCTTGGCCGCGAGGGGCATGCCGCGCTGCGCAAGCTGCGGGCGATGGGCATCGAGCCCGTCCTCGTCGATGACGCGCCAGGCGAGGCGGGCGTGCTCAAGACCACTGACGGCGGCCTCGACGCCCTGATGCGGTGCGAGTTCGTCATCAAGACCCCGGGCATCAGCCCGTACGGCCCCGAGGCGGACCGGCTGCGCGCGGCCGGGGTGACGCTGGCGGGCGGCCTTGGCCTGTGGGCGAACGAGGCGGACCTCGCCCGCGTCGTCTACGTGACCGGCACCAAGGGCAAGTCAACGACGTCGTCGGTCATCGGCCACCTGCTGCGCGGACTCGGTTACCGGACCATGGTCGGCGGCAACTTCGGCGTCGCGCCGTACGACCCGCGCGAGGAGTCCGGCTACGACTACTGGGTGATCGAGGTCTCCAGCTACACAGCCACCGACCTGGCGGTGAGCCCGCCCGTCACCGCGGTGACGGCGCTGCACCCTGATCACCTTCCGTGGCACGGCGGCGTGGAGCGCTACTACAGCGACAAGCTGTCGGCCGCCAGCCAGCCGGGCGCCGACCTCACGGTCGCCAACGGCGACAGCGACCTGCTCAGGGAGCGGGCCGGCCTGCTGGGACCGCGCGTCGAGTGGATCGGCGAGACCGACGACCCCGGCGCGACCTGGATGGACCACCTCGGCCTGCCCGGGCGGCACAACCGCCGCAATGCCCTGATCGCGCGGGCCGTGCTGTGCGGCCTCGGCGATGCCGCCGCGGACGGCAAGCTGGCCAGTGCCGCCGCCGACGACCAGCTCCTGGCTTCGGCCGCTGCCGGGTTCACCCCGCTGCCGAGCCGTCTCACCCCGGTCGGGACGGTGCACGGCGTCACGTTCATCGACGACTCGCTGTCCACCAACGTGCTGCCGACGCTGGCCGCGCTCGACTCGTTTCCCGGCCGTCGCGTCGCGCTGATCGTCGGCGGGCAGGACCGCGGCATCGACTACCGGCCGCTGGCCGAAGCGGTCCTGCGGCGCGGGGAACCCACCCTCGTGCTGACCCTGCCCGACAGCGGCCCCAGGATCAGCGCCGCCTTCGACAGGACCGCCGCCTCTGCTGGTTTTGCCGGCGTCGCGGATTGCCCTGACCTGGATACCGCCGTCAAGACGGGCTACGCGTGGGCGAAGGGAGACGGCATCGTCCTGCTGTCCCCGGCCGCCCCCAGCTTCGGCCACTTCCGCGACTACCGCGACCGCGGCGACCACTTCGCCGCCGCGATGCGCACCTGCACCGCCTAGCCCTCGTCTCGTCGCCGCGATGCGCGCCAGCCCCACCGGATCCATTCACCGCCGCGATGCGCGCCAGCCCCACCGGATCCAATTCCACCTCCGCGATGCGCGGCTTTCACACAGGCATCCGTGGTCCACGCCTGCACTGCTTGCCCCGCTTCGCCCCTGTCGGTGCGCGCCAGCACCTGCTCACTTTCTAACGGGTTAGCGCTGATCTGCTCCACTTCCTATCAGTTCGGGTGGGACAAACTATGACAAATCGTGACAGAAAATAGTCCTAATCGATAGAAAGTGGCCTCTGGGTGTTCTAACTGATAGGAAGTGGCGCCGCTGGGTCTGCCCGGTACCCCGCCGTCGGGATGACCGCCCGGGCTGACTTCCCATCAGTTCGCGTTGATCATCTTCACTCCCCATCAGTTCGTGTTCGACAAATCAGGACAACCGGGGCATGGAATGGTCCTCAGTGATGGGAAGTGGGCTGGGCGGTTCTAACTGATGGGAAGTGACACGTCGTCTCGGCTGTCTGGGGCTGGACGCTCCGCAGGCGGTCCACGATCTCGGCGGCGGCCGGGCGCGGAAAGGGCACCCGGGAGCCGCGCCCCGCTCCCGGGAACGCCAGGAACCAGGTGCACGGGTACGGCGGTCAGTCGGTGACTGGGGACTGGACAATGGCCTGGGGGGGCTCACGGGGACCGGCGTCTGCCTGGGAGGCTCACGGGGGAGCGGCGTCAGCCGGCGCGGAGTGGCCCGCCGTCGCGCCTCCCTTGGGGGGACGGTGGCCTCGGGGTGGCGGGGGGACCGGGGTCAGAGCGCGACGGTGATGCCGAGGTGGTGGGCGAGCAGCGGTGCGATGGTCATCAGCTGCGGCATGTCGATCGTGACGCCGGCCAGGCTGTCGTAGCCGGCTTTGATGCCCGGGGTGTCTTCAGACCCGAGGCGCGCGCCGCGCAGGTCGACGTCCTTGCAGCTGGCGCGGGTGAAGTCGACGCCGCTGAGCTGGCTGCCCGTGAACCGCACCCGGAGCAACTTGGCCGAGCCGAAGTCCACGTCGCGCAGCACGCAGTCCTCGAACACCACGTCGGTCAGCCTGGTGTCGCGGAAGTTCACCGAGTCGAGCTTGCAGCCGCGCAGCAGCACCCGGCGGGCCACGCTGGAGAACGCTTGCACGCCGGCCAGCACGCAGCCGCTGAACCAGGCATCGGTCAGTGACGTCTCGGCCAGGTCGGCGGCCACAAGGCGGGTCTCGCCGAACCAGACGTCCGACAGCCGGGCCCGGCGCAGCCGTCCGCCGTCAAAGCCGGCCCCGCCAGCGAACGCACACTCGACGAACCGCGCCCCGTCGGCATTGGCGTCGGTGAACTGCGAGCCGGAGAACAGCACCCGGTCGTAGTCACCCTCGGGTTCGAGGCTGCCGCCCGCGCCGGAAGCGCCGGGGAAAGGCCGCAGTTCCGCCGAGAACGGCAGGTCGTCAAGTGCACGTGGTGACTTCACGTTTTCATTCCTAAACTAAACGTCATGACAGAGTTGGGTGCGCCGCGTGCTAATGATTTCAACGGCCAGATAATCGCTGAGTTCCGGGCCAATGGCGGCAAGGTCGGCGGTCCGTTCCAGGGATCGGACGTGCTCCTGCTGCACCATACCGGGGCGCGCAGCGGGACGGAGCGGGTCAGCCCGCTCGCCTTCCAGTGGATTGGCAGCTCCTACGCCGTCTTCGCGTCGAAGGCAGGCGCGCCCGACAACCCGGCCTGGTTCCATAACCTCATCGCCAACCCGGACACCGTGGTCGAGGTAGGCGCCGGTACCGTGCGGGTCAGGGCGCGGGTGGCGCAGCCGGCCGAGCGCGACGTCATCTGGGAGAGGCAGAAGGAGCGCAATCCCGGCTTCGCCGAGTACGAGGTCAAGGCGGCGCCGCGCAAGATCCCGGTGGTGGTGCTCGATCCGGTTAAATGACTTAAAGTCATTGAGAGTGTCCTTTTTCGCTCCATCGATGTAGCGGGAGGTCGCCCCCTATGGGCCCAGCCGATCCTGAGGTCTCCACCAGCGCCGGGCGGGTCAGGGGGCGGATTGAGCAGGGCAACGCGGTCTTCCGCGGCATTCCGTTCGCGCAGCCGCCGGTCGGCCCGCTGCGGTTCCAGGCGCCGCGGCCGCCCGCGCGGTGGGACGGGGTCCGTGACGCGGCCGGGTTCGGTCCGCAGTGTCCGCAGGGGATGATCCCCGGCGGTCCGCGCACACCGGGGGCCGTCGCGCCGCCCGCGGACACCGCCGGCGAGTGGCTGACCGTCAACGTCTGGACCCCGGACACCGGCGCGCGGACGCTGCCCGTCATGGTCTGGATTCACGGCGGCGCCTATATGTTCGGCGCCGGCGGCCCCGGCCACGACGGCACGCTGTTCGCGAGCGCGGGAACCGTGTTCGTATCCTGCAACTACCGCCTCGGCGTCGAGGGGTTCATGCTGATCGACGGGGTACCTGCGAACCGCGGGCTGCTCGACGCGGCGGCGGCGCTGCGCTGGGTCAGGGACAACATCGCGGCCTTCGGCGGCGATCCGGCCAACGTCACCGTCTTCGGTGAGTCGGCCGGTGCGGGGGTGATCGCGGCCCTGCTCGCCATGAACGCGGCCAAGGGCCTGTTCAAGCGGGCGATCGCGCAGTCGGTGCCGGGAACGTTCTTCTCCGCCCCGCTCGCAGCGGCGGTCACCGGCGCTGTCGCCGCCGCGGCGGGGCTGCCCGCGACCTGCGAGGCGCTGGCCGGCGCCGATCCGATGCGGCTGGTCGCGGCGCAGCTCGAGGTCACCGCCAGCATGAAACGGCACCAGGAGTGGGGACCGCTGCGGATCACCGACACGCCGTTCTCGCCGGTCGTCGACGGCGAGGTGCTGGCCCGCGCGCCGTGGCGCGCCCTGGTGGCCGGCGCGGCCCGTGACGTGGAGCTGCTGACCGGCCACAACAAGGACGAGTACCGCCTGATGATCGCCGCGTCGGGCCGCCTCGGCCAGCTCACGGGCGACGACGCGGACACGGCGCTCGGCTACTTCGCCCCGGCGCCCGACGGCGCGGCCGGCTACCGGAAGGTCTACGCCGGGCTCGACCCGGGCGGCCTGTTCGAGGTGGCCTTCTCCGACTGGCTGTTCCGGATGCCGACGCTGCACCTGGCACAGGCGCACGCGATGTCGGGCGGCACTACGTACCTGTACGAGCTGACGGCGCAGGCTCCGGTCGGCGCCCTGGGCGCGTGCCACGCGCTCGACGTGCCGCTGCTGTTCGGCTCTTACGGCGAGGGCATCGGGCTGATGCTGACCGGACCAGAACCGCCCGCCGAGTTCGTCATGCTGGGCGACGTGATGCGCCGCGAATGGGTGAGCTTCGCCGCCTGCGGCAACCCCGGCTGGTCAGCCTACGGTACCGAGCACAGGACGACGCGCGTCTACGACCTGCAGCCGGACGTCTGCTCCTATCCGGAGGAGGCCTCGATGCACCTGTGGCAGCGGCATATGTTCGACGCTCTCGAACTGCCCTAGGCGCTGCGGGTGCTCGTCGACCGCGCACCCGGACGGGCGGGATTGCCTTGTCGCATCCATTATTTCCTATAATATCAGTCGGTATTGACGGATGAACCAGCGCGTGCCTATTGTTGTCCCCGGTGCGAGTGCTCTTCAACAGAACGGACCACGACGTGACATCCCTGCGCTGGTCGAGCGCGACGAAGACAGCCTGCTGCTCGGGGCCCGGCTGGTAGCCTCCCGTCGCCCAGGCCAGTGGGTCAGCGCGGGTGTCCTGCAGCTGCCGCACGCGGAGCCGCAGAACTACACCGAGCAGGTCGGCGACGTGCTCGCGCTGATCGCCGGCACCCACCGCTCCGCCGACGGGGCCGAGGCCCACGTGGTCCCCGGCGAAGGCGCGGCCCTGCAAATCTGGGTCCTCGGCAGCAGCGGCGGGGAGAGCACTGAGGTGGCCGGCCGGCGCAGCCTGCGGTTTGCCGCGAACTACCACGTCAGTCCCGCTACCGTGCTCGAAGCCGTCGACGGCTACCGGGCCGCGTTCCAGCCCTCGGCCGAACTCGGCCGTCCCTGCGTCAGCGTCTCGGCCGACGTAGTGGTAGCCGGGACCGCGGCTCGAACGCCTGCGCGACGCCACCGAAGCAGACGAGCTGATCATCACCACCATCACCCACGACCACGCCGATCGCGTTCGCTCGTACCAGCTGCTCGCCGAAGAATGGGAAAGCGGTGACGGCCGGCCCGCCAGCACTGCGATTCCGCTGATTCCTCCCGGGCCGCGCTAGGGCTGTCCGAGCCGCTCGAGCGCGCCGCGGACCACCGCCGGGTCCGTCGTCTGCCAGAACGGCGGCAGCGAGGCCCGCAGGTACTCGCCGTACCGCTTAGTCACCAGCCGGGAGTCGAGCACGGCGACCACGCCGCGGTCGTCCATCGAGCGCAGCAGCCGTCCCGCCCCCTGCGCGAGCAGCAGGGCAGCGTGGTTGGCCGACACCTCCATGAACCCGGACCCGCCGCGGGCGTCGGCGGCCCGCGTCCTGGCCGAGGCCAGCGGGTCGTCGGGCCGCGGGAACGGGATCCGGTCGATGACTACCAGCCGCAGCGAAGGCCCGGGCACGTCGACTCCCTGCCACAGCGACAACGTGCCGAAAAGGCAGGTCGGCTCGTTCGCCGCGAACTCCTTGACCAGCTGCATGGTGGAGTCGTCGCCTTGGCAGAGCACCGGGTAGGGCACCGACTCGCGCATTGCCGCGGCCGCCGCCTTGGCCGCCCGCATGGACGAGAACAGCCCCAGTGTCCGCCCGCCGGCTGCCTTGATGAGCTCCCAGAGCTCGTCGAGGTACTCGGGCGGCAGCCCGTCCCTGCTCGGCGGCGGCAGGTGCCTGGCGATGTAGAGGATGCCGCTGCGCCCGTGCGCGAACGGCGAGCCCACGTCGATGCCGGTCCACTCGTCCCCGATGGCGGCCGCGTCGAGGCCCCACTGGCGCGCCAGCGGTGTGAACGAGCCGCCCAGGGTGAGCGTGGCTGAGGTAAGGACGACCGTGCGGTCAGCGAACAGGTGCTGCGCCAGCGCCTCGCCGACCTCCAGGGGCGCCACGTGCAGCGACGCGGGCCTGGTGCTGTCTGACCAGTCCTCAGGCCGCGACAGCCAGACGACTTCCTCGCGCTCGGCGATCGGGTGGTCGAACGCGGTGATCATCCGGTCGGCCACCACGGCCAGCTCTTCCAGGCTGACAAGCGCGGTCTGTGCGGCAGTGACCTCGGCCGGGTCGGTGTCGTCGTCCTTGGCCCCCGCGATCTTGCGCACCTGGGCGGCACAGCCCGCCGCGGCGTCCCGCAGCGCGGCCAGGGTCGCACCGAGGGCCTGGTCGAGCTGGTCCATCCGGCCCGCGGGCATGCTGGCAAGCAGCGGGGTGAGCGCGTGCCCGGCCTCCGACAGGCGCGCGGTCTCCGCCTCGTCGGCCAGCCGCCCGGTCCGCCGCACCGCGAAGTCAATCGCGAAGCTGGAAATCTCGCCCGTGGCCACCGAGGTGACGCGGTCGACGAGCTCGTGCGCCTCGTCGACGATGACCACGCGGTGCTCGGGCAGCAGCCCGCCGGTGCCGAGGGTGTCGATGGCGAGCAGCGCGTGGTTGGTCACCACCACGTCGGCCTCGGCCGCCATCTTCCGCGCGCGCTCAGAGAAGCACTGCGCACCGAACGGGCAGCGGCCGGGTCCCAGGCACTCGCGCGCTGTTACCGCGACCTGCCGCCACGCCTGGTCGGGTACGCCGGGGACGATCTCGTCCCGGTCACCGCTGGTGGTGGAGGCGGCCCACTGATGCAAGCGCTGGATATGCGCGCTGAGCTGGCTGGAGGGCGCCTGAGCGCCAATCGCCTCGAACAGCGAATCCTGCTCATCCTCGGGACCGTTGCGCAGCTTGTTCAGGCAGAGGTAGTTGTTGCGCCCCTTCAGGATGGCGAACTCCGGTGTGCGGCCGAGCGGCTCGCGCAGCGCGTCGGCCAGCCGGGGCAGGTCCCTGTCGACCAGCTGGCGCTGCAGCGCGATGGTGGCCGTGGAGACCACCACGGGCCCGCGCTTGTCCGCGGCGAGCTGCAAGGCGGGCACCAGGTAGGCGAGCGACTTGCCGGTGCCCGTGCCCGCCTGCACGGCGAGATGGGTCCGGTCGGCCACCGCGTCCCAGACGGCCTGCGCCATCACGGTCTGCCCGGAGCGCTCGGTGCCGCCGATCGCGGCGACGGCGGTGGCCAGGAGCGCCTGGACCGGCGTCTGGGTCGCGGTAACTGCCTCGGAAGTGCTGGCCACGAGCCAAGACGCTACCCTATGCCAGTGTCAATTTACGCGCTGGATGATGATGAGCCAGAGATCGACGAAACGGCTTATGTCGCGCCCGAAGCCGTTGTGATCGGGCGGGTCACCATTGGTGCCGAAGCGTCGGTGTGGCCGGGTGCGGTGCTGCGCGGCGACCACGGCTACATCTCGGTCGGCCCGCGGACCTCGGTCCAGGACGGCACGATCGTGCACTGTACGGCCAGCCACCCGACCGTGATCGGCGCGGACTGCGTGGTCGGGCACAACGCCCACCTGGAAGGCTGCGTGGTCGAACCTGGCTGCCTGATCGGCTCGGGCAGCGTCGTCCTGAACCGGGTCACGGTCGGCCGCGGCTCCATCGTCGCGGCCGGCGCCGTGGTCTCCGAGGGCTTCAACGTGCCGCCACGCTCCCTGGTGGCGGGCGTTCCCGCCACCGTCAAGCGCTCCAACGTCGACACCCGCTGGACCGAGGGCGCCGTGCGGACATACATCGAGACGGCCAGGCACCACCGCACGGGGCTGCGCCGCATCGGCTGACCCCCGGGCTGCCGAGACGTCCCGTGGGCTTAGCTGATCCTGCCCGGGTTCAGGAAGGCCTCGTGGCGCAGGTGGTCGTCCTGGCCCACGAAGGCCTTGAAGGCGCCGAGACGGTAGGCCTGGCCCGAGGTGCGTTTTTCGGTCTCGATGTGGAAATCGCGCCGCAGGTGGGCGAGGTGCCGCTGCAAGCCTGACTGGTCGAGCGGACGGGACAGCCGGCCCTGGATCTGCTCCATAGTCAGAAACCCGCCGTCGTCCGCCAGCACGGCGTACACGGGGTCGTGCGCGGCCGCTGACGACCCGGCTTCGCCCGCGGTGCCCTCGTGGCGCAGCGCCCGCCGGATGGCGTCGCCCAGCGCGCGGGCGACCGGGGGCGGGAAGGCGTTGCCGATCTGCCGGTAGCTCGCGGTCTTGCGGCCGGTGAACTCCCACTGGTACTCGGCGTCGTCCCAGCCTTGCAGCCTGGCGACCATCTCGCAGGTCAGCCTGGGCACCAGGGACAGCGGGGCGTCGGCCGCGGGGGCGGCGTCGGCCAGGCCGAGCCCGTCGACGCCCAGCGTCCGCCAGGCGCGCTTGGCCCGGGTCGGGCCGAGATCGGGGCCGCCGTGCTTCTTCGACCCGCCGACGATCGTCGGTGCGATGTCGCTGGCCCTGGCGGCCCAGCCGGCCGCTCCAGGCCAGCCGTTCGCCGCCATCAGGGCGCCGAGCGCCTCGCCCACCGTGGGCGGGGCGCCCTGCGGTGCGGGCCAGCGGAAGTACGCGAAGTCGTCCGGCCGCATCGCGACCAGCACGAACCGCGGCCGCAGCTGGGGCACGCCGTAGCCGGAAGCGTGCAGCAGGCGCCAGCCGGCCGCGTAACCGAGCTCTGCCAGCCGGTCGAGCACGCGCTGCCGGTAGGCGGCGAACCGCGGCATCGACAGGCCGCGTACGTTCTCGAGCAGCAGCGCGCGGGGGGCAACGGTGCCGCAGAGCTCGATCGCCCAGGCGAACAAGTCTCGCTCGTCGGTCGCGCCCAGCTGCCTGCCCGCCACGGTGAAGGGCGGGCAGGGCACGCCGCCGGCGAGCAGGTCGGTGCCGGCGTACTCGGCCGGATTCCAGACCTGGGGACTGGCCGCGTCACCGCGAACCACCTTCCAGTGCGGCCGGTTGTGCCTGAGGGTGGCACACGCGTCAGCGTCGAGTTCGACCGACAGCTCGTGCTCGAACCCGGCTAGCTCAAGCCCGAGCGACTGGCCGCCCGCGCCCGCGCAGATCTCCGCCACCCGGAACGTCATGACCAGCATCATGCCCCAAAAGCACCATCTGGTGGTGGACCGCCTCGCCAGCGTTCGGGCCCCGGCCCGGCCCGGCACCGGCACCGGCCCGGCACCTGCCCGGCACCTGCCCCGGCCCGCGGGCCGGGCCGTCGCCAGCTAGACGATCTTCAGCTCCTCGGGGCGCGCGAGGCCGGGCACGACGAGCCGCTCGAGGGCCGCCAGCTCGGCCGGGTTCAGCTCGGCGATCCGCCTTAGCAGCCGGACGATTACCCGGTCGGCGAGGTCGTCGTAGTCGACCGCACCGGGAAAGGCGACCGTGACGGGCAGCGGCGGATCCTCTGCCGTAGCCTTGACCGGGCTGGTACCGGCCGGTACCGGAGCCACCGAGCCGCTGCCTGCTGACACCGGCCCTACGGATACGGCGGCGCGGCGCGTGGCCGGCGCCGCCGCCAGCGTGATCCGGTAGGTGCGTTTGCCCCGCACCTCGCGGCTGATCAGGCCGTCACGCTCCATGCCGGACAGCAGCTGCGCGAAGGCCACGCTTGATCCCGGGTAGCCCACCGCCTCGGCCAGCTTGGTACTTGCCATCCCCGTCCCGTCGGCGATCTCGGCGACAAGCGCGAGATGAGCGACGATCCGGTCCCTAGTGCCGACGGCCCGCCGCCTGGCGACCGTCCGTCTCGTG
>DASYAD010000142.1:0-7371 GCA_036501515.1 Trebonia sp. | reverse complement strand
CTCGCCGCGGGACCCGCCGATCGCCTCGACCCGGACGGGCGGGTTCGGGCCGTCGCCGGCCCGGTCGGCCGCGGAGACCACCACGGCGATGGACCCGTCGACCGGAACATCGCAGTCGAGCAGGCTCAGCGGGTCCGAGATAGACCGGGCCGCGAGGTAGTCGCCGAGGGTGATCGGCTCCTTGTACACGGCGGCAGGATTGAGGGCGGCGTTCCGGCGGCTGTTGACGGCCAGCCACCCGAGCTGCTCCTTGGTCGTCCCGTACAGGTGCATGTGGCGGCGGCAGTGCATGGCGAGCCAGTTGACGGCCGAGTAGGCGTGCATCGTCATCAGCGGGCCGATCCAGTCGGGCCCGCGAGGCGCGGACCGCTCCCCCGGCTCCTGCGGGAGGATCGACCCGCCCATCATCTGCACCGTGCGGTAGACCAGGACGTGGCGGGCCTGCCCGCTCCCGACGGCGACGAACGCCGACATCAGGGGCGAGAGCAGCCCTCCGGTGTCGAACCCGCCGCCGGACCAGGCCGCGTCGATGCCCACGGCCCGGGCGGCCTCGCCGACCGGCGTGTCGCCCATCGAGGCGATCCCGTCGATGTCCGCCGGCCGGAGCCCGGCATCCGCGATCGCCGCCCGCGCGGCGGCAGCGGTCAGGTCGGTCCCGGCGATGCCGGTCCGTCGGCCGATCGGCGACATGCCGACACCGGTGATGCAGGCACCCCGCTCGATGCCCGGGTCGAGAACTGTCATGTTATGACAATACAGTGACCTGATCTATGCTGCCGGTGTGACAGAAACGAGCGTGCAGCGGCCCCCTCCGACCCTCACCGAGGCCAGCCGGCCGTTCTGGACCGGCGGCGCCCAGGGGCAGCTGCTGATCTTGTGGTGCGCGGCGTGCGAGCGCTGGGTGCACCCGCCGCGTGAGACCTGCGCGGACTGCGGCGGGACGCTGACGCCGCGGGCGGTGAGCGGCCGCGGCACGGTGTTCACCTTCACCATCAACCGCCACGCGTACAACCCGGCCGTGCCGGTGCCGTACGTGATCGCCATTGTCGAGCTCGAGGAGCAGGCAGGCCTGCGGTTCATCACGAACATCGTCGGCTGCGATCCCGAGGCCGTCAGGATCGGGCTGCCGGTCGAGGTCAACTTCGAGCCAGCCGGGCAGGCGGCCTGGGCACCGGTCTTCCGGCCGGCCCGGCCGGGCGGATCCGGCGAAGCCCCGTAATGAGCGCGGCGGTCCCGTCGGGCTGGGACCGGCGAAGGAACCTCCTGCTCAGCAGCTACGAGCAGATCGCGCTCGAGCTGTTCGCTGGCCGGGGGTTCAGGGCGGTAACGGTCGATGAGATCGCCGACGCGGCCGGGGTCTCGGCCCGCACCCTGTTCCGGTACTTCCCGGCCAAGGAAGACGTTCTGGTCGGTTACCCGCGCCGTGCCACGGCGGCTGAGGTAGAGCTCATCGAGGCGCTCGCGGCGAGCCAGTCGCCCCTGGAATCGGTGTGGAGGCTCATCCGCGACCTGCTGACCCAGCACCCGCCGGACGTGGAACTGCTCAACCTCTGGCGCCGCGCCGCCGCTGATGTCCCCGAGGTCGTCGACCGGGTGCGCGGAGAACGGACGCAGGCGCTGCTCGACGCGGTGACCGCGTACTGCGCCCGGTCCCTCCACGTCGATGCGGCCATGGATCCCCGGCCGCGGGTGCTGGCCGGCATTGTCGTCGGCGTCGAGCTCGCCATCGTCGAGTCGATCGGCCGGCTGGACTCGACCCTGACGGAGATCGTCGATGCCGCGGAGCACTCGATAAGCGTGCTCGGCCAGCTGACAATGACCGATATCCCCTGAAGGATCAACCTGCTGCACCCTTGCCGTATTCAGTGTCCTGAATTAATCTGTCAGAAACTGACAGACCTTGGCTCTGTGTAGGCGGCTTGGGCTCAGGAGTGACAGGAATGCTGCTCGACGACGTTCAGTTTTTCCGAATCAATGATCGTGCGGCCAGCGCGTGACCCGGCCGTTCGAGGGGGTCCGCGTCCTCGGGGTCGCGGCCTGGACGTTCGTCCCCGCTGCCGGCGCGGCGCTCGCTGACCTCGGCGCCGTCCGCGTGATGGCAGACTGGCTCGCTCACGGTGAGGTCGCCCCTGCGGGACCCGCGCTGACGGGACGGCCCGTCGTCGATGCGCTGGTAGCCGCGGGCACCGCGCATCTCGCCCGGCTGAACGAGACCGAGGCACCGGCCTGGACCCAGGAGCCGACCCGGATCCTGACGGTGCGCGCAGACCTCACGGGCAGCCATTCGCGCCTATGAGACTGGCGCCCGGGAACCGAATGTCAGCACCGCCCTCCGGCTCCTCCAGGCATGCGGGTACACGATGGGAATCATCCCTGACCGACGGTAGCCCGCCGCGACCAGGGCTGGCACGGGGCCGCTTCAGGAACCGCTGAACTTGTCGCGCAGGGCTTGCTTGGCGACCTTGCCGAGGCCGGTGCGGGGCAGTTCGCTGACGATCTCGACCTGCTCGGGCAGCTTCTGCGGCATCAGGCCGGCCGTCCGCAGGAACGCGGTGACCTCGGGCCGCGAGGGCGCGACGGCACCGGACCGCAGGGTTAGTACCGCGCAGACCCGCTCTCCGCGCTCGGCGTCCGGCAGGCCTAGCACCGCGACTTCGGCGACAGCCGGGTGCTGGATCAGCAGCGTCTCCAGCTCGAGCGGGGCGATCTTCTCCCCCTTGCGGATGATCAGGTCCTTGGTCCGGCCCGTGACCTCGACGTGCCCGTCGGGACGCAGGTGGCCGCGGTCGCCGGTGCGGAACCAGCCGTCGGGCGTGAACGCCTGCGCGTCGAGCGCCGGATCGGTGTACCCGTGGCAAACGGCCGCGCCGCGCACCTCGATCTCGCCGTCGGCCCCGGCGGGCAGCTCCACCGCGGCGTCGACGATCCGCACCTCGTTGCCGGGAATCGGCTTCCCGTCGGAGTTGGCCAGCTGGTCGTCGGTGTCCAGCGGCGACGCCACGCAGATCATCGGCACCTCGGTCATGCCGTAGTCGTGCGCCACGGTCACGCCCATCTCTTCGCGCACCGACCAGAAGACCGCGGGCGGACACGGCGCGCCGCCGCCTTTGAGTACCCGGAGTGACGGCAGGACGCGCGCGTCCGGTGACCCGGCCGCCGACGCGAAGGCGCGCTGCGCCGCCAGCAGCGCGATGTAGAACACGGTGGAACCGCCGCTCATCGTGACGCCCAGCCGGCGGAAGACCTCGACCGTGGAAGCGTCGAATGCCTCCGCAAGCACGATGGGGAAGCCCGCGATCAGCTGGGCCATCACGTAGATGATGCCGCCGACGTGCGCCACCGGGTACGCCATCGAGCCGACGTCACCGTCCAGCTCACCGACTCGCCCCTGCAGCGTCCAGCCGTAGGCGGCGGCGAGCAGAGTGGCGTCAGTGTGCCTGGCGCCCTTGGGCAGGCCGCTCGAGCCCGAGGTGAAGTAGACCCACTCGGCCGAGGAGGCCCGAGCGGGCAGTGACGGCGACCCAGCGGAAGCTGGGGGCAGTGACTCCCCCGTCACGATGACCTTCGGCGCGGCTGGCAGCCCGGCCGCCATGGCGGCGTAGTCGAAGTCCCGCCAGGTGCCGGGTACCAGCATGAACTCCGCCCCCGCGGTGGCGACGGCCGCGCCGGTCTCGCGCTCCCGGTAGATCGGGATGACCGGCGCCTGGACCGCGCCGAGCCGGGCCAGCGCCGCCATGATGACCACGGTGGCGGTCCGGGTGGGCAGCTGCCAGGCCACCCGGCTGCCGGGGCCGATGCCCTGGGCGGCCAGGGTTGCCGCCATCCGTTCTGCGTAAGTCTTGAACTCGCTGAAGGAAACCGTGCCGCCGGCGGTGTCGACCAGCATGGCAGCGTCGCCGCTCGCCGCCGCCCGCGCGGTGACGAGCTCCCAGAACGACCCGGCCCGCAGCAGCCGGCCGGGGAACCCGTCCGCGGTCATGACCAGGCGCCGATCACGACGTCGGCCGTGGTGATGGTCGCGAGGAACCGCAGGGTGTTGCGGATCACGCTGTCGCCGTACTCGGCCGGCGTGCCCGCGACCCCGTCGCGGGGGATGACGACGCTGAACCCCTCGTCGCCGAGCTCCACCGTGGCGGACGGGATGGCGACGTTCAGCGAGACGCCCACCAGCACGACAGTGCGGACGCCGATATTGCGCAGCACCGCGAACAGCTCGGTGCTGTGCGTGGGCGACATTCCCGACGACCTTTGCAGCACGAGGTCGCCCGGCTCCACGCCGATCTCGTCGACGACGTTGCCGCCGCGCTCCGCCGTCCAGCCCGCATTGAGCGGGCCGATCGCCTGCTGCAGCGGCGTGACCTTGTTGGTGGACAGGCCGCCGAACGCGGGCACGTAGGTCAGGTGCACGACCCGTGCCCCGGCCTTGCGGGCGGCCTGCGCGAGAGCGGCGATCACCGGAAGCGCCGGCGCGGCCGCCGCCTTCAGCTCGGGCAGCGCGCTCTCAGCCCCGACGGTGCCGCCCTGGCACTCGACGACGACGAGCGCGGTGCTCGCCGGTGTGAGGTCTATCTCCGGTCGCGGCATTGCGACTTCCTTCCTGCTTCCTGCGTGCTTGTGGGTTCTGTTACCGCCGCATGTGGCTGCGCGAACGGCCGACGAGCTCGACGACCACGCCGTCCGGGTCGCGCAGGAACAGCACGGTCACGCCGCCGAGCCTGGTGCCCGGCAGCTCGACAAACTCGGGGGCGGCTAGCGGTTCCCCCGCGGTTGCTGACAGCTGCTTGTAGGCGGCGTTGACGTCGTCGACGCCGAGGGCGATCCGGTAGAGGCCGCGGTGGTAGGCGGGCGAGGCGGCCAGGCCGGTGCCCTTCGGGTCCTCCCACTGGGTCAGCTCAAGGGAGAACGAGGGGTCACCTTCTGTGACCATCGACGCGTAGGAGACCGTGGCGTCGTCCGCGTCCGCGGAGCGCTCGCTTACCTGCGCCGCGAAGCCGAGCCGTTCGTACCAGGCGACCGAGGAGTCGAGGTCGGTCGCGTTGATCCGCAGGTGCGAGAAGGCCGGCGGCTCGGCTGGCCGCTCGGTGAGCTCGATCAGCACCCCGTCGAGGTCGGTCGTCCTGGCCGCGGCGGCCCGTCTTCCGCGCACCGGCCAGCCGGTGAGCCCGCTCCAGGGACGGCCGTGCTTCGCTGCCTGCTCGCGGGCGCGGTCCAGTGACGGCACGGCGTAGCCAAGGGCGCTGATGCCGGTGTGGAACGGCTCGGCCGGGTGAGCGCCGACGGTGACGGGGGTCTCCCACTCGAGCACCTCCACGGCCGGGGCGGTGCGCGGCCCGCGGTGGTCATAGAGGAACCAGCACTCGGTGACCGGCGCGCCCGCCACGCCGAGGGCCCGGCCGTCCGCCGCGGTCCGCGCCGTCTTCATCCCTGGGCGCAGCTGCAACAGGTCAGCGTAGAACGCGGCGGCCGCTGACACGTCCACCGTATTGAGGTTGGTGTGCAACAGGCTGTGCACGTGCACGTTGGCCTGAGCTGGCCTCAGCTCGTCGGGCATGCAGTGTCTCCGACCATCTCTGTTAGACGCTTAATTATTTATCTATAATAGAGATGATCGGCCGACCATGGAAGCTGGTTTCTCGTCCGGAGGCGGAATGACATACGTAGCGGCGATCGCCACCTACCTGCCCTGCTGGGGGTCTGCCAGGGGGCGGGTGGCGGGTGGCGACGAGGACGCCGTGACGCTCGCGGTGGAGGCCGGGCGGGCCGCCATCGGGGCCGCGCCCAGCGGTGACCCGCCGGATGGCGGGCCGGCCAGCCAGGGCGGGGTGCAGCGGGTGGTGCTCGTCAGCAGGGAACTGCCCCTGCTCGAGGGCGGCAACGCGGCGGTACTGCTGGCCGGGCTCGGGCTCGATCCGGGGATCGAGGTGTCAGAGCGCCTGGGCGGTGCGCCCGCTGCCCTCGACGCGCTCACGTCGGCGCCGCCGGGGACGCTGGTGATCGCCGCGGACGTGCAGCCCGCCGCGGGCGCGGCCGCGGCGCTTGTGGCCGCTGCTGGCCTGCCGGTGACGCCCGCGGCGCGGCTGGCCCGGAGCCTGCCGGTGCGCACCAGGTCCGCGGCTGGCCAGGTTCACGACTACGGCGACCCCCGGCTGCTGCGCGAGCGGGGCGTGCTCGCCTCGCTCGCGCAGCTCGCCGCCGACGGCGCGGACAAGCCGATCGCGCTCGCGGGGGCGGACCCCAGGCAGACGGCGGCGGTCTGCGCGGGGCAGCCGCCGGCGCTGCCGACGACGGGGGCCAGCTCGGCCCTGTTCGCGCTCGCGGCCCTGGCCGAGTCCCGCTCGGCCGGCCTGCTGCTCGCCGCCGAGCAGGCGACGCTCAGCGGCGCCCAGCTTGGCGACGGCGTCGCCGAGGTCCGGCGGCTCGAGCCCCCCGCCCAGCCGCCGGCCGCGGGCACGTTCACGCCGGGGAAGGAGATCCCGATCTCGCTCGCCGCCTACGACCGGGCGTTCCCCGCGAAGGTCCGCTTCGAGGCCGGCCAGCACGCGTCGACCGGCGAACTCGACTTCCCGCCCAGGTACCGGGTCGGGCCTGACGGCGCCCTGCACACGGACTACGCGCTGGTACCGCTGCCGCGCACCGGCACCGTCTACACCGGGGTCACCATTCGCATCCCGGTGCCCGGCCTGACGACCCCCTACTCCCTGGTCATCGTCGAGCTCGACGACGTCGGCGTGCGGGTGCTCGCCCAGGTGACCGGCGCAGCGCCGGGCACGGTGGGGATCGGCGACCGCGGCCGGATGGTGCTGCGCCGGGTCGCGGTGCGGTCCGGGGTCCCCGACTACGGTTACGCGTTCTGTCCCGGTGAGGCGCAGCAGACGCAGGAGACAATGCAGGCAAGGAGCGGGGCATGAGAGAGGTCGCGATCGTCGGGGCGGGGATGACCCCGTTCGCCGAGCATTTCTCGCTGGGGATCAAGGACCTGCTGCCGATGGCCTTCGCCGAGTGCGCGGCCAGCGTCGACAAGGGCCTCAACGTCGCGGACATCCAGGCGGCGTGGTTCGGCGAGCTATCGACGACGGACGGCTTTCCCTCCGGGATCCTCGCGGACACCTGCGGTCTGCTCGACGTGCCCGTCACCCACGTGGAGAACGCGTGCGCGACGGGGAACGACGCGGTACGCAACGCGGTGATGGGGATCGCGTCCGGGTTCTACGACGTGGTGCTGGTCATGGGTGCCGACAAGGTGCGCGAGTCGGCGTCCAAGGACACCTTCTGGGAGTGGGCGGGGATGACCCGCGACATGGCCTGGGACTACCCGCTCGGGCTTGTCGCCCCGGCCAACTTCGCCCTGCACGTGGCCCGTTACCTGCACGA
>DASYAD010000141.1:0-1629 GCA_036501515.1 Trebonia sp. | reverse complement strand
GTTCGTCTGCAACATCGGCGACATGCTGGACCGGCTGACCGGCGGCTGGTACCGGTCGACGCCGCACCGGGTCCGCAACCTCAGCGGCCACCCGCGGCTGTCGTTCCCCTTCTTCCTCGACCCGGGATTCGCCGCCGAGGTGCCCCCGCTGCCCGGCCGGGCCGCCACTGGAGACGACGGCCAGCGCCGCTGGGACGGCCAGGACCTGCGCGCTTTCACCGGCACCTACGGCGACTACCTGCTGGGCAAGGTGTCGAAGGTCTTCCCGCAGCTCAGGCGCGACGTGCTGTTATCCCGTTAGCCCCGCGGCGGGACCGTGCCGTGCAGCAGCATCGCGAGGTCCGCGGGGCACAGCGGGTCCGACCGCCGCCACAGCGCGGCCGGGATCGCGTCGCGCTGCGGGACGTTGCGCACGGTGCCGAGTCCCGCCGCCCGCGCCAGGTCCGCCATCTCATCCGGCGCGAAGCACGACAGCCACGGCTCGCCACGCTCGGCGGACGCCTGCGCGACGAGGCTGCCGTAGGTGTCGCCCGCGTCGTCGCGCAGTTCCGCGGGCAGCATGTAGTCGGCGATGACCTCGCTGCCCGGTGCGAGGGCGCCAAGCGCCGCCAGCGTCGCGGCGATCGCGTCCCCGGTCAGGTACATGGTGACGCCGAGCCAGCTGACCAGGGCCGGAGCGGAGCTGTCGAAGCCCGCCGCGGCGAGGAGGCCGGGCAGCGCGCCGGTGGCCAGGTCTGCCGGCACGAACGTGACCCCATCCGGCACGGTCACCCGGGCGTGCGCGAGCGCGCGGCGCTTCCAGTCCTGGGTAGCCGGATGATCGACCTCGAACACCCGGACCCGGCGTCCGCCGGCCAGGCCGCCGCACCGGTAGGCGAACGAGTCCAGGCCGGCCCCGAGAACCACGTACTGGGTGACGCCACTGCCGACGGCGCGGGCGAGCGCGTCCTCCGTGTACCTGCTGCGGCAGGTGACATGGGCCCTGGCGCCCGCCAGCACCGGGTGCGTTCCGTGGCTCGTGTGGTAGCTGAGCAGCTCTTCGGCCCGCTCCCCCAGCAGCGCCGACGCGAGCGTGTCGGCGAATATCAGCGGCTCGCCGTCGACAACGAGGTGCGCGGCACGCGCGGCCGCCGCCGTGAGCGCGGTGAAGCTCGGTTGTCCATTCTCCATGACAACCGAGGCTATAACCATATTCGAACACTATAGCAGATAAATGAATATTTCTCAACGCATATCGCGTTACAGTTCCATACCTATGTGAAGATGGCGGGCTAGCCAGCCGGGCGGGTTCTTGGGCTGCTGCCCGGAGACGCGGTTGTCCACAACTATTGTGGACAAACCTGTGCGAAACGCCGGCGCGGCTTGTGGCCACGGCTGTGGACACCGGTGGACTAGCTGTGCCGGCGACGGTACACGGCCCGCCCGGAGGCGGGCCGTGTACCCACGGTGCGTTCAGATCACTTGGCGCTCGACCCCACGGTGGCGGCGGCCGTCAGGGCGGCTCCGCTGAGCGGCGGGAGGCCGAACAGGGCGCGGTAGCCGTTGACGAACGCGTTACCGTAGGCCCCGACGCCGGTCAGGACCTTGGCGGCGTTGGCCGGTGTCGTCAGCACGTTCGGGGTGGCCGTC
>DASYAD010000140.1:0-11626 GCA_036501515.1 Trebonia sp. | reverse complement strand
GTGAGGCTCAGCGCAGAAGGACGGCCGGTCGATACCCATCGCCGGAAAGACCAGGGGGATCGGCGACTGGAGGTTAAGTGCCGTCTCCCGCGGCTCGTAGGCGAGCACGCAGACCAGCAGGATCATCCCGGCGACCAGCCGGAGCCGGCCGATTCGCTCTGGCTCGACGGCGGCCTCGCGGAGCGCTTCCGCGGGCCGGATCATCCCCGCGCGGGCGGCGGCGACCAGCACCGACAGCACCGCGACGCCGACGCCGGCCACGAAGGCGACCGCCAGGGCAGCTGCCGAGCCCGCGGTGAACTGCACGCTGAACCAGGACGGCGCCAGTCCCTGGCGTACGATCCAGCTCGCCAGCTGCGGTGCCTCAGCAAGACCGAGCAGGCAGCCGGCCGCGGCGCCTGCCGCGCCCACGAGCGCCGCCTCGGCGCATATCGTCCGCACGACCTGTTTCGGAGTCGCGCCCGATGGTGCGGAGCAAGGCCAGGTCGCGGCGGCGCTGCGCCACCGAGAGCCCGAAGGCGGCGGCGGAGACCGTCACGGCGACGAAGCCGGACAGCACCGCGGCGATGCCGAGGAACGTGGTCAGCCCGCTTCCGGCCGCGGTGAGCACCGTGACCCGGGCGCCGACGGTCGCGGGCTCCGCGACGACGATCTGGTTGTCCGAGCTGGGGGCGTGACCGGAGGTGAGGACGTACGGAGCGAACGCGGCCGAGGACCAGCCGTGCCCGAGGGCGGCCGTCAGCGCCGGAATCAGGTTGAACGACTGGAAGACGAACCCGATCCGGTCGCGGCGCAGCCAGGTCAGCGCGGTCTCGCTCAGCCCCGACAAGTCAGTCCCGCCGATGCTGATCCTGCCCGAGTCGGGCCGGTCAAGCCCGGCCGCACACTGCAGCAGGGTCGACTTGCCCGAGCCAGACGGTCCCATCACGGCGGTGAACGAGCCCGGCGGGAACGACAGGCTCACGTTGTCGAGGGCCCTGATGACGCCCCAGTACGAGGGGTCTGAGGGCTGGGCCCAGTCAAGCAGGGGCGGCTTCTACATGACCAAGGAGGAACTCCACGCGTTCTTCCAGGAGTACCTGGCGTTGCAGTGGAAGTACGGGCACACCGCCGAAACCGCCCCCGCGGGCGCACGACCGGTCGCGCTGCGGTTCTTCGCCGTGCCGGACGAGGCCGCGGCGGACGAGTTACGGTCCGACGGCACTGGCTGGCGCTGTCGGCCGCAGCGCCTGTGCTTGGTGGCGGCACTGGCACCCGCTCCCGGTGGGCGCGACTTCGCCGGGTGCCAAGGTAGGCACGCCGCCGGGCCGGGTTCAGCGGATCTGAATCAGCGGGTGACGTGCGCTTGCCCGACACTGATGAGTCCGTGCTCCTCTTTGTCTGCCTGTGGTCCCGTTTTCCCCGCGGCAAGCGGGAGGTGGCTGCCGCTTCGCTGGAACTGGCGAACTCGGGCTGCCCGCAGACACGATAAGGCGCGGTGTCCGCAACCTGCGCGCGAGCTGGGGATGTGGGCTACGCCCGCCTAAGTTCGAGCACGGGAATGATGCGGACTCCAGCAGTTTGGCGCGCGTACTCGGCAAAGCCCGGGTAGCGCCGCCCTTGCTCGGCGTAAACGCGGTCGCGCTCAGCGCCGGCCAGTTCACGCAAGGTTACCTTATAGGTCTCGATTCCGCGTTCGACACTGCCGTCACCGGCTGCGGCCAAGTTGTAGTACCAGTCCGGGTTGGTGGGTGCTCCGCCCTTGGTCGCGAAGACGTAGATGATGTCCGGGTCGGTGTCGTGCTGGAGGTACATCGTAGGTGTGACGCGCTCCCGCCCGCTTTTGCGGCCGCGGTGATGCAGCAGGACCATCGGGGCGCCCGCGAAGTTCCCGCCAACCCTGCCCTCGTTCGCTCGGAACTCCGCGATGGTCTGCGCGTTCCAGTCGAGCGGCTCGCTCATGTCGAACTCCTGTCGTTCACGATCCCGGGGTACCCGCTGGGACCTGGTGATGGAAGGCCTGGCGGCCGTTTCCGCCCTTCGCTAGGGCTTGAGGATGATCTTGCCGTGGGTGTGGCGGCGTTCGAGCTCGGTGTAGGCCGCGCGGACTTGCGCCAGCGGGTAGACGTTCGCGACGGGCACCTCGAGGTGCCCGTCGGCGATCAGGCCGGCCAGCTCCGCGAGGACTATGGCGCCCGGCCCGGCCGCTGTCCCCCCGTCAGTCTTCACCCCGTACTTCTCGGCGGCCGCGAAATCGGCGATGGTGTCGATCCGGTCGGCCGCTACGCCGAGGGCGAGGGCCAATTCGACGTACCCGTCGCCGTGGGTGTCGATGAATGCGTCCGCCCCGCTGGGCGCGACGGCCCTGATCCGGTCCGCGACGCCGTCACCGTACGCGACCGGGATCACGCCGTGGCTCTTCAGCCACTCGTGGTTGCCCGCGCTCGCCAGGCCGATGACCGTGGCCCCGGTACGGCGCGCGAGCTGGACGGCAAGCGAGCCGACGCCCCCGGCGGCTCCGGAGATGACGACGGTGTCGCCCTCCTTCGGCTGGACGGCGTGTACCACCCCCCACGCGGTTACGCCGACGACGTACAGGCCACCGGCCACCTCCCAGGAGACCTTCTCCGGCTTACGCGTGAGGTCGCCGACCTCGACTAGGACCAGCTCGGCCTGGGAAGCCCGCTGCTGCGTGAACCCGATCACCTCATCGCCGGGCGAGAAACCACCGACCACGGCCCCGACCTCCTCGATGATCCCGGCGAGGTCGCTGCCCTGCCCGGACGGGAACGTCGACGGGAACACCTTCGCCAGCGCCCCCGTGCGGATAACCGCCTCACTGGGGTTGATGCCGGCCGCCTTCACCCGTACGAGAACCTGCTGGTCCCCGGGCACCGGCCGCTCCACCTCGTCGACCCGCAACACGTCGATCCCGCCGAACTCGGCGTACCTGACCGCCTTTGGCATGGTCTCTCTCCTTCGACTCGCTGAATCCGGCGACGTGTCCAGCTTCACCGCCGGGATGGTGAGCGGTCGTCACCGGATCCCGGTGATTCGCCGCACCGGGACGACGCGCGGCGGGATGAACAAATCAGCTCTTCACCGGCTGCGGCTCGCGTGGGCGAACCGTTCCGTCCGCCATGACGTCGCCGTCGGGGCACCGCCACTGGACGCGCCCGCCTTCGAACTGCTCCTCGTACAGCGACGCGTACAGCCCGCCCGCACTCAGCAGATCGCGGTGCGAGCCAGATTCCGCGACCCGGCCCCCGTCGATGACGTGGATCTTGTCCGCGTTGACAATGGTGGACAGCCGGTGCGCGATGGCAATGGTCGTCCGCGAGCCCATGAGGGCGTCCAGCGCCTTCTGTACCTCCCGCTCGCTGGCGGTGTCCAGCGCCGAGGTGGCCTCGTCCAGGATCAGGATGCGCGGGTCGTGCAGCAGGACGCGGGCGATGGCCAGCCGCTGCTTCTCCCCGCCAGACAGCCGGTACCCGCGCTCGCCGACCACGGTGTCATAACCATCGGAGAAGTCCATGATCCGGTCGTGGATGTACGCCGTCCGCGCCGCCTCCTCCACCTCCTCGCGCTCCGCGCCGGGGCGCCCGTACTGGATGTTGGCCAGGACGGTGTCGTGGAAGAGGTAGCTCTCCTGAGTCACGAAGCCGATGGCGGCGGCCAGCGAGGCCTGGCGGACCTGCCGTACGTCGAGCCTGTTAACCTCGACCGCCCCGGCGGTGACGTCGTACAGGCGCGGGATCAGGTAGCTGATGGTGGTCTTGCCGGCTCCGCTTGGCCCGACCAGGGCCACGAGGTGGCCGGGGCCCGCTTCGAGGCTGACGCCGGACAGGGCGTCCGCCGAGGTGCCGGGGTAGCGGAAGTAGACGTCCCGCAGGTCCACCCGGCCGCCCGCCTCGGTTGCCGGGAGGTCGACGGCGCCGGGGGCGTCGACGATGTCGGGCACCACGTCGAGGTACTCGAAGACCCGGTCGAACAGGGCCAGCGATGACCGCAGCTCCACCGAGACCTGAAGCAGCTGGCCGATCGGGAAGTACAGGCGGGTCTGGAGCGTGGTGAAGGCCACGATGGTCCCGGCCGAGACGGCGTGATGGTTCGCGATGAGCAGGCCCGCGGTGAGGTAGATCAGCGCCGGGGTGATCGACAGGAACGACTGCACGACGGCGTAGAAACCCTGGCCGATCATCTGCTGGCGGACCTCGAGACCAACGAGGTGCTGGTTCTCCCGCTGGTAGCGGCCGATGTCGCGGGCCTGGCTGCCGAACACCTTGGCCAGCAGCACCCCCGATACCGACAGGGTTTCCTCGGTGATGGCGCTCATCGACGCTAGCGACTCCTGGGTCGACCGCGACACCTGCCGCCGCCGCTCGCCGACCGTCTTGGTCAGCCAGAAGAACGCCGGCACGGTGATGACCGCCACGATGGTCAGCTGCCAGCTGATGATGAGCATGGCGACGATGCTGGAGACGAAGGTGACGACGTTGGCCAGGATGGTCGAGGCGGTGGTGGTGACGACGGTCTGGACGCCGCCCACGTCGTTGGCCAGCCGGGACTGGATCTCGCCGGTCTTGGTGTTCGTGAAGAACGCGAGCGGGAGCGTCTCCAGGTGCGTGTAGAGCCGGTTGCGCAGGTCCCGCATGACCTGCTGCCCGACCCGGGTGGTCTCGTAGACCTGCAGGATGCCGATGGCGCCGTTGACGACCGGCACCGTGGCCATGACGGCGACCAGTACGTAGAGCAGGTGCAGGTTGGGGCCGCCCGGCACGAACAGGGCCTTGTTGAATACCGCCTGGATGAGCAGCGGGTTGATGATGCCGATCGTCGAGGTCACCACGATAAGGACAACGACCCAGGCCACCTGGAGCCGGTAGGGGCGGAACAGCGGCACGATCCGCCCGGCGCTGCTACGGGCGGCACCGCTACGGCCGGCGTGGGCAGGCGTCTTTGCCACCATGAGGCGACTCCTTCGGGGTCGTGCCAGGGCACCTACCAGTAACGTCCCATCATGTTCGCACGGACCGCCACCGTGCCCCTTCGGCCTGATCGCCGTGCGACGGACGTGTCCTTGGTAGTGATGACGTGGCGGCTAGCAGAGCCGGCAGGGACGGGCCGCCGCGGCGAGGGCGGCCCGGTCCGCAGGCCGCTGCCCAGTCCCGGGCTGCGATTCCGGGGGTTGCGGTGCCGTCTCGTGCGGCTCTGGCACGGCACCGGCCAGGTCCTGGCGGCGAACCCGGATGGTGGCGATCGCGATAAGCAGGGCGAGCAGCGCGATCCCCGCGGCGACAAGGAACCCGCGGGAGAAGCCGTCCGCCAGAGCGTGGTGGTAGACGGACGCAGGCGGGGGGGTGCCCGGCTTCGGCAATGGCCGACCCGCCTGCGCGGCGGCCGCCGCGTGTGCCAGCTGAGTCCTGACGCTGTCCGCGACGCTCGTCCAGGCGACCGTGCCCAGCAGTGCGAGCCCGATCGCACCGCCGACCTGCTGGCCCGCGTTGAGCAGGCTGGAGGCGACGCCGGAGTCTCGCTCGGCTACTTTGTGCAGGGCGACGAGGGACAGCGGGACGAACACCAGGCCGAGCCCGAACGAGCTCACGAGCTGCGGGCCGAGCAGCTGGCCGGCGTAGCCGGCGTGCTCGGTCAGCCTGGAGAACCAGAACATCCCGCCCGCGACCGCGGCGGCGCCGGCGATTATCAGCGGCCGTGGGCCGATCCGCGCCACCAGCGGCGAGGCCAGTGCGGAGGCGATCACGACCCCGACGGCGAAGGGCAGGTAGGCGACGCCCGTCCGGATCGCGCTGTAGCCGAGGACGGTCTGGATGAAGAGGGTGAGGAAGAAGAACAGGCCGAAAAGACCGGTGGCGATGCACAGCATGATCAGGTAGGCGCCCGACCGGTTCCGGTCGGCGAGTACCCGCATCGGGAGCAGCGGGTGCGAGTTGCGCCTTTCGATCGCCGCGAACGATACGAGCAGCGCTACCGACGCGGTCAGCGATGCCAGCACCTGCGCGTCTCCCCAGTGCGATATGCCGTCAGCCCCGGCGGCGGCCTTGGACAGGCCGTAGACGAGCAGCGCGACGCCGCCGGTGCCGGTGACCACGCCGGCCACGTCGATCCGGCCCGGCTGGCGGGGCGATTCGGTTAGCACGCGCGGCGCCGCGGCCGCGACCGCGATCCCGATCGGGACGTTGACGAACATCACCCACCGCCATGACGCGTAGGTGGTCAGGATGCCGCCAAGCAGCAAGCCCATCGCGCTGCCGACGCCGGCCATCGCCGCGTAGACGCCAAACGCCCGGTTGCGTTCCCCGCCCTGGGGAAAGTTCGTGGTGATCAGCGCCAGCGCGGTCGGCGCGATCACCGCGCCGCCAACGCCCTGTACCGCCCTCGCGGTGAGCAGCCACCACTGGCTGATGGCGAACCCGCCGACCAGGGACGCCGCCGAGAAGAGCAGCAGCCCGGCGACGAACACCCGCCGCCGACCAAGAATGTCACCGGCGCGGCCGCCGAGCAGGAGCAGGCCGCCGAAGGTGACCGCGTAGGCGTTCACCACCCATTCCAGGCCGCTGCCGGAAAAACCAAGCGCCTGCTGGATGTGCGGCAACGCCACATTGACGATCGTGGCGTCGAGCACGACCATGAGCTGGGCGGTGGCGATGACCAGCAGAGCCAGGCCGAGACGGCGGCTGCCGCCGCCGGCCGTGGCACTGGCTGAGGCCGCACGCCCGGTCGCCGATGGCGTGCCCGGCACGGACTGCGGGGCGGCCCCGTAGCCGGACGGGTCCGCGGCGCTGCCTGCGCCAGAGGCTGGTGATGTCACGGTGCCTGCCCCCTGCTAGCCGGTGACGGCTGCCGCACCGAGGTGTGCCGACAGGAGCTGTCCCGCCCGGTCCAGTGCGGCCGCCGCCTCGTCGAGGATCGGGTGGAAGGTCTGGAAGACGTGCGGCACTCCTGCGGTGATGTCGAGGGTGACCGCGACGTCAGCGGTGGCGGCTCTTTGTGCGAGGCGGATTGCGTCGTCGAGGAGGACCTCGTGAGTTCCGCATTGGATGATCAGGGGCGGCAGGGCGGACAGGTCGGCGAATATGGGGCTGATCAGGCCGAGCGCAGCGTCTTGCCCCGCCGTGTAGTCGGGGGCTCGGGCGGTGAGGCTCTCCCGGCTGAGCAACGGGTCGACCTCGCGCTTGGTTTCCAGCGTCGTCCCGGCCAGGGTGAGGTCGGCATACGGTGACATGACGAACGCCGCGGCCGGCAAGGGAAGTGCGTGATCGCGGGCGTTGACCAGGGTGGCGACGGCGAGCCCGCCGCCGGCGGACTCGCCCGCGAAGACGATGTCCGACGGGGCGGTGCCGCCTTCCAGGAGCGCCTCGTAGGCCGCGAGAGCGTCATCGACCGCTGCCGGGAACGGGTGCTCGGGGGCGAGCCGGTAGTCGACGGAGAAGACCTTGGCACCAGTCCTCCGGCCGACCTGCGAGGCCAGTTCAGCGGCCCCGAGGGCATCCCCTAGGACGTATACGCCGCCGTGGAAGTACAAGACGACATGGCGAGGGTCGATCCCGGCAACGGTGATCTCGGCGACCGGGACGCCGCCAAGCGTGGCCCGCGTTACGGTCAGGTCGGCGGGCAGCGGCTGCCCCGCTGTCAACTCCCGCAGCAGCCGCCGCTGCTCGCTGACGTCGGTGTCGGCGGGAAAGGCTGACTGCCGCAGAATTGCCTCAAGGGCCTCTCGCTGCTGGGTGCTCACGGAGCATCTCCTTTGCCGGGTTGATGTCTTGCCGGCGCGCCTCAGCGGACTGGTCGTGTCAGTCCGCTTCGGAAACGACTGCCAGGAGGCGCGTCACCACGAGGCTTGCCTCCAGGCAGGTGAACTGTCGTCACCGGATTACAGTGATTCGCGCCACCGGCGTACGCGGTAACCAGCCGGACACCGGCAGGCGTGACCGTGCTGATCGCGGCGCGGCTTACCGTGACAAAAGAGATGCCCTGGCCCGCCGCCGGATCCGGTGATCACGGAGCTCAGGTGCGGCCGGACGAGAGCAGCCGCAGCTCACGGCCGCGTGCCACCGCCTCGGACCGGTCGGTGACGCCGAGCTTGGCGTAGATCCGGCGGATGTGGGTGTTGACGGTATTCAGGGAGACCGACAGTTGGCCCGCGATCTCAGGCCTGGTGAGGTTGGTCGGCAGGTAGCGCAGCACGCGCCGCTCGCTCGCGCTGAGCTCCGTACCCCCGAGGACTGGCTGGACCGGCCTGGCCGGGACGGCGCCATGGACGGCGTCGAGGACGCCGACGACCAGCGCCGCGTGCGAGGTCCCCTGAGATGGGAGGGCCTCAAGCAGCTGCCACGCGCCGGTCATCGCGAATGGCAGGATCAGGCGGTCGGGCTCGGCGAGGTTCAGCGCCCGCGAGACGGCCTCGCGCGCCGCGCGCTCATCGCCCAGGTCGCGGCAGGCGAGCGCGTCCAGGAGATCGGCCTCGACCCGGGTGAGGTAGGAATGAACGGGCGCGGTGCCGTCAAGGACGGGGCGCAGCTCGCGGCGGGCGGCAGCCGGGTCCTGCCCGGCCAGGCGGATCACCGCGGCCGCGTTGCGGATCTCGCCCATGGCGGACTGCCGGTCGTCGAGGGCGCCGAGGGCCTCCTGTGCCTGGTCGGCCAGCCCGAGCCGGGCCTGGGTGGCTATCGTCCAGGCGGTCACCCTCGTGCTCAGCGCATGCTCGCCGGCCATGAGCGCCTGCACGCGGCCGGCGGCGGCGAGCTCAGCCAGCGCCTGGTGGCCGTGGCCGCGTGCGGCCTGGAGAATCGCGGAGGTAAGGCACACGAGCAGCCGGACGCCAGGCTCCCCGTTGGCCTGAGTGGCGTGCTTCGCACGGTCCAGCCACTGTTCGGCGTGGTCAAACTCGCCCGTCCAGATCAGCGCGTTGGCCTGCGTTGCCATCGCTGGGGCGATCACCGGATCGGCTTCCCAGCCGTGCCGGGCGGCCAGCACTATGGCTTCCTCGCAGCGCTGCCGGGCCAGGTGGAAGGAGCGGAACGTAGAGGCGAACCCGAGGTGGGCGAGGCATGCCACCTCCAGGTAGGGCCGACCGATGTCGCGTGCGAGGGCGGCGCCTTCCAGCAGGTGCCGCTCGCTGTCGGCTAGCCGCAGCGACCATGCTTCGGTGACGCCCAGGTTCATAAGCGCCAGGGCGCGCAGGTCACCGCTGAACGCGATTCCGGCGCTCGGCTGGCCGGCGGCCAGGGAATTAAGAGCGTCCACCTGCTTGAACACGCCGTCGAAGTGCCCGCGTAGCCGGGCCAGCAGCAGGCCCAGGGCCGCGATGGCCGTGAGCAGCCGGTGCTGACGGCCTGGAGGTGTCGTCGCGGCGTACGTCCTGGCCACCTGCAGGTGGGCATCGGCCTGATCGAGGCGGGCCTGGTTCAGATCGGCGATGGCGTGCACCAGGGCCAGGCCGGGATAGTCGTTTCCGGCCTGGGCCGGGAACGACTGCAGCAACGCCTCGACGGTTCCGCCCTGCCCGTCGAGGGTGAGGCTGACGGCATGGTCGGTCAGCAGGCGGGCCGCCTCGGTCCAGTCGCCGGCGGCCTGCAGGTGCCGGACGGCGTGGACAGGCTGGGCGTGTTCGGCGAACCAGTGCGCGGCGAGCCGGTGCAGTTCCGGAACGTCCCCGGGCTGCGTGCGGCGCAGTTCCAGTCGGAGCAGTTCGCCGAACATCCGATGGTAGCGGAACCAGGTACGGGAAGGGTCGAGCGACACGATGAACGCGTTGGCGTCCTCCAGGTCCAGCAGGATCCGTTCCGACCCGGTAGCGCGGGTGAGCAGGTCGGCCAGCGGGCCGTTGAGCTGGTCAAGCACGGAGGTGCGCAGCAGCATACGCTGGACCTCCGGCGGCTGCCGCTCCAGCATCTCGGCCATCAGGTACTCGGCGACGGTGCGGTCGCTGCCGGAGAACTCGGCGACGAACCGTCCGGGGTCGGGGTGCCCGGCGAGGGACAGTACGGCGAGCCGCAGCCCGGCCGCCCAGCCCTCGGTCCGCTGGTGCAGCAGCGCGGCCAAGTGCCCGGGCAGCGCGATCCCGGCGGCGGACAGGAGCTCGTGGGTCTCGTCCTCGGTGAAGCGCAGCTGCGCGGCCCGGATCTCGGCCAGTTCCCCGGCCAGCCGCAGCTGGTGCAGGCGCAGCGGCGGGTCGCGGCGGGTGGCCACGATCGCGTGGACGTCTCGGGGCAAGCTCGTCAGCAGCTCCGTGAGCTGCTGACGAGCCTCGGGAGAGCTGAGCTCATGCAGGTCGTCGATGATCATGACGAAGGGACCACTCGACGCGGAGAGCTCGGACAGCACCTTGTCCACCATGGCGCCGCTAAAACCAGGCGTCACTGGCGGCTGCCCAGCGTCGTCGGCTCCAGCCGCGGCGCGAACCGCGCTCAGCAGGGCGAGCCAGAACAGCTGCGCGTCGTGCTGGCCCGGCGGTACGGACATGAAGGCAATACGGCGGTCCTGACCTGGCTGGCCGGACCACGCGCGCAGCAGCGACGTCTTCCCGCTGCCGGCGGGCGCCGAGATGACCGTCACCTGCTTCTCAGCCGCGCGATCGAGGGCGGCGACTAGGCTGTGGCGGGCGATGAGGCCGGCCTGGCCCGGTCCCGGCGCGCGGACTGAGCCCGCCACGGCCGGGACGCCGGTCATCGCGCCATCTCCTGCAGGCACGTGCCCAGCGTAGCTCAGGTGAATCACCGCATTCCGGTGACGACCGGTCACCTGCCCGGCCGTGGAACCGACAGTGTCCGCGGCTGCCGCACCTCGGGTGAAGCGCTGTTACTCCTTGAGCAGGCGGTCGGTCAGGGCGATCTCAACGATCGCCGGAACTGTTTCCTGGCGCGCCCAGTCGCGCTGAAGCTCGCACGCGAGCGAGACCCAGCTGATCGGCTGCCCGCAGGCCTGGACCACCCGCTCCAGCCCGGCGCGGTGGGCCTCGGGCGAGGTGCCGGCGATCGCGTCGACGACGGGGTAGACCTCGTACCCGTCGCGCAGCGCGTCCAGGGCGGTGAAGGCCATGCAGACCTCGGTCCACAGGGCGCAGATGATGAGCTTCCTGCGGCCGGTGGCGTGGACGGCCTGGAGGAATTCGACGTCTTCCCAGGAGTTGACCGTGGTCCGGTCGAGCGGCTTATCCTCGGCCAGCAGGCCGGCGAGCTCCGGAAGCGTTGATCCCTGCCCGGCGGCGACGTTGACGGTCGAGTGCACGACCGGGACCCCGAAGGTCTTGATGGCCCGGACCGTCGAGACGGCGTTCTTCATCAGGAGCGCGGGATCCATCGAGCGGATCGTGGCCAGCTGGGAGGGCTGGTAGTCGATGAACAGGAACGCCGCGTTCTGCGGCGTGAGGAGGTGGTCGGCGAGCGGGTCGCGCACGGGGGTACTGGTCACGAGAACGGCTCCTTAGGATGCGGGGGTTCGAGTCTGAAGGCGTAGGGGGGCCAGTCGCGGGATCAGCGTCGCGGCTGTGGCGCCGAGGACAGCCGCTCGCTCGCCGTCGGTGAGTTCCGGGCTGGCCTCGATGTGCTCGCGGCAGGAGACGGCCAGGTCGCGGCGCAGGTAGGGGTAGTCGGTGCCGAACAGGACGCGGTCGAGTCCCACGACATCG
>DASYAD010000139.1:0-9316 GCA_036501515.1 Trebonia sp. | reverse complement strand
CGGGCGCGCACCTGCAGATGATGTGCGCCACCGGCGACACCACGCTGCTGCTGACCCGGCACGTCCGCGACCGCGGCGACCTCACCGTCGAGCAGGCCGTGCACAAGATCACCGGGCAGCTGGCCGGGCTGTTCGGGTTCGGCGGCCGCGGAGTGCTCGCCGAAGGCGCGGCGGGCGACCTGGTGGTCTTCAACCTGGACGAGCTGGACTGGGCGACCGACGTCTTCGTCGCCGACCTGCCCGCGGGCGCGCGCCGGTTGCGCCGCCCCGCTGGCGGCTACCGCTATACGGTCGTGGACGGCACTGTCGTTCAGTCCGACGGCGAACTGACCGGCGCCCGGCCGGGCTCGGTGCTGCGCCCCGGCGGCGATACGCCTAGCTGAGCCGCGCGGCCGCGTCCTGCTGGGCGAGCCACTCCTGGTGGCGGGCAAAGTGGCCGAAGTCGCGCGCCACCATCACCGCTTCTCCGCGGGCGAGCACGGCGCCGGTGCTCGCCAGGAGCATCTCACCCGCCACGTACCAGCGGTGGCCGTCGCGCCGCACGAGCCAGGCACGGGCATGCAGAGGGCGTCCGACGGGCACTGGCTTGACGTAGGTGACCGTCAACTGGCCGGTGACCGCGAGCTGGCCGTGCAGCAGGGGCACGTGCCCGAGGAGCTCGTCGAATGCCCCGGCGGTCCAGCCGCCGTGCGCCACGTCCGGGCCGCCCTCGTTCTCGGGTCCGCAGACCAGCTCGGTGTGCACCGAGCCGTCCGGGCGGAGTTCCTCGCGGCCCAGCCCGAGGCGGCAGGCGCCGAGGCGCCGGCACGCGCCGCACAACGCGACGGGGGAGTCGGGCCGGGGCGGCTGCTGGAAGTCCGACCCGGCCCAGGAGGAAGCGGTCATGTCAGTCCGCAAGCCTCGCGTGGGCGTACCCGGACATCACTTCCTTTCCGTCGGCGTTCACCGTCGACAGCGAGAACTCCGCGACCGCGCCATCGTTCCCGGCGGTGATGGCCGCCACCGTGGCGCGGACGGTGAGCGTGTCGCCCGGCCAGACCTGGGCGGTGAACCGGACGCCGAGGCGCATCAGGTTCTCGGTGCCGGCCAGCGCGGTGACGGCCTGCCCGGTCAGGCCCATGGTCAGCATGCCGTGCGCGAGCACCGACGGGTAGCCGGCGATCTTCATCGCGTAGACCTCGTCGGTGTGCAGCGGGTTGTAATCCCCGGACGCCCCGGCGTACTGCACGATCTGGGTGCGCTTGAGGTCCTCCACGACGACGGTCTTGAACGTCTGCCCGACGGTCAGCTCGCTGGCCCGCAATACCGTCATGATGCCTCCCGCTGGACGCCGACGCTGCGCGCCGTCACGACGAGCTCGCCCGCCTCGTCGCGGTACTCGGTGATCTGCTCGCGGAACAGCAGCCGCCCGGACCGCCCCTGCTTCTCCCACTGCTCGCCCGGCCGCGTGACCGCGGACAGCACATCGCCGACCCGGACCGGGCGGTGGTAGGTGAAATGCTGCTCGGCGTGCAGTCCGCCGGCGCCCTCCTTGACCAGGCCGGCGTCGCCGCCCGAGCCGTGCCATCCGGCACCGGGCTGCGGCCGCAGCGGGTAGTCGGGGTCGAACTGCGCGCTGGCGCTGGTGAACGTGGGCGGCGCGGGATCGCCGGGGGCGGGCAGCCCGCCCTCCGGGTCCGCCGCGCCCACCGACCTGGCGAACATCAGCACGTGCCCGGCCTCCACCGGGAACCGTCGCGCGGCCACGGTCAGGTGCTCCGCTCGGTGCCGACGACGGACACGAACGACACGCACTCCCCGGGGCCGCCGCCGAGGTTGTGGGTGAGCGCGAGCGAGCGTCCGTCGGCGACCGTGCCAAGCCGACGCCGCTCCGGCGCCTCGCCGCGCAGCTGCAGCCAGGCCTCGAACATCATCCGCAGGCCGGACGCGCCGATCGGGTGGCCGAACGCCTTCAGGCCGCCGTCCGGGTTGACCGGGAGCTCGCCGTCGAGGTCGAAGGTGCCGGACAGCACGTCTTTCCAGCCCTGCCCGCGCTCGGCGAACCCGAGGTCCTCCATCAGCACGAGCTCGGTCGGGGTGAAGCAGTCGTGCACCTCGGCGAGCGCGAGCTCGGCCCGCGGGTTCGTGATGCCTGCCTGCTGGTAGGCGTCCCGGGCTGAGGCCACGACCTCAGGGAACGTGGTGAAGTCGTAGTCCGCGCGGGACAGGCCGTCCGCCGGGCCTGACACCAGGGACAGGGCCTTGACGTAAAGCGGCTTGTCCGTGTACTTGTGCGCGTCCTCGGCGCGGACGACGATGGCCGCCGCCGAGCCGTCGGACACACCGGAGCAGTCGAAGATGCCCAGCATCCCGGCGACCAGCGGCGAGTTCTTGATCGTCTCCCTGGGCACTTCCTTGCGGAACTGGGCCCGTGGGTTTTTCGCCCCGTTCTGATGGTTCTTCCAGGCGATCCGGGTAAGCACGTCCTTCAGCTCGGCCGGGTCGACGCCGTACTTCTGCGCGTACGCGAGGGCGAGCAGGCTGAAGTTCGCGGGCGCGGTCGTGTCGGACTTGCCATCGTCACCCGCGTTGGGCGGGCTGGAGCCGGCCAGGCCAGAGAAGCCGGAGTCCTTCAGCTTCTCGACCCCGATCGCCATCGCGGAGTCGTAGGCGCCGCTCGCCACCGCGTAGCAGGCATTGCGTAGCGCTTCCGATCCGGTCGCGCACATGTTCTCCAGCCTGGTCACCGGCTTGTCGGCCAGCCGGAGCGGCCTGCTGAGCGTCAGTCCGGAGACGCCGGAGCCCATCGTGCCGAGCCAGAACGCGTCGATGTCGTCCAGCGGGGTGCCCGCCGCGGCGGCCGCGGCGGTGGCCGATTCCACCAGGAGGTCATCGGTGGACTTATCCCAGTGCTCACCGAACGAGGTACAGCCCATCCCCACGATGGCCACCTTGTCCCTGATGCCGTGTGATCCCATTGCTCATCCTTCCCTGCGGACCGGCCGTGCTTTCCAGAAGTAGTTGTTGACGCCGGCGGCGGTGGTCAGCCGCCGGAAGGTCATCTCGACCCGCAGCCCGGCCCGCACCTCGTCCTCGGCGGCGTCGGTGAGCTGGCAGCGCATCCGGCCGCCGCCGTCGAAGTCGATCACCACCATGAGCATCGGCGGGCTCGGTGTGTACGCGAGGCGGTCCACGGTGTACGCGGTCACGGTCGCGGGCACGTCGGCGAGCGGTTCCCGGGCCATCTCGTCGACCGCGTGGCACTGCTTGCATACCCGGTCGGGAGGCAGGCTACGGGTGCCGCACTGGGTGCACTTCGACGCGACGAGCCCGAACTTCCAGTCCACCCGGCGCTGCGCCGGCGGGGCCGCGACCGGTTCCGGGTCCGGCCGCCGCGGCGGCTCGCGGTCGAGGAACCCGCGCCAGGACAGGAAGGCGGCGTACTCGAGCGAGGTGTTGCCGGCCGCGATCTGCGCGGCAACCGGCTGCCGCTGGCGGTGGGCGGCCAGCGCCTTCGTGGTGCGCAGCGCCAGCGCGGTGGCGCCGTCGGCCAGCACGACGAGCAGCACGATCTCGCCGGGCCCGGCCCGGTCAAGGACGTCGGCGAGCAGGATTCCGGCCTGTGCGGTGCCGGCGTTGCCGATGCTGGCGACGAGGTTGTCGACCGCCGCCTCGGCCGGCGTCCCCGCCGCCTTGAGGGTGCGGCTCACCGCGCGGGCGTGCAGGCCCGCGACGATCAGGTGACCGACCTGGCTGGGGGTAAGCCCTGCCTGCTTCAGCGCGTCGGCTATCGCCGCCTCGGCGAGCGGCCCGTACACCTGCTCGCCGAACCGTTCCTCCCACACCCGCGAGGAGGGCGCGCCTGGCGTCCGCCACCGGTCCAGGAACTCGGCGGTCGCCGAGCCCTGGCCGACGATCTCGGCCAGCACCGGCAGGCCGTCGCTTTCCCCGCCGAAGATGAAGGCGGCCGCGCCGTCGCCACCGTCCCGCTCGTCGGTGCTGCCGGGCAGCCCGGTGCGGATGTCGCTGAGCACCGCCATCGCGGGCACCGGGGACTGGGCGGCGGTAATCAGCGCGCCGACGCCGGAACGAACCGCGCCGGCCATGTCCACGGCGAGCGCGTCGGCCGGCAGCCGGAGCGCGGCGTGCACCGCGGTGGCGTTGGTCTTGTCCGCGTAGGCGGGCACGGAGGTGGCGAAGAACAGTTGCCGCGGCGTGTCCCGCTCCGTGCCGGGACCGGTCAGGCCCGCGAGCGCGCCCCGCCCCGCCTCGACGGCCATCGACGTAGTGTCCTCGTCGTACCCGGCCACCGCGCGTGTCCCGCGGCCGCCGCCGCTGCCCAGGACTCCCGCGATCCTGCCGCGCTCCAGTCGGTGGTACGGGATGTAGGCGCCGTAGCTGACCAGGCCTCCCATGGCACTCCTCAAGTCGGAAACGATGAGCAGAAGTAGTTTACCATTTATACTATTTAATGGCCAGCCTTTGCTGTCGCCCGCGGACCTCCTAGTTTAGAGTAGCCGCACGTCAGCTACCCCGGCGAGGGCGGTGCGGTGCCCGGAAGTTCCGCGTGACATCCCGGCTACGGACGGGCAAGCCCAAGCGGGCGGCGTTCGCTGGCCGCGCCCGTCAGAGTGACACTTGACGAGCTAATTTATTTAGCTGATTATAAGTTTATGTCTGTTTACAGTGCACGGCGCTCCGGGGTGAGCCTGTGGCTGGCCTGGCTGCGGAGGTCACTGGGGCCGCCGCCCCCGCCGCCCAGGCGTTACTTCTCCTACCGCGGCTGCTGGCCTGCCCCTCATCAGACGAGCCGGGTAAGTCGGCCGGCGCGCCATTCCTGAACGCCGTCGATGACCCGCTAGAGGCCACCCGGTCGCGCAACACGCCGCTTCCGGCGCCCCCGGACGATAGCGTTATCCTCGTATACTTATTTGTTGACGAGTAAAGTTCGGATCCCGTCCGGGACCGGGGCACGAGGGGAAGCTTGAACGCTGTGGTCAGTGGAATCTCGAGAGTCCGGGTGCCCAAGGCAGGGGAGATGGTGGCGGCCCACCTGCGCCGCCAGATTGTGCTCGGCGAGCTGAGGGAAGGCGATCAGCTGCCCCCGGAAACCGTGCTGATGGAGCAGTTCGGCGTGTCGCGGCCGACTCTTCGCGAGGCGTTCCGGATCCTCGAGGCCGAGGGCGCGATCACGGTACGGCGCGGAGTGCGCGGCGGCGCGCGGGTCCAGGTGCCCGACGTCAAGGTCGCCGCCCGGCAGGCCGGCCTCGTGCTGCAGTACCGGGGCGCGCTGCTGTCCGACGTCTACGAAGTCCGCGCCATCCTCGAGCCAGCCGCCGCCCGGATGGTCGCCACCCGGCGCACGTCCGCGGACCTGACCCGGCTGGAGGCAGCGCTGGAACGGCACCGCCAGTCCATGGACGACCCGGCCGCCTCGTTCGCGGCCGACGCCGAGTTCCACCGGCTGATCGTGGAGCTGTCAAGAAGCGAGACCCTGCAGGTGCTCTCCGCGATGGTCACCGACATCATCCGCGAGGGAGACCGCTCATACGCCGAGACTCATGACCCGCAGCACGAGGCGGAGCTCGTTAAGGTGGCGCTGCGCGCGCACGCCCGGCTGGTCGAGCTGATCCGCAAGCGCAGCGCCGACGAAGCCGAGCAGTTCTGGCGCAAGCACCTGGCCGAGTCAGCCAAGATCGTCCTGGCCGACCGCCCCGCAGCCACGGTCGTAGAACTGCTCTCCTGACCTCCTTGGCCTCCCTCGGGCGAGGCCGCCTGCACTGTTCCGCATCCATCTCGCAGGCTGGCGCTTGAGCTAACGATGGGTTATAAATAACTAACCTAGTTAGCTTATTGTGGATGGTGAACGGAGACAGCCATGGGTGAGCGTGCGGGGTGCGGGACATGACCGGATCCGGGCAGGTCGCAGTGGCCGACCATTTGTTCACGTGGCCTGCGGCCGAGCCCCAGCTGATCGGCGGGCGCTGCGCCGCGTGCGGGCAGGTCGGGTTTCCCGCCGGCGCCAGTTGCGAGCGCTGCGGGGGCACCGAGGGGACCGACACGCTGCTGCCCGAGCGGGGCACGCTGTGGACGTTCACCACCCAGAACTTCCGGCCGCCGAGCCCGCCGTACGACGGGTCGGACACCGCCGAGACCTTCCGGCCATTCGCGGTGGGCTACGTCGATCTCGGTGGGGAGGTCATGGTCGAGGCCCGGCTGACCGAGCCCGATCCGGCCCGCCTGACGATCGGCCAGCAGATGCGGCTGGTGATCGTACCCCACGCCACCCGGGCGGATGGCACCGAGGTCATGACGTTCGCGTTCGCCCCTGCCGGGGACGAGGAGGAGTGATGGAAGCGGTCATCATCGGAGTCGGGCTGCACCCGTTCGGCCGGTTCCCTGGCAAGTCTGCGATGGACATGGCCGCCGACGCGGTCCGGCTCGCACTCGCCGACGCCGGCGTCGGCTGGCCTCAGGTCCAGACAGGGTTTGTCGGCAGCCTCGAGGTCGCCAACCCGGACGCGATCGTCGGCCGGCTCGGGCTGACCGGGATTCCGCTGCGCGGCGTGTTCAACGGCTGCGCCACCGCTGGCACCGCCCTGGCCATGGCCGCCCGGGCCATCGAGAACGGCGAGTGCGACGTGGCGATCGCCATCGGGATGGACAAGCACCCCCGGGGCGCGTTCGCGGCCGACCCGTCGGTCGGCGGCCTGCCGGACTGGTACGGCCAGACTGGCCTCTACATCACCACTCATTTCTTCGGCATGAAGATCAACCGGTACATGCACGACCACGGCATCACCGAGCAGACGCTGGCCCGGGTGGCGGCCAAGAATTTCCGCAACGCGTCAGGGAACGACAAGGCCTGGCGGCGCACCCCGCTATCGGTCGAGGAGATACTCGCCTCCCCGGTGCTGAACTACCCGCTCCGCCAGTACATGTACTGCGGACCGGACGAGGGCGCCGCCGCCGCGGTGCTATGCCGCGCCGACCAGGCGCACAGGTACGCGGGGCGGCCGGTCCGAGTGCGCGCCTGCGCGCTGCGCAGCCGCCGCATCGGCGCGTTCGAGGTGCAGAGCCCGTCGCTGCCCGCGGGCGAGCCTGCGCCGAGCCCGACCGTGGACGCCTCGCGAGAGGCGTATGAGATCGCCGGGATCGGGCCGCAGGACGTCGCGGTAGCGCAACTACAGGACACCGACGCCGGGTCGGAGATCATCCACCTGGCCGAGAACGGGCTGTGCAAGGACGGTGAGCAGGAACGCATGATCGCCGACGGCGAGACCGAGATCACCGGCCGGCTGCCGGTCAACACCGACGGCGGCCTGATCGGCAACGGCGAGCCGATCGGCGCCTCGGGCCTGCGCCAGATCCACGAGCTCGTCCTGCAACTGCGCGGCGCCGCGGGTGCCCGGCAGGTGCCAGGGAACCCCCCGGTCGGCTACGCGCACCTGTACGGTGCTCCCGGCGTGTCCGCGGTGACGATCCTGTCCACCTGAGGCGGGATCGCGGGGAGCGTGGTCTCCGGCCGGTGCCCATGCGGGAGCCCGGACCCGCGCGTGCGGCTCGCCTGACGCCCGGATCCGTTCTGGTGCCCTAGATCACGTGTTCGCTGGCGAGCTGGTCGAGCTGGTCTGCCGTGAGATCGAGCTCGGCGAGCACTTCCCGAGTGTGCTCGCCAAGCCCGGGAGCGGGCCGCCACACTTCGTAGTCTTGCCCCTCGATCACCGCGGGCTGCCCCACGTAGGTAAACGGCCCGGCCTGCGGGTGCTCGCCCTCGTAGAAGATCTGCCGCTGCCGCATGTGCGGGTCGTCGAGCAGCTCAGAGAGCCTGGTGGGCGCAGGCCCCATGGCGACGTCATGCTCTATGGCGACCTTCATCCACTCGTCCAGCGTGCGGGTGTGGAAGATCCGCTGCAGTTCACGCCGCAGCTCCACCTCGCCGGCGGCGAAGTCGACCGGCGCCGACGCGTTCTTGCGGTCGGCGAGATCGAGCCGCCCGACCGCCTGGCAGAAGTGGTCCCAGAACTTGTGCTCGATGGCACAGAACAGTATGAACTTGTGGTCAGCGGTCTCGTAGAACTGGTATTTGGCGCTCCCCAGGTCAGACTGCCCGGGCGCGGGCATGGTTTTGCGGTCGGCGATCCGGGCGTCATTGAGCTGGTAGGTCGCGCTTATCCAGGCCGACGCGACGCACGCGTCGGCGCCCGCGACGTCGATGAAGCAGCCCTCGCCGGTGCGGAGCTTGCGGACCAGGCCCGCCATGATGTGGTAGGCGCCGTAGATGCCGGCGTCGGCCGTGCCTTCGCCCGCGCTGCTCATGCTGCCCATCGACTGCGCGGTAGTGGCAGGCCGCGTTAGGCCGTCCTCGCCCATCTCCATCGGCGTGGACGCCGCCAGCGCGTTCATCATCTGCCCGTGCGTCGGGATGTTGCCGTAAGCGCCACCGTGGCCGAAGCCGCTGACCTGACAGAACACGATGCCTGGTTTGCGCTTGTGCTGCTCCGCGTACCCCACCCCGAGCCGGTCGAGCGCGTCGCCGGCGTTGCCGTCAAGGAAGACGTCCGCGGTCGCGAGCAGCCGCCAGAAGATCTCCTTTCCCGCGGCCGTGCGGAGGTCCAGCGTCACGCTGCGCTTGTTCTTGTTGACCTGCACGTGGGCGGGGCTGTGGTGCGGCGTGATCTGGCCAAGGAAGTCACGCAGGTAGTCACCCTGGAACGGGCTCTCTATCTTGATGACATCGGCGCCCAGATCGCCGAGCAGCGTCCCCACGTGGTCGCCGTTGAACAGCGTCGCCGACTCCAGAACGCGGATGCCTTCCAGCTGCTTCAGCACGGGCTCCCCCTTATCGATGGGTTGCGGACAGGAACAAATATAAGTTAAAAAATATAAATAGGTAAGAGGATTCTTCTTCGGGAGGTAATGGCATGGGCGCGGATGCGCGGACCGTCGCCGCAGCAGGTCTTACCCGCATTACGGAGGCGTCATGAGGCTCGCCGGACGCGTGGTCGCCATCACCGGCGGCGGCAGCGGACTCGGTGCCGACGCCTGTCGTCTCGCCAGGACGCGCGGGGCGCGCGAGATCGCTGTCGTCGACCGGGACTCCGTCGCGGCCGAGCGCGTCGCCGCCGAAGTCGGCGGCACGCCGGTCACCGCGGACGTCTCGGACGAGCAGCAGGTGCGGGCCGCGGTCGCCGGTGTGGAGGCGGAGTTCGGCCAGGTGGACGTCTGGGTGCACAACGCCAGTTGCCCGCTCACCGGCGCGCCAGCGAGGTAAGCGGCATCTCTGCACACCTATACATATAATTAATTTATCTATTATGCTGGTGGGTGGCAAGCG
>DASYAD010000138.1:0-2764 GCA_036501515.1 Trebonia sp. | reverse complement strand
GGGACTACGAGGAGGCGGCGCGCCTGGACGGCGCGGGCGAGCTGCGGGTGCTCTGGCGGGTGACGCTGCGCCTGGTCGCGCCGGGATTCCTCACGGTCGCCCTCGTCGCCGGGCTGTCGGCGTGGAACGAGTTCCTCATCGGTGTCACCTTCCTGCAGAGCCCGAGCCTGCAGCCGGTGTCGGTCGCGCTGTACCAGTTCCAGCAGGGATTCAGCCAGAACGACGCGCTGATATCGGCGGCCGGGGTCATCATGCTGCTTCCGATGATGGCGCTGTTCCTGGTGCTGCAGCGGCACTTCATCGCGGGCATCGCCTCCGGCGGCCTCGGCGGCTGAACTTCTCTAACAAACGACGTTCCTAAGCACATAGGAGTCACTAGTGACGGCAGCCGTGCCCTACGACCGGGTATACGGAGCACTCATCGGACAGGCGGTGGGCGACGCTCTCGGAGCACCCACCGAAGGCATGACCAGGGAGGAAATCACCGCGAAGTACGGCTGGGTGGAGGACTTCCTCAGCGATGACCCGGCAGGCACCGACGACACCGAATACGCGGTCCTCACCGCCAGGACTGTGCTGAAGCACGGCCACAAGCTCACGCCCGCGGATGTCACGGCGGCGTGGCGGGAGAACCTCGTCGAGCAGGAGGGCGGCTTCTACGGCGGCGGTTTCAGCGAGATGACCGCCATCAACAACATCCGGGCCGGGCTGGTCGCGCCGCGGACCGGGACGGACAACCACGAGATGTGGAGCGACGGGACCGCGATGCGCATCGCACCAGTCGGCGTGTTCTGCGCCGGTGATCCGCGAGAAGCGGCCCGGCTGGCAGCGATCGACGCCCAGGTGTCTCACGCACGCGACGGCATCTACTGCGGCCAGGCCGTTGCCGCCGCGGTCGCCGCGGCCCTCGTCGAGTCGTCCTGGGAGGCGGTCATCGCGGCGGGACTCGGCGCGGTTCCCCCAAGCTCGTGGTCGGCGCGGACGATCGCCATGGCCGTCGACGTCGGCCGCCGGGCACCGGACCTGCGATCGGCGGTGGACCAGTTGTACGAGGAGATCTCCCTCTTCCACTACCCGTGGGCCGACGTTGCCCCGGAGGCAACCGCGCTGGCGTTCGGAGTGCTGGCGGCGGCCCGTGGCGACTACGTCGGCGCTGTGCTCGCCGGAGTCAACATCGGACGCGACGCCGACACGATCGCGGCCATGGCCGGAGGTATCGCCGGGGCGCTCCACGGCGCGGAGGCGGTGCCGGAACGATGGCGGCTGCGGATCAACCGCGTTCGCGGCCACTGCATCAAGGCGGTCGCGGGCACCGACCTCGCCGAGCTAGCGGTAGCGCTCCACCAGGCGCTCCTAACAAAGAAGGCCACCGAACGGATGTGCGATGACTGCCAATGACCCATTGCTGCGTTCCCGCGCCCAGGGCGCCCTGGTCGGGCTGGCCGTCGGCGACGCGGCAGGCTTTCCCTCGTTGTTCCACCGCACCGTGCGCACGGGCTGGCGGAGATCCGCCCTCTGGCGGTTCGCCAGGGAACTCGACGACCAGCAGGTCCTCCGGTTCCCGCTGCCCTTCACGCTCGGCCGTCCCGACGAGCTGCTCATCTCGCCCACCGACGACAGCGAGTTCGCCGCGGTGACCGCCGTGATCCTCCTGGAGGCGGACGGCGACTACAGCCCGGAGGCGCTGTTCGCCGGCTGGCAGAAGCACGTCGTCCAGGCCGGCGACGACGTCTGGTCAGGCATCGCCGAACGGGCGTCCATCATCAACACAAGGCGCGGCCTCCGGCCGCCGCAGACGGGGGGAGACAACCCCGCTCACTACGACGACGGCGCCGCATCCCGGGCCGTCGCCGTCGGCATCCGCTTCGCCGGTCACGCCGGGCTGGCCGCGGACGTAGCCAGGAGCCTGGCGGAGATCACGCACGCCGAGGACGGCGTGTGGGCCGCCGAGGCCATGGCCGCGACCATCGCGTCCGCTGTCGGCGGATCGGCGCTGCCGAAGGCGGTCGACGCCGGGCGGCAGCGAATCCCGGCCGACTGCTGGCTGTCGCGCCAGCTGGCCACGGCCCTGCACCTCGCCGAACAGGCCCCGTCGCCCTTCGACCTCGCGGCGGAGCTGAGCGACCGGGTGGCGAATCAGAGCTACAGCTTCGGCACCGTCGCCCCGGAGACGCTTGCCAGCGCCTACGCGCTCGCGCTGGCCTCTGACGGCGATCCGATGACCGCGATTCCCGCTGCCGCCACGATCGCCAAGCAGGCGGACAGCGTGCCCGCCATGACCGGGGCCATCTGCGGCGCGCTGGCCGGCGTCGACCGTCTCCCAGCGGCGTGGCGGAGCCGTGCCATGACGCTGCGCGGCCTCTGCGTACCCGAACTGCGGGGCGTCTCGCTCGGCGATCTCGCCGACAAGCTGATCAGCGCGAACGGAGATGAGGAATAAGACATGGGCAACATCGAGTCCAACGAGCGACCCGGCATGACCCGGCGGGCCCTGATGGTCGCGGTGCCGCTAGGGTCCGCCCTTGCCCTCGCGTCGGGGCAGCACCAGGCCGACGCCGCCGGCGACCAGGCATCTAGCCAGCCCGTGCTGGCGGCGGACGAGCAAGGGTCCGGCGGCGACACCGCCTTTCAGGACCTGAACGGGTTCATGTGGTTCTACAGCACCTATTTCGGCTACAAATTCACAGACATCACGCGGGACCTCGACAACCTCAAACGCGACGGAATCCGGGTACTCGGATTCTTCTGCCCGTACAACGGAGAC
>DASYAD010000137.1:0-2137 GCA_036501515.1 Trebonia sp. | reverse complement strand
GCGGAGCGAATGGCCGGCGGTCCTCAGCCAGGCGGCCCGCTTCGCTCTCGACTCCCGGGCGCGCAGCCGGGCGAAGTGCCGGCGCACCTCCCGCTCGGAGACGGAGAGCCGCTCCGCGATCATCCAGAACGGCATCAGCTGGCTATTCCGGTGGTCCGGGTGGCCGGCAGCGCGGAGCCGTTGCGCCTCGGGCCGCCAGTCGTCTTCCCACGGGCGGCGTAGGGCGGACACGTGCAGGTGCCGGGCGATCTGACGCAGCGACCAGCCCGCGGCCCGGAGACTGGCGGCAGCGTCGGCGCGCTCACGGCGGCGGCCGGAACGGTCCGCGGCGGTCATGCGTCACACGCCCTGGGGTCGTGGCCCGGGCGCCCGCAGCGGCGGCAGATCGCCGCGAACGGGACGCTGGACAGCCGCCCGTCGTCCGGACCCGGTGGCCGCGAGACGATCCGGGCCAGCTCGTCGGCAGCAGCGCGAAGGCAGCCGAGGCACAGGCCGAACGGGGTCTCCGCGCGGGCGGGGCACAGGGCGCACGACGCTGGGATCTGCCGCCGCGACCTCCGCGCGGTGTGCGGGGCATCCCACAGGGATGGCTGGGTCGTGGAGGCGGTCATGATGCCCTCCGTGCGGGCCGACACCGCGGGCACGGCTGATTGCCCTGCTGGCCGAACTCGTCGAGCAGCAGGCGGGTGCGCTGGTGACACTCGCCGCACCACGTCGGCTGCCCCGCGGTGCCGGTGCTAGCGAGTCGACGCTGTCGGCGGATGTTGGCGATTCGGGTGGCGATGCGCCCGGCCGACCATGCAGCGACGTACCTGCCGAGGTCTTCGGGCGCGTGCTTGTCGGTGACCTGTTTGGCGAACTCGTCGATCTCGTCGTCAGTTGCGTCGGGGACGGCCACGCGGACCCTGTCTGCCAAGGCGCGCGGCGCGCGGGACTGAGGGGATGATCTTTGCGGGGATAGGGGGACGGGGTCGCACCCTGGTGCGAGCTTTGACACGTCAGGGTGCGACCTTTGGGGCCCATTGGTCGCACCCTGACGTGAGCTTTGCGGGGCCGCATTACCCACATAGGTCGCACTCGGGTGCGAGCTAACGCTGTAATCGGTCGCACTCTGGTGCGAGCTTTGCGGGCGCCGGGGTGCCAGTGGGGGCACCCTGAACCGGAGAGCGTGACCCTTGCCCGCGTACAGGACACGGCCGCGCCGGTCAACGACCGGCTTGCCCTCCCTGTCGAGAACGGGCTGCCTCATCTCGTATCCCTGGCGCCCGAGCTCGGTCAGCGCGTCGGAGATCGCGCGCAGCGTGACGCCGCAGATCTCGGCCAGGCCGTCGTGCCACTCGCCGGAGGGGTCGCAGTAGCCCTCCACGCGGAGCGCCGACCACGGCCACTGATCCTCGGGAAGATCGGCGAGGGACACGCCCGGCTCAGGGTCGCGGGCGTCGTCGGCGATCTCTTTCGCCAGGTCCCGCATCAGCGACGTCCACGACGCTGGCGCGCCATCGCGGATCATCCGCCGAAGCAGGTAACCCATGGCCTCACGACGCTTGATGCAAGACCAGCGGCACTGCTGGTCGGAAGTGGGCCGCCTCTCGCGTTACGCCGCAGCACTGGCCGCTCCCTCGAGCACCAGCGCGGCGAGCTCCTGGCGCTGGCCGTCGGTGAGCGGCGGCGCGGCCGTGGTGATCCGGGTGATGTGGTCGCGGATCTGCTGGGCGGCGAGCTCGCGGCGCACGGCCACGATGGCATCCGGGTCGCGGTCACGACGGCGGTACTCGGTGGCGAGGCGGGCGCGGAGACTGCGTTCTCGCTGGGACACGGGCTGCTCCCGGGTGTGCGGAATCGCACTCCCGCTGAGGAGCGTGGATACGCCCGGCAGCGGCAGGCGCTGAGGCCGCAGGGCAGTCCTGCCGGGCATCACGATCATAGACGGTTGCGCTCATCCGAGCCGCACAATGTCGATCTCGGCGCGCCGGCCGGGAAACGCGGCGCTGAAGCACTGGACGATCTCGACCAGGCGGGATTCGGCGCGCTGGACATCGCGGCCGCACCGGCAGCGGAAGCGGAGCACCCACTGGCCGTCATCGCGCCGCCGGGTCTTCACCGGAGCCTCGGGGCCTGTGCCGTCCCAGTGGAGCGT
>DASYAD010000136.1:0-6309 GCA_036501515.1 Trebonia sp. | reverse complement strand
GGCCTCCTCGCCCTCGCCAGCGCGCGGGTCAGCCACGCGGGGGCGAGGGCGAGGAGGCCTCCGGCGCCGAGTTCCCACATGCGCGTCGTTGTCATGAAGTACGCCGCGGGCGCGTTGGCGTCCGTCTCGTGAATCGAGTAGGCCAGCGACGCGATGACCAGCGCCGCCGTCAGCACGCCGAGGGCGGCGCGGCGCGTGCGGGCGCCTGTATTGGCGAGCACTGGGGCCGCCTGCTCCGTGCCGGCGAGCGCCGGGGCCGCCCGCCGCATCGCCAATATCGCCGTCAGGAGGGTCGCGAGCAGGAAGAGCAGCGGCCAGATGAGGTAGAACTGCTCCTCGATCGACAGCGACCAGAAGTGCTGCACGGGAGTGGCCGCGTTGGCGGACTTGAAGTAGTTGACGGCATCCGACGAGAGCTGCCAGTTCTGGTAGTACAACGCGCTTGCCAGGATCTGCTGCGCCGTGTTGGCGAGCTGGGTCGCGGGCTCGATGATCCGCGCCGCGATCCACGTCACGGTCAGCACGAGCGCCGCCGCCGGGACCAGCCGCCTGGCCCGCCGTCCCCAGAAGTCGGCCAGGCCCACCTTTCCCGTCTGCGCGTAGCCGCGCCACAGGTGGCCGGTGATCAGGTACCCGGAGATCACGAAGAACACGTCCACCCCGGCGAAGCCGCCGGGCAACGCCGATGGGTACAGGTGGTAGATCACCACCATCGCGACGGCGACCGCCCGCAGTCCCTGGATATCCGGCCGAAATCCCCGGTTTTCCCCGGGTTCCCGGCTACTATCACTGGCTCCAGTGGCCGCGGAAGCGACGACAGTCACTTTTCCTATATATCAGGGTGTCCGGGCCGCTTTAAGAAGAACTTCGATTTAGTTCGTAAGTCATCACATTTCCTAAGAATGACGCGATAGGGGGCTCCCGCCCACGGGACCTTGGACTGGGTCGGCCGGCGAACCACACCCAGCCCCGTGACCCGGTCAAGGGCACCGCGCTGATCTACGAGGTGACCCGCCAGGACAAGCTCCCCGGGCACCTGGCGCTTGGCCGCGATGCGATCGAGCGCCAGCCGGTTAAGTTCGGCCAGCTTCAGGACGACCTGGCCGCCTGGTAGGAGAAGTCCGCCGCTACCGCGTGCGACGACCCCGCCCGAGGCGCACGCCGCACACGGACGGCAGGGTCCCGGTGCCGGGACCTGCCGTCCGGCCGATCCTGGGCAAGCACCGAGGGCCGGCGTCGAGAGGCCGGCGTTCAGCCGATGGTGAGCACGACGTTGCCGCGGACCTCGCGGCTCAGCAGCGCCGAAATCGCGTCCCCGGTGCCTGACCAGTCGTCGACCCGGCCGATCTCGGGGTGCAGCCGGCCGGCCGCGACGAGCCTGACCAGGGTCGTGAGGTCCTCGGCCACGGTGTGGGCGGCGTCCATGTAGTTGAACTTGCGGATCGTGACGCTCATCGCGCCGTCCCAGTCGAAGTAGTCGAGTTCGGGCCGGACGCGGCTGGCCTGCCCGAGCCAGATCAGCATTCCGTGCTGTCGCAGGCGGTGCCAGACCTCCCTGGAGGTCTCGCCGCCGACGGAGTCGATCGCGATGTCGAACGACGCGGGCGCCGACTTGACGTCGGGCAGCACGCGGACGGCGCCAAGCTCGCGCAGCCGCCCTCCCCGGTCGTCGGACGCGGTGACCGCGGTCACCAAGGCACCCTGCGACGCGGCGAGCTCGGTGAAGTAGTGCCCGAGGCCACCGGAAGCGCCGGTCAGCAGGACCGTCGTGCTTGGCAGCGGCCCGGTGACGCGCAGCAGGCGGAGCGCCGCGAGGCCGGCCAGGGGCAGCGCCGCCGCGGTAACGAACGGGATCTCCGCCGGCAACTCGGCCAGGTGGCGGGTCGGCACCGCCACCCGCTCCGCCCAGCCGCCCGAGTCGGCGTGGCCGACCACGCGGGTCCCGGCGGCCGGGCCCGAGCCGTCCGCGGCGGCGCGGCTGACCACGCCCGCGATGTCTTTGCCGGGGCGCCAGCCCGGCCGGGGCTGCTCAAGCTGGTAGGTCTCGCCCCGGTTCACGCTGAACGCGGCCACCATCACGACCGCGTGATCCGCGGCAGGCTCTGGCTCATCGGCGTCCGCGAACGCGAGCCGACGCTGCTCCCGCCCGGCCGAGACAAGTGCTTTCATGGCTTTCCTTTCCTCCGGTTATCTGGGCTATGGGAACTAAGCCTAGATATGGGGACTACATGAGAGAATGGCCGAAAAGCCCGGTTGCATGTCCGCGCGTCTCGGGGGGCCATGGATCTGTTCGGTGACACCCTCGCCGCGCTGCGCACCGGCAGCCCGGTGGTCACCCGCTGCGAGTGCCACTCGCCCTGGAGCATGCGGCTGCCGGCCTTCGCGGGAGCGGGGGTCCACGTGGTGGCCGAGGGCGGCTGCGTGCTGGTGCCCAGGGGCGGCAAGCCGCTCAGACTCGCGACCGGTGACCTGGTGTTCTTGTCCCGCGGCGGCCAGCACACGCTGTGCGGCGACCCCGCGCTGCCGCCACGGGACTACACCCACGACCGGGTCGCGCACGGCGCCGCGTTCGGTGAGCTACTGATTGACGGGCCGGGGGAGCGGGCCGTGCTGGCGTGCGCTGCGTACAAGCTCGACGTGACCAGCTCGCACCCGCTGGTGGCCAGCCTGCCCGACGTCATTCACTTCCCGGCGAGCGCGGAGCGCGGTAAGGCGCTTGAGGTCTCGGTCCGCCAGATCATCGATGAGACCGCCGACCCGTGCGGTACCAGCGCGAGCATCGTGGTCGCGCTGATCGACGTGCTGTTGCTGCGGATCCTGCGCGCGTGGCACGACCAGCTCCCGGCCGAGCAGGCGACCGGCTGGGCGGCCGCGGTCGCCGACCCGGCCATCGCGCCCGCGCTGCGGGCCATCCACGGCTCGCCGGCGGTCTCGTGGACCGTGGAGACGCTGGCCCGCGAGTCTGGCCTGTCCCGCGCCGCGTTCGCCCGCCGGTTCAAGAGCGTGCTCGGCGAGCCGCCGCTGTCCTACCTGACCGGCTGGCGGATGACGACGGCGCGGCGCCTGCTGCGGGAGACCGGGCTGCCGCTGTCCGCGATCGCCGAGCGCACCGGGTACGCCTCGGAATTCGCCTTCGCCAAGGCGTTCAAGCGCGAGTCGGGGCGGGCGCCGGGCAGCTACCGCCTCGCCGTCGCGGCGTGACGTTACGGGCAGACGAAGTAATGGCCCGTTGAGTCATTTCCCCCGTCGTTCGACGTTCCGGGCTCGCCCAGTTCCCACACCTTCTCGTCCGGTGTCGTGACGACTGTGCCGTAAGCCCAGGCGAGTCCCCATACCTGGTTCGACGTGTTCACACTGGAGGAGCACGCCACGTCACCGTCAAGCGCGATGCTGTAGTCCCAGTTCGGTGTCGACTTGTACAGCCGCCCCCCGGGCAGTCGCCGGCGCACTCGTTGAGGTAGCCGCTCGTCTCGCCGTCGCCGGTCTGCAGCGAGGTCGCCTCCTCGATGGCGTTGCAGGGCACCACCGTGTGCGCCGCCGACGCCGTCTGGCAGTAGGCCTCGACCTGGGCATGGACGTAGTAGTCGGACACCCCCTGCGAAGTCACCAGGTCGGCGCAGGCCACCGCCTGGTAATTGCTGTCCGAGCCGATGACCGTGCACTGATGAGCCTGCTCATCCAGGTTCGCGAACAAGATCGGCAGCCCGCTCGCGCCAGTAGCCGCGCTCGCTCCCGGCATGGCAGCCACCGTCAGCCCCGCGGCCGCGACCAAGAGGGCGGCGCACTGCCAGCCTGCGTCCTCGCATCACGGATGACACCTTCCGCCGATCACGTAAGGGCGCGGGGAAACGCGCCCACTTCACCCTCCGAACCCGGCAAAGCATGACAGAACCGACAGTCCAGAGCCGGGCGAGACATGAAGAATCCTGACGATTAATGCGTGAAACACGCTCCCGTTCGGGATAAAGATCTTGATTTTCCCGAACGGGAGCGTGGTTCCTGCCCTAGCCGCGCTCAGGCCTTCCAGGTTCAGCCCGACCGCCCCGGTGCTGGTAAGGCGTTCGGCCAGTTCGGCGGCCGGGAGCCGGTAGCCGCGTTCGAAGTCGACGGTCACCGGGACGCTGACCGCGCGCACGATCCGGGCGGCCGCGGCAAGCACCTCCTCGACCGGAGTCGCCTCGCTGTCGGCGTAGCCGAGAACGGAGGCCGTTGCGGCGCTGCTGGTGGCGATGGCGGGAAAGCCCGCGTCGATCACCATCGTGGCGGAGGCGGCGTCCCAGGCGTTGGGCAGCACGAGCGGGTGGCCGGGCACGTGCAGTGCGCGGAGTGCGGCCGCTCTCTGCCGGGCCGAGGGGGCCTTGCCGAGGTCTACTAGCGGGCTAGCGGGGGAAGTCATGATCGTCTCCTTGTCGAGTAGTCGCGAGATGCGACGGGTGCTAGCGGGCGGCGGCGTCCGCTCGTGCGGATGAGCGCGAGCGGGACAAGGACCGCCCCGATCGGCACGTTGATCCAGAAGATCCACTGCCACGAGATTCCCTCGGTGACCGCACCGCCGACCAGCGGGCCGCCGACGACCGCGAGACCGGCCAGCGCGGTGAAGATGCCTAGTGCGCTGCCTCGCTTTTCCAGGGGGAAGGCGCTGGTCAGCAGCGCCACCGCCAGCGGCATCACCAGCGCTGACCCCGCGCCCTGCACGGCCCGCGCCGCGATCAGCGTCCCGGTATCCGGGGCCAGCGCGCACGCCGCCGAGGCAAGCGCGAACACCGTTAATCCGACGGCGAACATGCGCCGGCGGCCGAACCGGTCGCCGAGCGCGGCGCCGGTGATCAGCAGGACCGCGAAGCTGAGGCTGTGGGCGTTCGCCGTCCACTCGAGTGTGGCGAGCGACGCGTGCAGGCTGTTACGGATCGCGTTGAGCGCGGTGGAAACCACGAGCTGGTCGAGGGCCACCATGAGGGCCGCTGTCGACGTGATCGCAGCACCCACTTCTGTGTTCTGGTCACCAGAGCCTCCGGGTCGGGATTGGTGCCTGTTCTGACCAGGCTCGACCTCGGACTTAACCGGTCTTGGCGGAAGAGGGCCCCGCGGCGGCACAGCACGCGGCACCGCCCGGCAAAGACGGGCCGCCTCGACCGGTGAAGCACGGCCGCCGACGGAGTCAGTACCAGCAATAGGGCTTAGCTGCCGGGAGTCTGCTGTCCGCTGGGAGGGTTCAGTGCCGAGTGACCAAGGCACCGCCGTTCGCCGAGTTCGCCGAGTTCGCCGAGCTGGCCGACGTGTACCGGCGTGAGCTGCTCGCGCACTGCTACCGCATGCTTGGCTCGTACCAGGACGCGGAAGACCTCGTCCAGGAGACCCTCGTGCGCGCCTGGCGCGGCTACCCGCGGTTCGACGGGCGCTCGTCGCTGCGGACCTGGTTGCACCGCATCGCTGCAGCCCGCGCCGACCGCCGGGCTGCTCGACCGGCCCGACGACCCGGCGGCGATCGCCGAGTTGCGCGAAAGCACGCGGCTGGCGCTGGTCGCCGCCTACCAGGTCCTGCCGGCCCGGCAGCGCGCCGTGCTGCTCCTCGTCGAGGTCGCCGCGTTCAGCCCGGCCGAAGTGGCAGGCATCCTCGATGTCTCGGTCACCGCCGTGCGAAGCCTGCTGCAACGGGCGCGCCTGGCCATCGCCAGTGCCCTGCCCGACCAGGACCGCGTCGTCGCCCCGCCCGACCTGGACACCGAACTGCTGCGCCGCTACCTCGCCGCCTTCGAGTCCGGTGACACCAACGGGCTGGCCGACCTGCTCCGCGCCGATGTCAGGTACGAGATGCCGCCCATCGCCCGCTGGTTCAGCGGACGGGCGGCCGTTCTCGACCACCACGAGCGCCGCGCCTTCACCCGCCCGCACAAGGCGCTGCCGACCTCTGCCAACGGCTACCCGGCGCTGGCCGTGTACACGGGTGATGACGGGGGGCTCGTTCCGGGCACACGGCATCCACCTGGTCGAGCAGGCAGCCGGCTCGATCACCCGTATCGTCGTCTTCCTCGACCCGGAGCTGTTCCCCGCGTTCGGCCTGACGACCACGCTTCCCCGGCGCCCCGCGTGATGGCGCCCGGCTATACCGCGGCCGCCGGGCGTTCGGCGGTGGCGGGTTCGCCCGTCAGGCTCTCGTCGATGGCGGCCGCCACGTAGTCCAGGCCCGCGGCGGCCCCGGGCAGCGCGTCCACCATGGTGAAGAAGCCGTGCATCTGCCCGGCGAACCGCTGGTGGCGCACCGGGACACCCGCCTTCACCAGGCGCGTGGCGTACAGTTCGCCCTCGTCG
>DASYAD010000135.1:0-19925 GCA_036501515.1 Trebonia sp. | reverse complement strand
CTGGCAGGTCATCACGCCGCCCACTTCCTTCCAGCCGTGGCTGGTCAGCAGCGACATCGCGTTCGAGGTGGAGAAGGCGTAGGGGCCCTGGCCGCCGTTCTGGTTCTGCACCGACGGAACCCACTGGCTCTGCGGCTGGGTCGGCACGCCGCCCGAGGTCGGGTAACCGTAGCCGCGGTCGACCGACTTGATCATGCCTTCCTGGTCGATCGACTCCTGGATCGCCTGACGCACGTACAGCTGCTTGTAAGCCGGGCCGAGCGTCGGGTTGTTGAAGTTGATGTAGAAGTACTGGATGCCGAACGCGTAGTTCGGCTGCAGGGCGTAACCGCTGCCAAGCGGGTCCGTCGAGGGCACGATCTGGCTGCCGGACACCGGCGGCGCGTCCTGCGGCGGGATGTAGCCGACGTCGAGGTCACCGGTCTTGAGCGCGGTGTACTCGGTCGTGTCGTCGGTGTAGGCGTAGTACGTGAGCGTGTTCACCTGCGGCTTGGGGCTGCCGGAGTAGGACGCGTTCGGGACGAACGAGGTCACCGGGCCGGATGCGGCGGTGCTGAAGCTGGACAGCTTCCACGGCCCGTCGACCACGCCCCAGATCGGGTTGGTCGCGTAGGTCTTCGCGTTCGCCGCCTGGCCGCTGAGGAACTTGTAGACCGCGTCGCACTTGGCCCACTTGTCGGCCGCGGTGTCGGTGGCGCAGCCGCCGCTGCCCGCCGCGGCGCTGGCCGAGGTGACGTCCCAGGCGGCCGGCATCGGGGTGATCTCCGCGAGCTGGTTGTAGGTGAACCAGATGCTCGAGACCGCCGCCTTCAGGTGCAGGACGACCGTGTTCGCACTGGTCGCGCTGTAGGAAGCCAGGTTGTCAGGCAGCAGCCCGGGCACGTAACCGTAGTAGTTGGCCGGCTGGGCCTTCATCATGTTCAGCCAGAAGATCACGTCGCTGGCGTCAACGGTCTCGCCGTTGCTCCACTTCCAGCCCTTCATCGTGATCGTGACGGTCTTGCCGCCGTCGGTGTAGACCGGCGCGTTGGCGGTCGACAGCGGGTAGTTCACGTCCACCGACTGGCCGTCGTTGCCGAACATGTACAGCGGCCGGTACATCAGCATCTGGAAGAACTCGGCGTTGTACTCGTTGGCGTTGGTCAGCGCCGTGTACGGGAAGATGTAGCTGAGCGTCACACCCGCGGGCAGCGCTTCCCGGATGGTGCCGCCCGCCACGGCCGGGGCGGTCGAGGACGCGGTGGCCGAGCTTGACGTGCTGCTGGCCCCGGTCGAGCTAGACGAGCTGCTGCAGGCGGCGATACCGACCACCGCGAGCAGGGCGGCCGCTCCGGCCACGGCGACCCGCGCTGCGCGCGTCCGCCGTCTGTTCCGAAACATCAAATGCGCTCCTTGGCTGTGCTGTGTGCCCTGCTTCCCACCCCAGGTAAGGGCTGGTCAGCGGGGCGAACTTTGCCAGCAGGGTAAGTTAGCCTTGTTAAGGACACGGTGCCGGATAATCACGATTCGCTATCGATGATGACAAATGATCTAGATTGTCCGAACGCCATGCCCGCGGAGCGCACAGGCCGGCGCTCCGGGCAGCTTCGCCTGTGGTGACGGAAAAGTACCATAAAACAGACTATTTTCACTAGGATCTGCGGGCCGACTTTCCGGTACATCCCGCATTAGGCCGGAAGATTTCCGGCGCGTTAAATAAGCCGGCGCCGTGCGGAGCCCAACGGAAGTTATCATGTCTCGCCATTACAGCGGGTAGTTCAGGCTGTTCAGGGCGTCGCGTCGGGCTGGGGGCGGCCCGGTAGCGCGACGGCCGGGCGCGTCTTGAGGCCAGCGGCGGCACCGGGTGATTTGCCCGGCGGGCCTGCCCCGGCGTTACGTCCTGCGGGGCTCGGCATTATGCAGTGCGGGGCTCGGTATTCCGCCGCTGCGGGCGATAGCTCAGCGGCCAGGCTTCGCGAGGTCAGACTTCAGGCGGTCATTCTTCAGCCGGCCGGGGTCAGCAGGCCGCGCACCCGGTCGATGGTGTGCGCCAGGTTGTTGTCCGCGACCACGGCGCGCGCCTCGTTCAGGGGGAGCCAGCGCAGCGGCGACTGGTCGTTCTCCGGTGCGATCGCCTCCGGCTGCCCGGTCGCCAGGACGTACCTGAGGTCACCGTGCTCGTGCGCGGGCTCAGCGGCCGAGGCGGGCACCTGGCAGACCACCGCGTGCCTGAGCGTGCCGTCCGGCCACGGCCGCAGGTCGGTGAGCCCGGTCTCCTCCGCCGCCTCGCGGAGCGCGATCGCCAGCGGGTCACTCTCCCCCGGGTCCCCGTGTCCGCCGACCTGCAGCCAGCGCCCGAGCCTGACGTGCCAGCGCAGCAGGATCCGGCCCGACTCCGGGTGCACCACCAGCGCCGACGCGGTGAAGTGGAGCGGAAGCGACCGTGACCACGGGTCCGGCTCGGCCGTCGCGAGGCGGACCAGCCGGGTCACGTCGGCGGCCTCGCTCTCGTCCTCGGCGCGGTATCCGGCGAGCAGCCCGTTCAACACGGGACCATGGTGCCACGAGCGCGGGCGGGAGGCGAACTGGTTTTAAGTGACGCCACCCGGTGCCACGAGCGCGGGCCCGCAGCCGGGCCGGTTTTAGCTGACGCGACCCGCTGCCCGACGTCCCCGCCCAGCGGCCACCCTGGTCCCTCCAGCCACACGGTCCGGCGCCCGATCAGCTCGAACACTTCATAACGATAGAAGGCTCGTTTCGCAAATAGTTTCCATTGCAGTCGCACGCGTGTTCTAATAGGGAACATGAGTACGGACCGCGCGGCGACGACAGGCCTGGTGACCGCGGCGCACTTCCCCGCGCCGCGGCAACCGGCCGCCGCGCGCGGGCGCTAACGGGACAACGCCGGCCGGCCCGTCCGGACCGGAACGCCAGTCCCAGCAACTGACCGCCAGCAAGGGGTGCCCATGACGCAGGGTTTCGAATATATTAGCTATAACGATGCCGATCGCATCGCCATACTGGAAAACAAGGCCGCTGAGCTCGAACGGCGGCTGCTGGCCGCCGCCTCGCCCGGCGGGACGTCCCGCTGGGGCAACGTGGCCACGCCCGACGCTGGCTACCGGGACCCGGACCCCGACGACGAGCTGTACGGCGGCGACCAGGTTCCTCTTCCCGCCGACGAGCTGCTCGGCGGGAACGGGGGCGGCGCCGGGGCCGCTCCCCCGCCCAGCGGCCGAACCGAAGCCCTGATGAACCACGGCCGTCAGCGGGTCAAGCGGGGCCGGGGGCGCAGGATCCTGGCGCACTGGCGGCTGCTCGCGATGGGCGCGGCCGCCGTGGGCGCCGGCGTCGTCGCCGCGCTGATCGTGCTCGGCGGCGGCAGCGCGAGCTGGCCTGCCAGCGTCACGACGGTCCAGGCCGAGATCAAGCAGGCGTGCGAGAACCCGGACGTGGCGGCCGAGCCGACGGGGCTCAACTTCGCCTGCGACAAGGACACCCAGTCCGTGCTCTGGGCGTTCTCGCTGCTGACCAGCGGCGACAATCCGGGCTACGTCGACCAGGCGACCGGACGTAAGGGCCTTGAGCCGATCCAGCCGTCCCAGGGCGGCGACATCGCCTGGTCGCTCAACCTCCACCACCCCTATAACCCCGCTAGCCCGCTTGACAGCCTGCAGGTCGCCGCGCGAGCGATCAACAACATCATCAGCGGCGCGACCCTCACGTCGACCAGCGGCGGCGCCCTGGTGGAGGCCGGGCTCGAGAGCAAGGCGGCCAACTGCCAGCGCTACACCGGCTCGCCCAAGCTCGTCACCAGGCAGGGTTACCCAGCGCACTGTGCCGCCGCGGTCACTGACGGTGCGGGCGAGGCGGCGCTGGTCAGCGACGTGTTCCAGCAGTGGATGGGCGGCACGCCGTCGACGCTCGCGAATGAGGCCGGGGTGCTGTTCGAGAACGCCGGCAACCCGGGCGATTCGCGGGTGCAGGCGATTCTCGCCAGCCTGCCCGCCTCGGGCGGGTGACCGGGGAGAGGCCCGCCGCCGGCGGGTGACCGCAGCCCGCTGGCGGCGCCCGGAAGGAGGGTAACCGCAGGTCAGACACAACGGCCAAACCGGCAGGAAAAGCAGGAACCGACTGTATGCCGCAAAGAGGACTGTAACCGTCGATGGGGGGAAGTGGTATCCGTGCGTGCCGTCAGGAAGCCATGGTGGCAGCAGGCAACGGCGCTTGTCACCGTAAGCACCGGCGGCATCATCACCGGGTTCAACTTCGTTCCAGGGGCGGCCGCGACAGTGACCTCGCCGACCAGCGTGCCAGTGCACCTGCTCGCGCTCGAGCAGGCGGCGCAGCCTGGCGCGTTCGGCGACCACGCGTCGGGCGGCAGCGCGCACGGGGTGACCAGCGACGCCCAGCTCAGGGCGGCCATCGTGAACGTGGCCGGGTACTACCAGCGGCTGGCGGGCACCAAGACACCGGCCCAGATGGAGTCGCTGATCTGGGACAACACCAGCAGCAACGGCGCCGATCACGGACCGTCCTGCGCGGCGTTCGCCAGCCTCACGCTCGAGCTGGCCGCGCAGGCCGTCGGTCAGCAGAGCTGGGTGACCGGCGGGACGAGCTACCCGTGGCCGATGCCGGAATGGGCCGACGTGCGGGTGGACACCAACCCGGCCTCCCCCGGCATCGAATCCCTGGTGGCGGACGCCCAGGCCAGCCGGCGCTGGCACCCGCTCGGCGACGGCTACCAGCCGCAGCCAGGCGACTGGGTCGTCTTCAACGGCCACGTGGAGGTGGTGACCAGCGACGCAGGCGGCGTCCTGCACACCATCGGCGCCGACTCCCTCCCGGGCCTCACGGTCAACGCGCACGCGTTCGGCGCTCCGCTGTCCGCGCACGGCGTGGCCGGCTTCGTCGACAACGGGCACCTGAAGACCGCCTCAGTCACGACCGCGCCGACACCGGAGAGGACCGCGCCGGCCTCGTCGGCGACGACGCCCGCGCATACGCCGTCGGCGCCGGCGCCGGTCTCTACTGGTGGTTCCGCCGCCAGTGAGTCCACCACCAGTCAGTCCGCCAGTCAGTCCACCACCAGTGGTGCTACCGCGGGAACTACCTCGGGTGGTACCACCGCGGCCGTGCCGGGGCTGCCCGCCGCTTCCGCCGCCGCGTCCGTCGCTGGAGGCAGCGGGAGGGCTGCCGTTCCTGGCGCGACGGCGGCGGCGAGTGGTACCAACGACGCTCCAAGCACCTCCGGAAGCATGCCAGGCACCTCGGGTGACGCCGGTGACGCCGGGAGCAGGCCAAGCGCCTCCGGTGATACCGGTGACACCGGTGACACCGGCGACACCCCCGCCAGCACGCCCGCCGAGGCGGCGGACGCGGACGCGGCCGTGCCGGGACTCCCCGCCGCCGTCACGACGGCGCCCGCAGCCGCGTCAGCGGCGGCTCCGACGAGTCACGCGCCCGCCACGCCGGCTACGAAGCACGCCTCCACTACCCCGGCTGCCAGCCCGGCCGCCATCCCGGGCGTCACCACCCCGGCCGCCGCGATCCCAGCAGCGACGCCTCCCGCCACGACTCGAGCCAGCACTCCCGCGGCGACTCACGCGGCGACTCCGGCAGCCACTCCCGCCGCGACTCCGGCAACCACTCCCGCCGCTACTCCGGCTGCCACTCCCGCCGTGACTCCGGCAGCGGCGGCCACCTCCACCGCGAGGCCGTCCTCTTCGCCCGCGTCACCCACCTCGTCCGCGTCCGCGTCACCCACCTCGTCCGCGTCGTCGTCGGCGTCGTCGGCGACCGCGGGTAGCAAGCCGAAGTACGCTACCCCGGGAACCAGGGTCCAGCAGGCGTTCATCAGCCTGGTCGCGCCCGGCGCGATGGCCGCGCAGCAGCGCTACGGCGTGCCGGCCGCGGTGACGATCGCGCAGGCGATCGAAGAGTCGGCGTGGGGCAGCAGCGGCCTTTCCGCCCAGTATCACAATCTGTTCGGGATTAAGGGGACCGGCCCCGCGGGCAGTGTGTCGCTGCCCACGTCGGAGTACATCGGCGGCAAGTGGGAGTCGGTCGACGCCGCGTTCCGGGTGTACCACAACGACGCCGAGTCGATCGCCGACCACGCCGAGCTGCTCGCGACCAGCGGCTACTACACCCGGGCAATGGCCGACAGGTCGGTTCCCGATGCCTTCGCCAACGACCTGACCGGCGTGTACGCGACCGACCCGGACTACGGCGCGAACCTCATCGCACTGATGAAGCTCTACAACCTGTATCAGTTCGACAACAGCGGCGGGTCGTCGGCGGCCGCGACGGCTCAGGCGGCCGCGACGCCTCAGGCGGCCGCCCCGGCCGACTCGGCGACCCACGCCACCGCCCCGGCTCAAGCCACGGCACCAGCGTCCTCCCCTGCGTCGGCTGGCACCGCCCCGAGCACTTCCGCGGGCACCGGGACCGCCCCGGCTGGCGGCCAGACGGCCGCGCACGCGCAGATTCCGGGCGTGGCCGCCCCCGCGCTGTCGCCGTCGCGCGCGTCTTCCACCGCGGCCGGCACCACCGCGTCGGTCCAGGGTGGCACCCCGCGCATTCCCGGCCTTGTCACGCCCGGCCCGCTGGCGGCAGGCAGCAGCGCGATTTCCGCCACCCCACCGCGGTCAGGTCCGGAAAACCCGGCGATCCCGGGGACCTCTACGATCCCAGGCGCCGACACGACCCCCGCCACCACCGCAACCCCCGCCACCACCACAACCCCCGGTACCACCGCCGCAGCTTCCGGTACCACCCCCGCCACCGCCCCAACCCCCGGTACGACCGCCACGAACCCTGCCACCGCCCCAACCCCCGGTACTACCGTCACGGCTGCCACCACGGCTTACGTCACCCGTGACCGGGGCACCGCGACGCGCGTCGTCGCTGACCCGGTCGTCGCGGACCGGTTCGCGCCGGCCCGGGTCGCGCCCGCCGCCCAGGCGACATCCGCCCGGGCCGCACAGAGCCAGCTTGCACAGGGCCGCGCCGCACAGAGCCGCGCCGCACAGGCCCAGGTCGCACCGGCTCAGGTCGCACAGAGCCGGGTCGCCACGGCCCGCGTCGCCCAGGACCGCGTCGCTCCAGGGCGGGTTACGCCCGGTCTCGGAACGCCCCGCGTCGCGCGGTACGAGCCGCAGTTCCCGACGGCCGTCACGACCGCGTACTTCGCCAGCGCCAAGGCGCCGCTCGCCCGCGGCGAGCACCTCTACCGCGACGTGGCCGCCTGCACCGGCACCAGCTGGAAGCTCCTCGCCGCCGTGGACTGGATGGAGTGCAAGGCGGACCCGCGCTACTCCCCGGTGCACGGCGAGAAGCTCGGCATGCTCAACCCCGACGGTACGGCATACTCGACGAAGTCCCAGGCGCTGACTCAGTGCGCGTGCGACCTGACCGAACTCGCCGCCGCCGTCTACGGCATCGACCTGACCGCCCGCAGGCCGCTGTCGGTGCGCGCGCTCGCGGCGGTGTTCGCCGCCTTCCGCTGGGGTGCGATCCTGCAGCGGCACGGCGTGTCCCCGATGGAGTTCCCCTACTCGGTGGCCGGCCTCACCGCTCAGCACCAGAAGATGCACTGGCCGAACATTGACGCTCCCGACGCACCTGACCGTCCTGGCGGCAAGTTCCGCGAACCGCTCGGCGCCGTCACCGTTCTCCTCTGCCTCGGCTACCCGGCGACCGTCTGAATGACAGAAAGCGCAGGTAATCCCGTGTTCCGCTTCGTGCTCTGGCTCACGCGCCGGCTGGGTTCCAGCCCCCAGCCCGCTTCCGTGCGGGACGACTCAGGCCAGTACGTCACCGTGCGGCTGCCCGACAGCCAGTTCGCCGCCGCCGAGGGCCCGGGGGGCGGCGTCACCGGCTCGCCGCAGAACCCGACCGTCGTGCTCGTCACCCCGGGCGGCGGCCCGCAGTACCCCAGGCGGCGGTGGTACGCCCGGATACCGCACTGGCTCCGGTGGACCGTGCTGATCGTCATCGTGCTGGCCGTGTTCCGCCGCATCGCCGCGTGGGCGATGCTCGCGGTGCTTTCCGGGGCACTGCACTTGTTCGGCATCAACGCCAGCCTGCCGCACGTCACGTTCGGCTGGCCCTGGTCGTCGTCCGACACCACGACCTCGACCACCCTGGTCGGCCCGCTGGTGCTGCAGAAGATCGAGGGCATCGACAAGCCCGCGCTCGGCTCGACCACCTTCGACTTCATGTTCACCCACTCGGTGTCCAAGCCGATCGGCATCCTGCCGTGCTGGTACTCGGCCACCTTCTCGGCCATCGGCCACGCGTCGGCGACCGTCGACCTGAACCCGGGCCCAGCGTGGTGGAAGGCCTCAACCGGGCACTACGTCCTGCGCGTGCTGAGCAAGCCGGCCGGCACCACGCCGGGCACGGTGTCGGTCACGATGGCGCTCCCGCTGCCGCAACTGCCGCAGTCCGTGCATGACGTCTCGGTCGACAACACGCTGTCCAAGCCGGTTTCCTCCGACCACTCCTGGACCTATCCCGGCCTGGCCTGCGGCACCATCATCAAGCCGCAGTTCTCCGATTCCGTGCTCTACTCGCAGGCCCAGCAGGAGGCGTTCACCCAGTCCACCACCGTCAAGAGCGTGACCCAGCCGCTGATCGCGGCCGCGGAGAAGGAAGCGAGCACGATCATCGGCGGCAACTTCATCACCCCGACCCTCAATTCGCTCAACTACAAGGTCAGCAAGTTCACCATCCGCTGGGTGGCGCCAAGCGCGTCCAACGGCTGACGGGTTAAGGCGCACCCAACGGGCCCGATATGTCACCGCGCGTCCCGTGGAGGTAAATTTACTGTTATGGAAGTCGCGGGGTCGTCGCTATGACCGCTGAGGTGTTTCCCGGCACTGGGCTCTTTCAGCGCGCGGCGGCGGCGTTCGCCGCCTGCGTACCGCTCGATCCGGCCGACGACGGCTTCTTCGGTCCTGGCAGCGTCACCTGGCGGCTGCACGCCGACCTGTCGGCGCCCGTGGCGGGGTTGCGGTCGCTGCTTCTGCAGGCACTCCACCCGCTCGCGATGGCGGGGGTCGACCAGCACAGCGACTGGCGCGCCGACCCCGGCGCCCGGTTCGCCTCCACCTCGGCCTACGTGCTGACCACCACCTACGGCGACCGGGCGGCAGCCCGGGCGGCGGCGGCGCGGGTGCGCAAGATCCACGAGTGGGTCACCGGCACCGACCCGGTGACCGGGAAACCGTACGCGGCCGGCGATCCGGCCCTGCTCCTGTGGGTGCACGCGGCCCTGGTCGAATCGGGTCTGGCCGCTGCCGCCCGCTACGGTGCCGCGCTCAGCGCGGCCGAACGCGATCAGTACGTCGCCGAGATGACCGCCGCGGCCGAGCTCGTCGGCATGCCCGCTGGCCTCGCGCCGGCGTCCGTCGCCGAGCTTGACCGCTACTTCGAAGGCGTCCGTCCCGAGCTCAGCGCCAGCAAGTCGACCGAGGACACGGCGACGTACCTGCTCACCATGCCGGACGTCGAGCCGGAACTGGCCGACGTGTGGCAGGTCCTGGCGGGCGCGGCGGTCACCTCGCTGCCCGGCTGGGCCCAGGCCGTATACGGCTTCGGCGTCCCCGGCTCGCCTGCCAGCTCCCTGGTCGGCCCGGTGCCGCCGGAACGCGAGGAGGTTCGCCAGGTGCTCGGCGTGCTCGACGCGATCTCACTCGGCGAGCCGGGGGTGCTCGAGGCACGGCAGCGGCTCACACTGCGAATGCGCGCCGCCCACGACCAGCAGGCACCGGGACACCAGGCTCAGGCGCGGTGAGCGAACCCAAACTCCGGGTCAGCCGCGGGCTGACCGCGATGCGGCTGGCCGCGCGCGGCGGCGCCAGGTACGCGGTGAACGCACCCCGGCTGTTCGCCGCCGCCGGCGAGCACCGTCAGCAGCTGCGCGATGACCTGGCGCTGCGCACCGCCCAGGACGTGGCCGACACGCTCGGCACCATGAAGGGCGTGCTGATGAAAATCGGGCAGCTCGCCAGCTACGTCGACGACGGCATCGCGCCGCCCGCCCGCCGGGTCCTCGGACGTCTGCAGGACAGTGTGCCGCCGATGTCCGCCGAGCTGGCGGCCGGCGTCATCGCGGCGGAGCTCGGCGGCCCGCCCGAGCAGGTGTTCCGCGAGTGGGATCCCAAGCCCATCGCCGCGGCGTCGATCGGCCAGGTCCACCGCGCCATCACCGCCGACGGGCAGGCCGTCGCGGTCAAGGTGCAGTACCCCGGTATCGCCGAGACGATCGCGGCCGACCTCGGCAACGTCTCCCTCATCAGGTCGCTGCTGAAGATGGCGGTGCCCAGCCAGGACGTGACCGCGCTGCTCGAGGAGCTGCGGGCGCGGATCGGGGAGGAGCTCGACTACCGGCTCGAGGCGGACAACCAGCGCCGTTTCGCCGCCTACTTCGACGGCCATCCGACCGCACGGGTCCCGAAGATCGTCGACGAGCTGTCCACCGGCCGCGTCATGACCAGCGAGCTGGCGGCCGGCGCTCGGTTCAGCGAGATGCTGTCCTGGTCGCAAGAGGAGCGGGACCTCGCGGCGGAGACGATCTACCGGTTCACCTTCCGCTCGCTGTACGAGCTGCAGGCGTTCAACGGCGACCCGCACCCGGGCAACTACCTGTTCGAGCCGGGCGGGCGGGTCACCTTTCTCGACTTCGGCCTGGTCAAGCACTTCACCGACGACGAACTCGCCCCGCTCGTGCGGATGATCGACGCGCTGTGCGTCCGCGACGACCCCGAGGGTTTCCGCGCCGCCATGGAGCAGGCCGGCTTCCTCGAACCGGGCGCGCCGATCGCCACCGATGAGGTGGTCGCGCACATGTCGCTGTTCTACGAGTCGGTCCGCTCCGCCGGACCCCGCACCATGACCAGCGAATACGCCTCGTCCGTGGCCCGCAGGTACCTGGACTTCAAGAGCCCGTTGGCCGCGTACGCCAGCATCCCGCGCGCCTACGTCATCGTGCAGCGGATCAACCTGGGCCTGTTCGCGATCCTGGGCGAGATGAACGCGACCGCCGACTGGCGGCGGGTCTCCGAGGAGATCTGGCCGTTCACGCGGGCCGCGCCGTCCACCCCGATGGGCGAGGCCGAGCTCCCCTGGCTCAAGTCAGCTCGCGCTGCGACGTGACCGGTACGCGGCCACGTTGACCCGGTTCGCGCACGTCAGGCTGCAGAAGCGGCGGGAGCGGTTCTTCGACAGGTCGACCAGGACGTCGTCGCAGTCGTCGGCCGCGCAGTAGCGGAGCCGGCCGAGCTCACCCGTCCTGATGACGTCAGCCATGCCCATCGCGAAGTCCACCGCCATCCGGTCGGCTAGTGGCGCGTCAGGCGAGGTCGCGTGGATGTGATACTCCCAGCCATCGTGCTTGAGCAGCTGCGGCAGCGCGCTGGCGTCCCTCAGCAGCTCGTTGACCAGGACGACAGCCTCGTCCTCGGTCATCTCCCACAGCTGGGCGAACCGCGGCCGCAGGGCGCGCACGGCGTCAAGCTCCGCCTGGTCATGGGTGCGGCTGCCCGTCCACTGCCAGTGCGCGACGTACGCATCGAGCGCCGCGACGTCAGCCAGCTCTTCGGCGCCCCCGCGGGCCGTGTTCACCAGCGCGGCGGTCGCGTTCAGCGACATCTCCGTGTCATGGGTAAAAAGCATTTGACCTCTTTCACCACCCTTCGTTAGGGTAATAAGTGTAGCTCGCCATTACCGCTTACCGACGCCGCTACCACTGGCAGGTGCGGTGACCGGCACTGAGTGAGACGAGGAGCGAGCGGATGGCAACGGCGCGAACTGCGGCGAGAAGGATCGTACCCGCGGCGGGGCCGCGGGCACGGGCGGACCAGGCGGGCCCGGCTGACCTGGCCGGTACCGCGCGCCCTGGCCGGGCCGGACAGGGCGCGGGTCTCGCGCTCGGCGTGCTGTCAGCGATGTGCTTCGGGACGTCGGGGACGTTCGGGTCGGCGCTGATCGGCTCCGGCTGGTCGCCGGCCGGGGCGGTGCTCGCCCGGGTGTGCGTCGCCGCGCTCGCGCTGACCGTGCCCGCCGTGCTCACGCTGCGCGGCCGCTGGTCGCTGCTGCGCCGTTCCGCGCGCCCGGTGATCATCTACGGCCTGGTCGGCGTGGCCGCGTGCCAGGTCTGCTACTTCAACGCGCTGGCGCGGATGGATGTCGGCATCTCAATCCTGCTCGAGTACCTGGGCATCGTCTTGATTGTCGGCTGGCTCTGGCTGCGGCACGGTCAGCGGCCCCGGCTGCTGACGGTGCTCGGCGGGCTGGCCGCGCTCGGCGGCCTCGGGCTGATGCTCGACCTGTCCGGGTCAGGCGGCGTCAGCCTGATCGGCGTGCTGTGGGCGCTCGCGGCCGCGGTGGCGATGGCGGTCTACTTCTTCCAGTCAGCCCAGACGTCCGGCGCCGACGGCACCGAAACGCTGCCGCCCGTGGCCCTGACCTGGGGCGGCATGCTCACCGGGGCAGCCGCCATCGCGCTGCTCGGCGCGACCGGCCTGATGCCGCTGCGGTTCGCCGCTGGCGACGTCTCGATGCTGAACGCCCAGGTGAGCTGGGTGCTGCCAGTGCTCGGGCTGGGCGTGGTGGCCGCGGCGATCGCCTACGTCACCGGGATCGGGGCAGCCCGCCGGCTCGGGGCCAAGCTCGGCTCGTTCGTCGCGATGGCGGAGGTGCTGTTCGCGGCCGGGTTCGCCTGGGTTCTGCTGAACCAGGTGCCGACCGGAATGCAGTTTCTCGGCGGCGCGCTGATCCTGGCCGGGGTAGTGGCGGTGCGGCTCGACGAGCCCGCCTGACCGCGGTCGCCGGGCCGCCGGTAACGGCGACCACACGCCGCCGGAGGTGATCCCGACCACCGAGTTCAGCAGCGGGCCGTAGATCAGCATCCCGGCGACGGCGAACAACGCGGTCCAGGCGAGGATAACCGGGCCGCTGGCCGGCTGGGTGATCAGCCCGAAGCCGGTGCCCGGCCAGGCCATCAGGGCGAACAAGACGACGCCGATCGCCAGGAACATCGCGACGGCGGGCTCGTAGTGCAGCCGCAGCCCGTAGGCGCCGAACGCCTCGGCGATGAAGGTGCCCGGCAGGAACGCCGCGCCGAGCGCGTGCACCCGGCCCCGGCCCCGGCGCCAGGCCCAGCCGGCCAGCCCGGCGGCCGGCCCGCCGACGATCGCGCACAGCGTCCAGAACGAGCCGTAGGCGTTCGGCATCAGGACATGCTGCAAGGTCCAGGTCAGGAAGTACGCCCCGACCTCAACCAGGCAGGTGGCCAGGCCGGCCACCGCCGCGGGTCCCGGCCGCTTGCGCAGCGAGCCGGCCGCGAAGGCGGCCAGCAGCCAGGGGCTCGAGGAGTTCACCAGGACCGACCACGGCTGGTACACGTGCGGCTGAGCGAGCGCGGTCGCAACACCCATCGCCGCGCCCGCGAGCGCGCCGAGGACGACGCTGCCAGCCGCGCTCTTGACCTGTCGCACGCTACTAGTGTGCGACGCGCGCGGCCGCAAGCGGTAACCGCGGCCGGATCCGCGCCGCCCGGATCCGCGGACCGGGGGATGACTGTCGGCGAGGGCCCGTAGGATTTTCCCGTGTCCTCCCCCCGTGACCCCAGTGAAGCCGACGAGCCGGCGGTCCCGGGCGCGCCGGTCACCGTAACCGCTCCCGGCGTGCCCGACGGTCCGAAGCGGGCGGCGACCGTGCTGCACCGGGTGTTCGGCTTTGAGACCTTCCGCGGCCGGCAGGAGGAGATCATCGAGCACGTGGTCGGCGGCGGCGACGCGCTGGTGCTCATGCCGACCGGCGGCGGCAAGTCACTCTGCTACCAGATTCCCGCGCTGGTGCGGCCGGGCACCGGGGTGGTGATCTCGCCGCTGATCGCGCTGATGCAGGACCAGGTGCAGGCGCTGCGGCAGCTGGGGATCCGGGCTGACTTCCTCAATTCGACCCAGGACCCCGGGACCAGGCACGTCGTCGAGCAGCAGTTCAAGGCGGGCGAGCTCGACGTGCTCTACCTCGCGCCCGAGCGCCTGCGATCGCCCGGCACGGTCGAGTTGCTTGCCGCGTCAAGGATCTCGGTGTTCGCCATCGACGAGGCGCACTGCGTGTCCCAGTGGGGCCACGACTTCCGGCCCGACTACCTGGAACTGCAGGTGCTGCACGAGCGCTGGCCTGACGTGCCGCGCATCGCGCTGACCGCGACCGCGACGCAGGCGACCCGCGAGGAGATCGCCATCCGGCTGAAGCTGGCGGGCGCCAAGCTGTTCGTGTCGTCCTTCGACCGGCCGAACATCCAGTACCGCATCGTGCCCAAGAACGAGTCGAAGAAGCAGCTGCTGCAGCTGCTGCGGACGGAGCACCAGGGGGACGCGGGGATCGTCTACTGCCTCTCGCGTGACTCCACGGAGAAAATCTCCGCGTTCCTGACGGACAACGGGATTCCCGCGCTGCCGTACCACGCAGGCCTCGACGCCGCGGTCCGGGCCGAGCACCAGGCTCGTTTCCTGCGCGAGGACGGCCTGGTCATGGTGGCCACGATCGCGTTCGGCATGGGGATCGACAAGCCGGACGTACGGTTCGTCGCCCACCTGGACATGCCGCGGTCGGTGGAGGGCTACTACCAGGAGACGGGCCGCGCCGGCCGCGACGGCCAGCCCGCGACGGCCTGGCTCACCTACGGGCTGAACGACGTCGTGCAGCAGCGCAGGCTGATCGATTCCTCGGACGGCAATCTCGCGCACCGGCGGCTGATGGCGTCGCACCTGGACGCGATGCTCGCCCTGTGCGAGACCACCGACTGCCGCCGGACGCAGCTGCTCGGGTACTTCTCCGAGCGGGCGGCCTCCTGCGGCAACTGCGACACCTGCCTGTCCCCGCCGGAGATCTGGGACGGGACCGTTCCCGCGCAGAAGCTGCTGTCGACCATCGTGCGGCTAGAGCGGGAGCGTGACCAGCGCTACGGCGCTGGCCAGGTCATCGACATCCTGATCGGCAAGAAGACGGCCAAGGTCTCGGAGAACGGGCATCACGAGCTGAAGACGTTCGGCGTCGGGGTCGAGCTGAACGAGTCGCAGTGGCGCGGCGTCGTGCGGCAGCTGCTTGCGCAGGGACTGCTCGCGGTTCAGGGCGAGTACCAGACCCTCGCGATCACCGAGGCCAGCGGCGAGGTGCTGCGCGGCCAGCGCCCGGTGACCCTGCGCAGGGACATGCCGCAACCGCGCGGAGCGCGCGGTACGGCGGCCCGGGCGGCGGCCGGCTCCGCCGGCGCGGGCGGCGGCAAGCTGGCCGCGGTCGAGCTGTCGGCCGAGCAGGAGACCGTCTTCGACCGGCTCAGGACCTGGCGCGGCGCCGCCGCGAAGGAGCAGGGCGTGCCTGCCTACGTGGTCTTCCATGACGCGACACTGCGGTCGATCGCGGTCGCGTCGCCGTCGTCACTGGCCGAGCTGGCGGGCATCAACGGCGTCGGCGAGTCGAAGCTGGCCAAGTACGGCGAGTCCATCCTGGAGCTGCTCGCGCAGTAGCGGGCGATGATTTCGCCGCCCGCGGCTCGTTTTACTGTCATGACCTACGCATCAGTGAACGGCCTGCGGCTCTACCACGAGGTGCACGGCAGCGCGGCTTCCGCGGAACGCGCTGGCGGCAGGCCGCTTGTGCTGCTGCACGGCGGCTTGACCACGATCGGCCTCGATTTCGGGTCGCTGCTCGCGCCGCTGGCCGCGGACAGGCCGGTGATCGCGGTGGAGCAGCAAGGCCACGGGCACACCGCCGACACGGGCCGCGACATGACCATGGCGGCGCTCGCTGGCGACGTCGTGGCGCTGCTTGACCACCTTGGCGTCCCTGAGGCGGACCTTTTCGGTTACAGCCTCGGCGGGCTCGTCGCGTGCACGGTCGCCCGCACGGCCCCTGCCCGGGTCGGCAAGATGATCGTCGCCTCGGCCGACGTGCAGCGTCCGCCGGGCCGGGAGAGCAGGCCGCTCACCGAGGACCTGCTGCCGACTCAGGCCGACTTCACCGCCATGCAGGACGCCTACGCCGCGGCCGCACCCGACCCCGGGAACTTCGACAAGATCGCCGCCAAAACGACGGCACTGGTCCACACGATGCCAGGGTGGACCGACGATGAACTGCGGTCCCTGCGGACGCCGACCCTGCTGGTCTTCGGTGACCGCGACTTCTCGCCGCTGTCTGACGTGCAGGAGCTGTTCGGTCTGCTGCCCGACGCGCAGCTCGCGGTGCTGCCAGGGACCACGCACATGGGCGTGACCCGGCGGCCTGACCGGATACTGGCGCTGATCAGGCCGTTCCTCGACGCGAGCGAGCACCCTGCGGCTAGTCCTACTGGCGGCTGCGCCGCGGGCGGAACTTGATCCAGGCCACGATGGCGACGGCCAGCAGCAGCCACGGGGACAGCAGGAAGTGGACGGCGAAGCTGAGCACAATCAGCGCGACGATGACGATGATGGCGAGGGCGATGATCCCGGGCATGGTGGTCGGTCTCCGTTCGAAGCGGGCTGGCCGTCGCGGCGTCCGCGGCGGCCTTGTTCACGCTTTAAGACTGCCGCCCGCGGCGCCCGCGGGCGATCGGGATCAGCCCGGTGCACACCCTGATGTTCCGTCTGGCGCCTCGGGGTCATCCCTGACGCGAACCCTGGCGCCACCGAGCAGCAGGTCGAGGAACAGCCGCATGGCCGCGTCGTCTTCTCCGGTCACGAGGACGTCGAGCAGCAGGCCGCGGGTGACCGCGACGGACAGCCGCGCGGCCGCGCGGGCCGTCTCCGGGATCACGCCCGCCGCCTCCAGCCAGGCGAAGGCGGCCCGCTGGCGTTCCTCGACGCCCGGATCACCTCGGCCAGCAGGCCTTCCCTGGAGCCGAAGTGGTGGAGGATCGGGGTACACCGGAAATATGGAGTATCACGTGACGACCGCCGTAGCCGCGCCCGCGGGCGCCGTCTACCAGCTGTTCACCGACGTGGAACGCTGGCCGCAGCTGACCGCGAGCATCACCGAGGTGCGCAGAGCCGACAGCGGGCCGATCAGGGTGGGGAGCGAGGCCGTGGTCAGGCAGCCGCGCCTGCCCCGGGCACGCTGGCGGGTGACGGAGCTCGTTCAGGACCGCACGTTCACCTGGGAGACCACCGCCGCCGGGGTGACCACGTCCGGGGCCCACGCCGTGGAGCCGGACGGGCAGCACTCGGTGATCACCCTCACCCTCCGCCAGCACGGCCCGTTCGCCTGGCTGGCGTCCGCGCTATCCGGCGGGCTGGCCAGGAAGTACCTCACGATGGAGATGGAAGGCTTCCGCCGGGCCGCCGAGGCAGGCCGCCACGGAAGCGTGCCCGGGACCGCCGGCTAACGCAGTCAGGCCGGCAGGCCCAGCGAGGCCCGGGTCTGCGGGCCGACGATGCCGTCCACGCCCAGGTGATCGCGCCGCTGCCAGGCGATGACCGCCGCGCGGGTCAGCGGACCGTAGACGGAGTCGCGGTCCAGGTCGCCGCTGCCGTGCTTGACCAGCGCCTGCTGGACTGCCAGGACATCGGCGCCGGTCATCATCGGCGTCTTGAGCATGAGCAGCCGGTGCCCGGCTGTCACGGGCTTGGCCGCCATCGTCGGGTGGGCGGGGCCGCCGAAGCGGACCGCCTTGGACGCGTCCATCACGATCAGGACGGCGGAATTGCCCACGCCGACTGGCGCGCTCCAGCTGTGCCGGTGAACGCCGCCTTCGCCGCGGAAGTGGTCGACGTTGCTCGGTCCGCTGTTGGCGCCGATGGTGAACAGCTGTCCGCCTTCGTAGCCGGTGGCGAGCTCGACATGATCGGCGATACCGTCGCCGTCGAAGTCGAACAGCACGATGTCGCCCTCCTGGGATTCCCAGCTGTTGCGGACGGCGGCGTGCGCCCGGCCGTAGTCCACGGCGTCGGGGCAGTAGGCGAAGCCGGTCCTGCAGCCGTCCTGCATCGAAGGGAGCGGAATCTGCGCGCGCTTGAACATATCGGTCACGAAGTCACCGCACCACGCCTCGACCGGGCGGCCGAGGTTCGCGCTGAAGGGGTTGCGGCCGTCGAAGCCCTGGCCGTCATCGGTGCCGTTGAAGCTGAGGGCAGTCTTGGCGATCTCGTCCCTGTTCGTCATCCTTTGACAATGACCCGCGCGACGGGCCGCCGCCTACGGTGCTGACACGACAGCGCCTATGCGTGCTACCACGACTGTTCCCCGGCCGCCGGCCAGCTCAGGGCCGCCCGGCGGGCGGCCAGGAAGGCACGCTCCGCGGCGTTGTCGGCCAGGGCGACGGCCTTGTCGTAAGCCGCCGCCGCCTCGGCGGTCCGGCCGAGACGGCGAAGCAGGTCGGCCCGGGTGGCGTGGTACAGGTGGTAGCTGTCAAGGGCGAGCGCGTCGACCTCGGTCAGGGCCGCGGCCGGGTCGCCTGACTCGGCCAGGGCGACCGCGCGGTTCAGCGCCACCACCTGGGTGGGCGACAGCGCCAGCAGCTGGTCGTAGAGGGCCAGGATCTGGTGCCAGTCGGTTCGCGCGGCGGCCGGTGCGGCACTGTGCACGGCGGCGATGGCCGCCTGCACCTGGTACGGGCCCGGCTGGTTCCTGCGCAGGCAGGCGCGGACGATGCGCTGGCCCTCGGCGATCATGCCCTGGTCCCAGCGGGTGCGGTCCTGATCGGCCAGCAGCACCAGGTCGCCGGACGGCGTGGTCCTGGCGGCCCGCCGGGACTCGGTGAGCAGCAGCAGCGCGAGCAGGCCGCTGACCTCAGGCTCGTCCGGCATCAGCGCCGCCAGCAGCCGGGCGAGCCTGATCGCCTCCGCGCACAGCTCGTGACGGATCAGGGCGTCGCCCGCGCTGGCCGCGTAGCCCTCGTTGAAGACCAGGTAGACCACGAGGAGCACGTCGGGCAGGCGTTCTGGCAGCTCGTGGTCGTCGGGGACCCGGTAGGGTATGCCCGCGTCCCTGATTTTCCGCTTGGCACGGACCAGCCGCTGCGCGACCGTCGGCTCGGGGACGAGGAAGGCCCGGGCGATCTCGGGGGTCTGCAGGCCGGCGATCAGCCGCAGCGTGAGCGCGATCCGCGCTTCCTGGGCCAGCGCCGGATGGCAGCAGGTGAAGATCAGCCGCAGCTGGTCGTCGCGCACTGGTCCCGCCTCCAGTCCTGACTTGGGCAGCTCTGGCCCCGGCTCGCCGAGGAGCGCGGCCGCCTCGGCCTCCCGGCCGGACCTGGTCGACTCCCTGCGCAGCCGGTCGAGCGCCTTGTTGCGCGCCGTCGTGACGATCCAGCCGCCCGGATTCGGCGGGATGCCGTCCGCGGGCCAGCGCTCGGTGGCGACCGCGAAGGCCTCCTGGACCGCGTCTTCTGCGAGGTTGATATCGCCGAAGACGCGGACCAGGGTGGCGACGGCGCGGCCCGCGCTCTCCCGGAACGTCCGCTCCAGGCTGGCCCGGCCCAGCTCGGGCATTACTGCTCCGGCCCTACTGCTCGGGGATGTCCTGGAAGGGCCGCACCTCAACCGGGCCGTGGCACGCGGCCGAGCCGCGGGCGGCGATCGCCAGCGCGGCATCCAGGTCGGCGGCGTTGACCACCCAGAAGCCGCCCAGCTGCTCCTTGGTCTCCGCGAACGGCCCGTCGGTGGTGACGACCTTGCCGTCCTGCGCGCGGACGACGGTGGCGGTGTCGGGCGGCAGCAGCCCTCCTGCGAACACCCACTCCCCCGAGCTCATCAGCTCCTTGTTGAAGGCGTCCACCTCCTGGTACATCTGCTGCGTTTCCGCCTCTGACGGCGCGGGCGTTCCCTCGACCATGTGCACTGAGAGCAGGTACTGCTTCATGCTGTTATCCCTCCGTCACGGCCGGCTCCCCGCCGGCTCTTCATGATGGTCACGAACGAGGGTGCCCGCAATCGACAACGCGCCGGGCAGAA
>DASYAD010000134.1:0-1642 GCA_036501515.1 Trebonia sp. | reverse complement strand
TGCGCGCCCGCCACCGTGTAAGTGTTGAACTGCATAAGGCCATTACAGCAGACTGGCCGCAGGCGGGCGTGCGGGAGCCGCCAAGAGGACCAGGAGGACCGGTGAGACGTGACGCGCTGGCCGCGGGGCTGGTGGCGGTGTGCCTGTGGGGGCTCGCCCCGGTGGCGACCAGGGCGGCCGTCGGGCACCTGTCACCGCTGCCGCTGCTGCTGATCAGGCTGTCCGCGGCGTCGCTGGTGCTGCTGCCCTGGGCCTGGCCCGTCTTCCGCCGGCTCCGGCCGCGCTCGGCGGGGCGCCTCGTGGCCGCTGGCCTCCTCGGCCTGGTCGGGTACAACCTGCCGGTCACCGCCGGGCTGCGGTGGCTGCCCGCGTCCACCGCGGGGCTGCTGCTTGCGACTGAGCCCGTTTGGGTCCTGGTGCTCGGCCAGTTGTTCCTGCGGGAGCGCGGCGGCGTCAGGGCCTGGCTCGGCAGCGCCGCCGCGCTGGGCGGAGTGGCCGTGCTCGCGGGCCCTGGCGCCGTCGGCGGCGTGGGCGGCGGTGGCCGCGCGCTGGCGGGAACCGGACTTGTCCTGGCGGCGACGCTGTCGTTCGCCGCCTACACGATCGTGCTGCGCCCGCTCAGCCAGGAGCTGGGCGCCGTCCCCGCGACCGCGGCCGCCACCGTCGTCGGCTCGGTTCCCTACCTCGCCGCCGCCGGCACGCTGCCTGGCGCGGGACTCGCGCACCTCGGGCCGGCGGTCTGGGCGGAGCTCGGGTTCCTCGCCGTGGGCTGCACGGCGGCCGGGCTGCTGCTCTGGAGCGTCGCCGTGATGGCCGGGAACATCACCCGGGTGAGCATGCTGCTGTACCTCGAGCCCGTGGTCAGCGTGCTCGGCGCGGCGGTGTTCCTCCATGAGCGCCTAACCCTGGCGATGATCGGCGGCGGCCTGCTGATCATGGCCGGGGTAGTCATCGCGAGCGTCCGGCGCGATCATGGTGAGCCGAAGGAGAACGAGCCCTGAGCACGGGGCGGCTCATGCTGCTCCCGCGCGGGCAGCGGTGCGGAGCAAACGGGAGAAGGGCACGGGCAGGATGACCGTCGAAGTGGCGCGGGCGTCGCTGAGCGACAAGGCCGTCTTGCGGCGGCTGGTGCAGCTGTACCACTACGACTTCTCCGAGTGGAACGGCGACGACGTGGACGAGCACGGAGAGTACGGCCACTGGTATCTCGACCACTACTGGACCGACCAGGACAGCCATCCCTTCCTGTTCCGCCAGGAGGGCCGGTGGGCGGGGTTCGCGCTCGTGCGCACCGAGGGTGTCAATGACATGAGCGAGTTCTTCGTGATGCGGAAGTACCGCCGCAGCGGAGTCGGCCGGGAGGCCGCGCGGCTGGTCTTCGCGCTGTTTCCCGGTGCCTGGCAGGTGCGGCAGCTGCACGGCAACGACGCGGCCACCGCGTTCTGGCGAGCCGTGGTGCCGAACGGCTATGCGGAAACCGTCACCGAGGAAGGCCCGGTCCAGCGCTTCACGATCTGACAGTGACGTGTAGCGGTAGCGCGGCCGGGCCTGATCCCGGCCGCACTACCGCTCCACGGCGAACCGCTAGCCGATCTCGGCGAGCGGCCGGACGACCTTCTCACCGAGCAGGGTCACGAACCGG
>DASYAD010000133.1:0-13369 GCA_036501515.1 Trebonia sp. | reverse complement strand
CGGCGCAGGTGGTGGACGTCGCAGCAGGCGGCGGGGCGGTCGCAGCGGGGCCAGGTGCAGTGCTGGTCGCGGAGCTGGACGGCGCGGCGGATGTGGCCGGGGATCGACTCGGAGTAGCCGGTGTCGAGGGGCAGGCTGGGGGTGTTCCACGGTTGGTCCAGCAGGCTCTGGCGCAGGAGGGCGGCGAGGCCGGCGGGTCCGGAGACCAAGTCGACGGCCAGGCGGGTCATCGCGTGGCGCAGCGCGTGCCAGGCCTGGGGTGGCAGTGCCCGGGAAGGGGTGCGGGCGAGGGCGATCATCTTGTCGATCACGTCGGGCTGGTGCTGGCGGTGACGACCGGGACGCTCCGGGCGTCGCACGCGGCTGTCTCGGCGTCTTTGCCGGCCAGGTAGCCGTCCTGGCCGAGGCGGGCCCGGATCCAGGCGTCCTCCAGGTCGGGGGCGCCGGGTAGGGCGCGCAGCGCCGACAGCGGGATGTGCGCGATCACCGGGGTGTCGGCCCCTGCCCGGCCGGGGACCAGCCGGGCGCGCAGCAGCAGCTCGCAGGGGTGACTCCACTTTTGCATCGTGGTTTGGATCACACAGGGCCCATGACCGTGCGCTCAGCCCGTGGGATCAGGCAGCTCGAAATGCTGGACTCGCACGACTAGGACGACATCATCCCGGTAATCCTCGAGGAACCAGATCATCACCGGACCATCGCCATAGCTCTTGACGTTAGACACCGCTTCAGCCGCGTCAAACGGCGTACCGATCCGACGCACAGCGACGGCGTCGGCGATCCGGGCAGCGAGACTTTCCACCTGGTCAATCTGCGCCCGGGTGAGCCCGCCCACCACGTTGGCCGCGTCCGGGACGTACTCCCACGTCCAGTCGCTCATGCCCTGATGGTCTCGGCCTGCCGCAGGATCTGACTGATTTCCGCCGCTGCCTCGCGTCGCTCCGCGCGGTCCGGCGACTCGGCGACGACGCGCTCGCAGGCGCGGAGCCGTGCGGCGAGTTCCGGCCAGCGCGCAACGGCAACCCAGCTGAACCAGTGCTCAACGAAGTACCGGGCCGGGAGCAGGCTGTACTCATCCCGCGCGCGGGCAGTCGCCGCCGTCCAATCCGCCTCAAACCTCGCCAGAGCTGCCGGGTCCAGGCGCGCCACGGCCGCACGGATCGCCGCAGGCTCGCGCTCCGGCAGCGGCACGACCGGCTGCTCTCCGGATATCGGCAGGTGGCTCATGAAACCGATGCTAACGCACCTCTCTGACAGTCGGCAGGCCTCAGCCGACGCAGCCTAAAACAACCGCGTTTCGGGCTGCCCGCAGTCCCTGAGACAGGTAACCTCGAATAACAGTTCACAGCTGCGAGGAGAAGCGTAGATGTCCGGGCGCAGTTCTGGAATTAACAAGCAGGAAATCGCGCGCATGATGCGCGACATGCAGAAAGAGTTCGACAGGCACCCGATCCGCGTGCCTGTGCAGGCTGACCTACCAGAGCTGCCAGATATCAGCCACGGCACAACAGTCACCTACAACGGGCCGGTCATCTACGGCAACGCTAAGGGCGCTCAGCTTGCCTGGAACAACGGCGCAGTAAGCCAGTCCCATGCTGGAGAGCCTCAGCAGATCACCGAAGGCTTCGAGGCGCTCGCTACCGTCGTCGCCGAGATTCTACGACAGCTGCCCGCAACCGGACTTAGCGGCGAAGACCAGGCCATTGCGGCAGAGGCCGGCAACGAGATACTTGCGCAGATAACCCAGCCCGTCCCTGAGCACGGGAAGCTCAAGCGCGCGGCCGCCACACTGAGGGGAGTCCTCGTGCAACTCGCCATCGCAGCGGAGACCGGAGTCGGGCAAGCCGTCACGGAGTGGGTAAAGGCAGCCGTCAAGCACCTGAGCACGCTGGTCAGCTAAAGCTGGACCGAATCGTTGAGCTGCCGGGCGGGCGGCTGGGGGAGCGCGAGGCAGAAGCGCGCAGGGGTCAGCCCACTTTTGCGTCGTGAAGTACGACACACTCCCGTGCCGCGCGACATTGCGATAGAAGGTCTTCGATCGGCACGTTGCGAGTCAACGTGGCTAAATTCTTATGTTCCTAGTTGTCGCCCTTATCAGACAGAAGCAACATCTCGGCACTTCTAAAGCGCACCGACCTTGCGTATGGCTGCTCGTTCTTCTTGGCTCAGCGGTCCGCGCGGCCGGCAAGGCTGCTAGGGACCGCGGCAACCCTAGACGAGTGCCCCCAGGGGGTTTTCCAGGCGAGCGCTGAATGCGGCCAGCCAGCGGGCGGCGTCGGCGCCGTCGATCGCGCGGTGGTCGACGGACAGCGTGCAGCGCATGACGGTCGCGGCGACGACCGCTCCGTTGGCCACCACCGGCTGCGGCCGGGCCGCGCCGACGGCGAGAATCCCGGACTGCGGCGGGTTGATGATCGCGGCGAACTCCGCCGTCCCGTACATACCGAGGTTCGACACCGTGAAGGTGCCGCCCTCAAGCTCGTGCTGCCGCAGCTTTCTGGTCCTGGCCCGTTGCACGAGATCCGCCGATTCCCGCGCGACGGCCGACAGCCGCTTGCCCTCGACGCCGCGCAGCACGGGGGTGACGAGGCCGCCCTCGGTCGCCACGGCGATCGATATGTCGACAGATCGATATTGGCGCAAGCCGTCCGCTGACCAGCTCACGTTGGCCTGGGGCACGTCGACGAACGCGGCCGCGACGGCGGCCAGCACGAAGTCGTTGACGGATATCTTCGCTCGCGACGTCTCGTTGACCTGGTCCCGCAGGGCGAGCATCTCGTCGACCACGCACTCAGCGGTCAGGTAGAAATGCGGGATCGTCGCCTTGGACTCCGACAGCCGCCGTGCGACCGCGCGGCGCATCGGCGTGTGCGGGATCAGCGTCGCGCCCGCTGAGGCAGTCCCTTCGGTGCCGGCCGGCTGCGAGGTAACCGCATTCGCCAGAACGGGTGCCTGCTCCGCCTGGCCACCCGCCGCTACTCCGGTCGCGGGGACGGCCGCCGCGGCCGGCACGCGCACCCCTGCCACCGCCGCTCCCGCGTCCGCGAGGAACCGCTCGAGGTCGCGGCGCACGATCCGCCCGTTCGGTCCTGTGCCGCTTCCGGCCATCCCCGCGAGGTCAACGCCGCGTTCGGTCGCGAGCCTGCGGACGAGCGGGCTGGCGAAGACACGCCCGCTTCCTCCGTGCTGTCTGGTCGGCCAGGCCGTTGCGCTCGGAAACGGGGGAGCGGAAGGCGCCCCGGTGGCAGACCCGGCGCCGGCGGGAACGCCGGCGGGAGCGCCGGCGGGAACCGGGAGTACGGCCGGCCGAGACGCGGCGGGTGCCGCCACGCCGAGTGCCGCGTCGATGTCCGCGTCCGTCTCGCCGGGCGCGACGAGGACCGCGATCGGATCGCCGACCTCCCCGCGGTCGCCCGGGCCGAGGACGAGGCGGCCGACGGTGCCCGCTTCCTCGGCGGCGTACTCGACCAGCGCCTTCTCGGTTTCGATCTCCGCCAGCGGCGTCCCGGTGATGACGGCGTCGCCTGGCGAGACCAGCCAGCTGGCGATCGACGCCTCGGTCGCGCCGGCCAGCACGGACGGCATCCGCACGACGGCCGCCATCAGCCTGGCGCCTTGCCGAGACCGTCCCGCATCCGCTCGAGCGCCGCCGCGACCTCCTCGGTTTTCGCGATCGCGGCGCGTTCGAGCACCCGGGAGATCGACGGCGACGATTCGGTCCCGGTCACCCGCTGGACCGGCTGGTCGAGCCAGTCGAACAGGCGGCGCTGGATCTCATCCGCCAGCCAGCCGCCGTAAGAGGTGCCGAGGGCGCCCTGCTCGACGATCAGCACCGCGTTGGTCTTCCGCACCGACGCGCCGACCGTGTCCCAGTCCAGCGACGCCCGGTCGAGGAACCGCAGGTCGACCAGCTCCGCATCGATCCCGGTGCGCTCGATCGCCTCCGCCGCGACCGCCACCATCGACAGGTAGCTGAGCACGGTGACCTCGGAGCCGACCCGGCGCACAGCGGCACGGCCGAACGGAATCTGGTAGTCCAGGTCGTCGGCCGGGATGTCCCCTTCGGTGCCGTACAGGTCAACGTGCTCGAGCATCAGGACCGGGTCGTCGAGCGCGAGCGCGGCGTTCATCAGGCCCACGTAGTCGAACGGGGTGGAGGCGGCCATGATGCGCCAGCCGGGCGAGGTGGCGAAGATACCCGCCGGGTCCATCAGGTGCTGCGACCCGTAGCCCGAGCCCATCGCGACCTTCGTCCGCAGGACCAGGGGCACCGGGTTCCGGCCGCCGAACATGTGCCTGGCCTTGCCGATCTGGTTGAATACCTGGTCGGCGGCGACCCACAGGAAGTCGGGGTACATGAACTCGACGACCGGACGGAAGCGGCCGTCGAGCGCGAGCCCGCCGCCCAGCCCGGCGAACGCGTTCTCGCTGATCGGAGTCCCGAGCACCCGGCCCGGGTACTTCGCGGCCAGGCCCCTGGTCGCGCCGTTGGTCCCGCCGCCCAGCTTGTGCACGTCCTCGCCGAGAACCACGATGCGCGGGTCCCCGGCCATCCGCCGGTCCAGCACGGCCGCTACCGCCTCGATGAACTTTCCCCGGCGCAGCTGGCCGCCGAACGACGCCCGCTCGGCGGTCCTGGCGCCCGCGAGCTCCGACAAGTCACCTCTGATGCCCACGTCGACGAAGGCCGGATCTGGCCACAACGACGCGCGGATCCGCCTGGTGCCCGCCCGCCCGGCCGATGACGGGTCCGGCTCCGTCAGCGCGGCGGCGGCGGCCCGCACCGCCGTCACCGCCTGCGACCTGACCGCGGCGATGCCCGTCTCGTCGATCAGGCCGAGCCTGCTCATTTCGCGCCCCACCCGGTCGACGGGGTCGCGGGCGCGCCACGTGGCTTCCTCTTCCTTGGTCCGGTAGCCGAACGCGGACCCGGCGACCGGGCCGTTCTGGTGGAAGAACCGGTAGACAAGTGCCTCGACCACCACGGGTCCCTCACCCGCCCGCAGCCGCCGCGCGGCCCGCTCCATGACCAGGTGCACCGCGAGGGGGTCCATCCCGTCGACGCGCCAGGCGGTGATGCCGAAGCCGAGTGCCCGGGCTGACAGCCGGGGTTCGCCGGTCGCCTCCTCGACCGTGGTCGAGACCGCGTACCCGTTGTTCTCGATGAAGAAGCAGAGCGGCAGCCGCCAGGCCGACGCCAGGTTCAGCGTCTCAAGCACGGACCCGATGTTGACCGCCCCGTCGCCGAAGTACGTGACGGTGAGATCGCTCCCGTCGGGACCGGCGGGCGAATGCAGCTGGGCCCAGGCGTTGCCCGCGGCCATCGGCACGCCCCCGCCGACGATGGCGTTGGTGCCAAGGGCGCCGGCCTCAAGCCACTGCAGGTGCATGGAACCGCCGCGCCCGGCGCAGTATCCCTCGGACAGGCCGAGGATCTCGGCCAGGGTCCGCCGCAGCACTTCGGCCGCCGGCGGGGTGACCAGGTCGGTCAAGTCGAGTGAGCCCTTGGTCACGTGGGTCAGCGCCTTGGCCAGGAACTGGTGGTGGCCGCGGTGCGAGCCGTTGACGGCGTCACCTGGGCGCAGCCCGGCAATCGAGCCCACCGCGCCGCCCTCCTGGCCGATGGACGAGTGCGCGGGGCCGTGCACCAGGCCCTGGCCGGCCAGGTCAAGCACGGTCTCCTCGAAGGCCCTGATGAGGTGAAGCTGGCCGAGCATGGTGGCGAGCAGTGCCGGGTCGGCCGCTTTCCAGTCGGCCGGCCCGGTCGACAGCTCCTGCCAGTCCGCGGCCGGCGCGAGGCGCTTAACACGTGGCATGACCGTCTCCCGCCCCTGTCGATGGCTGAACGTTTGCCACGCTAATCCGAAGATGCATCCATTGCAACGGTAAGCTGCCCTCGTTAGGGCTGATACTGCCGTTCAATCCTTTCGATTGGATACATTGACGCAAGGGGGACTGATGGGCATACCAGGGCTGCGCGGCGGCGACCACATCGGCATCACCGTGCCCGACCTGGCCAGGGCGCACGAGTTCCTGGTCGGCATCCTCGGCTGCGAGTTTGTCTACGCGCTGCCGGGGATGCGCCACGACGACGACTGGATGACCAGGCACCTGAACGTGGACCAGCACCGCGCGGTCACCGGGATCCGCTTCTACCGCTGCGGGTTCGGGCTGAACTTCGAGGTCTTCGAGTACGCGCCGCACGACGGGCAGCGCGACGAGCCGCGCAACAGCGATCTCGGCGGGCACCACGTGGCGCTTTACGTCGACGACATCGATGCCGCTTGCCAGTATCTGGAGGAACGGGGGGTGGTTCTCCTGGACGGCCCCGTGGCCAGCAGGAACGCCTCGGCCGGACAGCGCTGGCGGTACTTCCTGGCGCCCTGGGGGATGCAGTTCGAGCTGGTCAGCTATCCGGGCGGCAAGGCCTACGAGGCGGACGCCCCGGTCAGGCTGTGGCATCCGGCGGACCCGGCGAAATGACGGGGACACCATGACCGGGAGCGTGGCCAGCACGCGGATCGCGGACACGCTGCGGGCCGAGATCCTCGCCGGCGGCTACCAGCCCGGTGAGCGGATCAGGCAGGAGGACGTCGCCGCCCGGTCGGGCGCCAGCCGCATCCCGGTGCGCGAAGCGCTGCGCGTCCTGCACGCCGAAGGGCTGGTCAACCTGGTCGCGAACGCTGGCGCCTGGGTGGCCCGGCTGACCCTGGACGAGTGCGCGGAGCTGTACCAGATCAGGGAGCGGCTCGAGCCGCTGCTGCTGCGTGCCTCGCTGCCCGGCCTTGACCGTGCCGTCGTCGCCCGGCTCGGCGAGCTGGCCGCGGAGATGGAGCGGTCGGACGGGAACACCGACGCCTTTCTGCTCGCCGACCGGGAGTTTCACCTCGCCAGCTACGCGGCGGCCGCGCCGGGGGAGACGGCGGAGATCATCGGCAGGATGTGGAATAGCACCCAGCATTACCGCCGTGAATTCACTAAGCTCGCTGCGCGGGGAGAAGGCCTCGGCCCGACGCACCTCGAGCACCGTCTGCTGCTCGACTGCATCAGCCGGAACGACCCGGACGACGCTGAGCGGGTGCTCGTCATGCACATCAGGCGCACCAGGCTCGAGCTGTGCAGGCACCCGGAAATCTTCGGCTGAACCGGGTCTGATCAGGACGTTAACTTGACATTAACGCGACTTGCGACCAGAGTTGCAAACGATTGCACTAGTTTGTCGGGAGGGAAACGCATGGCTGCCGCCACGCCTACGATCGGATGGATCGGTACCGGGCGAATGGGCTACCAGCTTGTCCTGCGCCTGCTCAGCGCGGGCTACGAGGTGGCCGCCTACAACCGGACCAGGTCCAAGGCAGAGCCCCTCGCCGAGCACGGCGCCAAGATCGTTGACGTCCCCGCCGCGCTGGCTGGCCGGGACGTTGTGTTCGTCATGGTCGCGGCGGACAAGGACCTCGAGGCGGTGATCAGCGGGCCGGGCGGCCTGCTGTCCGCAGGCGCCGCGCCCCGGGTCGTCGTGGACTCCTCGACGGTCTCCACCGAGGCCTCCGCACGGATCCGCGCCGTGGTGGAGGACGCCGGCGCGCAGTTCCTGGCCGCCCCGGTCAGCGGCAACCCCAAGGTCATCGCGTCGGGGAAGCTCACCGTGGCCGCCTCGGGCCCCAGGGCGGTCTTCGACCAGGTCGAGCCGCTGCTCGCGACCTGGGGGCGCGCCGTCACCTACGTCGGCGAAGGCGAGGCCGCGCGGCTGGTCAAGATCGCGCACAACGTCTTCCTCGGCGTCGTCATCGAGTCCCTGGCGGAGATCACCGTGCTGGCCGAGCGGGGCGGGGTCAGCCGGGAGGCGTTCCTGGAGTTCATCAACGACTCCGTGCTCGGCTCCACGTTCACCAGGTACAAGTCACCCGCCCTGGTCAACCTGGACTTCCACCCCACGTTCACCACCGCCCTGCTGCGCAAGGACCTGCAGCTCGGCCTGTCCGCCGGGCGCCAGCTTGGCGTCCCGATGCCGCTCGCGGCCGCGGCTGACATGCTCGTCGCGCAGGCGGTCGGGGCCGGCTACGCCGACGACGACTTCGCCACGCTGGTGCTTGAGCAGGCCCGCCGGTCCGGCTACCAGATCGAGCCGCGGCACGTGCCGGTCGACGACGGGCTCGCCCCTGAGGACGGCTGAGCCGTGCGGAGCTTCGAGCGGCCGACGCAACGGCCGGCCGGGGTGCGCCCGCTCGGGGCGCCCGGCCACATGGGGGTCGACTACGAACAGCGCGTCGACTTCGCCAGGCTGCGCGAGTACCGGCTGGCCCGCGCGCAGCAGGCGCTGCGGTCGACCGACTGCGGCGCGTTCCTGCTGTTCGACTTCTACAACATCCGCTACACGACGCAGACCTGGATCGGCGGCGCGCTCGGCGACAAGATGATCCGCTACGCGCTGCTGTTCCGCGACCGGGACCCGGTCGAGTGGGACTTCGGCTCCGCGGTACGCCACCACCAGCTGTACTCCCCGTGGCTGCCCGAGGAGAACTGGCGGCCCGGGTTCCTCGGCTTCCGCGGCGCGGTGGCGCCCGAGGCCGGGCTCATGCGCGACGCCGTCAGCGAGATCAAGTCCCTGCTGGCCGAGGCGGGCGTGGCCGGCCAGCCGGTTGGCCTCGACATCGTGGAACCGCCGTTCCTGTTCGAGCTCGAGCGCCAGGGCATCGCGGTCCGCGACGCCCAGCAGGCGATGCTCGACGCCCGGGTGATCAAGTCTCCGGACGAGATCATGCTGCTCAACCAGGCCGCCGCGATGGTCGACGGCGTCTACCAGGACATCGCCGAGTTCCTGCGGCCGGGCCGCCGCGAGAACGAAATCGTCGCCCTGGCGAACAAGCGGCTCTACGAGATGGGCTCCGATCAGGTCGAAGCCGTCAACGCGATCTCCGGCGAGCGGTGCAACCCGCACCCGCACAACTTCACCGACCGCCTCATCCGGCCTGGCGACCAGGCGTTCTTCGACATCATCCATTCCTTCAACGGCTACCGCACCTGCTACTACCGGACCTTCGGCGTCGGCTGGGCGACCCCGGCGCAGCTCTCCGCGTACCAGCAGGCGCGCGAGTGGATGGACACGGCGCTCGACGCGATCGGCCCGGGAGTGTCGTCGGACGCCGTGGCGCTGACGCTGCCGCGCGCGCAGGACTTCGGCTTCGACAGCGAGCTGGCGGCGTTCGGGCTGCAGTTCGCGCACGGCCTCGGTCTTGGCCTGCACGAGCGGCCGATCATCTCGCGGCTGAACTCGCTCGAGCATCCGGTGGAGCTGAAGGCGGGCATGGTCTTCGCCATGGAGACCTACTGCCCGGCCAGCGACGGCAGCTCCGCCGCCCGCATTGAGGAGGAGGTCGTGGTGACCGAATACGGTACCGAGATCCTCACCAGGTACCCGGCGATCGAGCTGCCGGTCGCCGCCCGGTACTAGCGGCGCTAACGGCCGGGCGCCGGCGGTTACGCCCTGGGTGTCCGGAGTGCTCGCCTTTCGGCGGCCACACACTCCGGGTCCGCGCAGCCCGGTGCCAGCGGTCAGCCGTTTGCCTTGTCGAGGGCGTTCTGCAGCGAGCCGAGGTAGCCCTGCGAGGTGTAGGTGGCGCCGGAGACGGCGTCGATCTGGGCGCTGCCCGCCGCGACCGCTTCCGCGTTCAGCTGCGGGATCGCGAACGCGTTGATCTGGGCGTCGCGCGGGGTGTCCGTCGGGTACTCGGTCGCGGCCGCGGCGGTGATCTTGCCGCCGCTGACCGTGATCTTGACCTGCACGGGGCCGTAGACCGTGGGCCAGGCCGCGCCAGTCACCGTCTTCGCCGCCCCGCTCTGCGCGGTGCCGCCGCTCGCGCTGCCAGGGCTGCCAGCGCTGCTGTCAGGGCTGGCAGTGCCCGCGGAGCCGGTGCTGCCGGCTGACGGGGTGGTGTCCGCGCCGCCGGGAGTGGGGCTGCCGAGGGCCGCGGCGGGGGAGGAGCCGGGCGCGGCGGACTGGGTGTGCGACTTGAACGACAGCAGCAGGACCAGGGCAACGGCCGTGGCGCAGATGGCGAGGATGACGCGGCGCAATGGGAATTCCTTCCTGGTCAGAACCCGAACGACTCGTGGTGGATCTGCCGCTGTCTGACCCCGGCGTCGCGCAGTTCGCGGGTGAGGGCGGCGGTCAGGCCCGGCGGCCCGCAGAGGAACACGTCGTGGTTGATCAGGTCCGGCACCCGCCTGGTGAGCTCGCCGCCGGTCAGCGGGTCGACCTCGAGTTCAGCCCGGCGGCCGGCCACGAACCAGACCTGTGCCTGCCGCCGGGCGGCGATCGCCTCCAGCTCACGGCGGAAGACGGCGTCGTGCAGGCTGCTCACCCGGTAGATGAGGGTCAGGTCGCCGGGCCCGGAGGGCAGCGACTCGAGCAGCGCGCGCAGCGGGGTGATGCCGACGCCGCCCGCGATCAGCAGCACCTTCCGGTGGCGGCGCAGCGCCCCGGTGAGCGCGCCGTACGGGCCCTCGGCGACGACCCGGGTACCCGGTCGCAGCCCTTCCAGGGCAGCGCTGTGGTCTCCGGCCGCCTTAGCGGTGATACGCAGCCGGTCGTCGCGCGGAGGCTCCGACAACGAATACGGAGAGGAGGTCCACCACAGGTCACGGGTGAGGAACCGCCAGCGGAAGAACTGCCCGGACTGCGCTCGCAGCCCCGCCAGCTGGCGGCCGCCGATCACGATGGTGACCACGCCGGGCGCCTCGGACCTGACCTCGGTCACCCGCAGCCGGTGCCGCAGCGCCTGCAGGACCGGGGTGATGAACCGGTACCAGGTGACGGCCGTCCCGACCCCGATGTACAGGGCCGACCAGGCGACCCGCGCGGCCGTGTCGGTCATGAACTCGGCGCCGTCGGCGAACTGGTGGCTGAACGCCAGCGCGATCGCCAGGTACGTGTACAGGTGCAGGTAGTACCACGTCTCGTAGCGCATCAGCGGTCGCACCGCGCGGGCCGAGACGATCGCGGTCAGCACCAGCAGCAGCCCGCCGGCGGTGGCCAGCAGTACGTCGGGGTAGCTGTCGAGCAGCGTCCAGGCCTGGTGGGTGACGGTGGTGTGCGCGGTGACGGCGTAACCCCAGGTGATCAGCAGCGCGTGCGCGACCACCAGGCCGACGGTGTAACGGCCGCCGGCCGAGTGCCAGCGGGCCAGCCGGTCCGCGCCGACGCCGTGTTCGAGCGGGGGGATGCGCGCCATCAGGGCCACCAGGATGACCACCCCGTAGCCGGCCTCGAGGCCGGTGATCCTTCCGGCGTTCGTCAGCCAGTCGCCGTAGCCGTGCAGTGTCGGCGTCCCGTGCCACCACAGCGCGAGCACGGCGGCTGCCCCGGCGCCGATCACGGCCAGCACGAGGCCAGGCCGGGCGCGGGCGTCGGGAAACATGATTCACGTTATGCCGTGCGGACCTGAGCCCCCGCTGCAGGCCGGCTGCCGTGGGGCCGCTTTTCCTCTCAGTTGCCTATGAGGATGCGGGCGGTGGCGGCCTGGCGGCACTCTGGGGCCGATTCCTGCGCCTGTGGTTCGGTAAGCGGCCCTCGCGCGCTTCAGCGGCCGGCCCCGCTTCCCCGGCCCTGCGCGATTCCCCGGTCGCGCCGGCTTCCCGCCGCTTGCGGGCGCGGTCGCCGACGACGATCGCGAGGATGGCGCCGATCACGCCGAACTGAATCGCTATATCGGAGAGGTTCATCGACCCGCCGCTGCCGCCGAAGTGGATCCAGTCGACCACCCCGCCGCGGCCGAAGCCAGGGGCGCGGAACAGCCGGTCGGACAGGTTGCCGACGGCGCCGCCGAGCACCGCCGCGAGGCAGAGGGCGGCGACCTTGCCCTGGGAGCGCAGCGCGAACGACGCGGCGATCGCCGTGACCGCAAGAGCGGCCAGCGTGACGAGGACCGGATGCGCTGGCCACAGGCCGCCGGCCGTTCCGGTATTGCGCACCAGGCGTACCTGCACCCATCCCAAGCCGGCGTTGTCCGCTGGCCCGGCCGCCAGCACCAGCGACTTGCTGATCTGGTCGGCGGCGACCACGGCGGCCGTGGTCGCGCCCATCGCCCAGCGCACCCCCGCCGACGACCTGATGGCGGCATCCGCCGGGATAAGCCCCATCATCCGACCATACCGTCCGCCCGGCTCGGAGCCCGCAACCGGACTACCGCCCGCTCCCGCGCTCCCGCGCTCCCGCCGTTCCCGGACTCCCGCCCCGCTCCCGCCCCGCTCCCGCCCCGCTCCCGCCCCGCTCCCGCCCCGCTCCCGCCCCGTTCCGGCCCGTTCCGGCCCGTTCCCGGCCTCCCGCCCCGCTCCCGCCCGTTCCGGCCCGGTCCCGGCCCCTCGCGCTCCAACGCGCCGCCGAGGGCCAGCTGGCGCCAGCGGCGATGGGATGATGGGGACGATGAAACCAGTGAAACACTCGGTGGCGGTCATCGTCCGGCGGGCCGCGAACGCGGACGAGTTCCTCATCGTCCGCAGGCCCGATGACCCGGACGATCCCCTAGCGGGACTCTGGGGGCTGCCCGCGATCACGCTGCTGCCCGGCGAGGACGAGCGGACCGCGGTGATCAGGGCCGGGCAGGTCAAGCTCGGGGTCGAGCTGACTCCTGGCGCACGGATCGGGGAGAAGACCGCCGACCGGGGCGGCTACCTGCTCCGGCTGGCCGACTACGAGGCGGTGGTGGCGGCCGGGCAGCCCGCCGTCCCGCAGCCGGGTGACTCGATGACCCAGTACACCGAGTGCCGGTTCACCGGCGACCCGGACGCGCTCGCCGGGGCAGCCGCGCGCGGCTCGCTCTGCGCCCAGCTCTTCCTCGAAGATAACAGCAAGAAGCGCGCCAGCGCCCGTGATCGTGGACAGTCCGGCGCCCGTGATGGTGGATAGTTTTGTACACCCGCGTGTACAAAACTATCCACGATCTTGCTTCGCGCCGTACGAGCCTCTGATAACAGCAAGAAGCGCCGGAGCACCGAAGTTAGTGGACATTCGGGCGCACCCGGTGTGCCTGAATATCCACCATCTGCCATCGGGAGGCAGGGCCAATGGATAACAGCAACAAGCGGCTTGCCGCCAAAGACGAGGCCAAGACCGAGGCCAAGACCGAGGCCAAGACCGAGGCCGAAGCCTGGGCGGACGGGGCGGGTGCCGGGGCGGCCGGGGCGGTCGGGGCGGCGGTGAGCGGGGACGCCGGGTTTGCCGGGGATGACACGGAACGGGTGGCGGGGTTCCGGGCGCGCCACGGGCTGGACAACCTCATAGACGTGCACACTCATTTCATGCCCGAGCGCCTCATGGCCGCGGTGTGGGCTTACTTCGACGCGGCCGGGCCGCTGGTGGGCCGGCCGTGGC
>DASYAD010000132.1:0-3361 GCA_036501515.1 Trebonia sp. | reverse complement strand
GCCCAGGCCAGCGAGTACGCCAAGACGCGGGTGCAGTTCGGCCGCCCGATCGCGACGTTCCAGGCGGTCAAGCATCACTGCGCCAACATGCTGGTCGCGGCCGAACTCGCGACCGCGGCCGCCTGGGACGCCGGGCGCGCCGGGGTGGACGGCGGCGATCAGCTCACCTACACGGCGGCGATCGCCGCGGCCCTGGCCATTCCCGCCGCAGTGCAGAACGCGCAGCTCAACATCCAGGTACAGGGCGGCATCGGGTTCACCTGGGAGCACGACGCGCACCTGTACCTGCGCCGGGCAGCCGCCGTCGCGGCGGTCCTCGATATCGAGCAGGCCGCCAGGGACATCACTGACCTGGCCCGACGCGGTGTCCGCCGGGCGGCCGCGATCGACCTGCCGGCCGAGGCGGAACCGATCAGGGCGGCCATGCAGGCGGATGTAGCCCGGCTGCGCGAGTTGGACGGCGACGCGCGGAAGCAAGCACTGATCGAGACCGGCTACGTGATGCCGCACTGGCCCCGGCCGTGGGGCAGGGACGCGGCCGCGGTCGAGCAACTGGTCATCGAGCAGGAGTTCGCGGCGGCCGGGATCAGCCGGCCCGCGTACGGCATCACCGGCTGGGTCATCCTCACCCTGATCCAGCACGCCAACCAGGACCAGGTTGCCCGCTGGGTGCGCCCGGCGCTGAACCAGGACGTGATCTGGTGCCAGCTGTTCAGCGAGCCGGGCGCGGGCTCGGACGCGGCCGGCATCAGGACGAAGGCGACCCGGACCGACGGCGGCTGGCTGATCAACGGCCAGAAGGTCTGGACGAGCGGCGCCCACCTGGCCAGCTTCGGCCTGGCCACCGTCCGCACCAACCCGGACGCGCCCAAGCACCAGGGCATCACCACGATGGTGATTGACATGCACGGGCCTGGCGTCACGGTCAGGCCGCTGCGGATGCCCACCGGGCACTCGGACTTCAACGAGGTGTTCTTCGACGACGTGTTCGTCCCCGATGCGGATGTCGTCGGGCCGGTCGACGGCGGCTGGACGGTCGCCCGGGCAACGCTGGGCAACGAGAGCGTCAGCATCGGCGGCGACGGCGGGCGGGCCATCCCGCTTGAGGCGTTCATCGGGCCGCTCGATGCCCATCCGGAACGGCTCTCAGGCGGCGCTGGCCGGGTCGGCCGTCACATTGCGAGAATGCAGGCGATGCGGGTGCTGAACCTGCGCAGCGTCTACCGCGCGGTGGCGGGCGGCGGGCCCGGGCCGGAGGGGAACATCGCCAAGCTGGTGCTCTCCGAGCTCGGTCACGAGGCGGCGGAGATGCTGGACGCGCTAGCCGGGCCTAACGGCGCCTTCCTTGAGGGAGACGGCGGGATGGCGGCGACGCTGGTGCTGATGAGCCGGGCACTGTCCATCGCGGGCGGCACCTCGGAGATCAAGCGGAACCAGATCGCCGAGCGGATCCTCGGGCTCCCCCGCGATCCGCTGATCCGCTAGTGGCACCGTCCTTTCACGGGCCGCTGGCCGGGATCCGGGTCGTCGAGCTGGCCGGGATCGGTCCCGGCCCGTTTGCGGCGATGCTGCTGGCCGAACTCGGCGCCGACGTGGTGCGGGTGGACCGGCCGGGCGCTGCGGGCCAGAGGCCGCCCAGATTGACCCGCGGCAGGCGGTCGGTGGTCGCCGATCTCAAGGATCCCGGGGGCCGCGATGCCGTCCTGCGGCTGGCCGGGCAGGCGGATGTCCTCATGGAAGGCTACCGGCCGGGTGTCGCCGAGCGCCTCGGCCTGGGACCCGACGACGTCCACGGCGTCAACCCGGCGCTTGTCTACGCGCGGATGACCGGCTGGGGACAGGACGGGCCGTGGGCGCACGCAGCCGGGCACGACATCAATTACGTCGCCGTCACCGGCGTACTCGGGGCGATCGGCCAGGAAGGCGGCCCGCCGCAGATCCCGCTCAACCTCGTGGGCGACTTCGGTGGCGGCAGCCTCTACCTGGTGGTGGGTGTGCTCGCCGCAGTGCTTGAGTCCCGGAACTCGGGGGTCGGGCAGGTGATCGACTGCGCGATCGTGGACGGCGTGTCTTCGCTGGCGTCCATGATGTGGGAGATGCGATCCGCGGGCGACTGGGGCGATGCACGCGGGACGAACCTGATCGACGGCGGGCGCCCGTTCTACGCCGTCTACGAGACAGCGGACGGCGGCTGGTTCTCGGTCGGCGCGCTGGAACCGCAGTTCTTCGAGCTGCTGGTGAACCTGCTTGGTGTGCCGGAGTGGATCGGGTCGCAGCACGACCCCAAGGCCTGGCCGCGCATGCGCGCGTCCTTTGCCGCGGCATTCGCCAGCCGTACCCGCGCCGAATGGGAAGCGGTGTTCGCTGGCACGGACGCGTGCGCCGCCCCCGTTCTGACTTGGCAGGAGGCTCAGTCCCACCCGCACCTGGCGGCACGCGCGACGCTCGCCGCCGACGGCGGGAGCGTCCTGCCAGGACCCGCGCCCCGGTTCTCCCGCACCCCGGGCCGGGCCGCCGCGCCCGCGCCCGCACTCGGAAGCAGCACCATCGCTGAGGTTATCGAGGCCTGGCAGCGCTGACCGCGGGAGGCGGGGCAGCTCAACCCGGCCTCCCGTCCGGCCGCGACGCGACCTGCGGCCTAGCTCAGCGGCCGGTCCACACCGGGTCACGGCGCTCGATGAAGGCGGTCGCCCCCTCGCGGGCGTCCGCGCTTCCGAACACCTTCGGCTGCCAGGTGGCCTGCAGCTCCTGGGCCCGGGCGAGGTCGGTGCTGGCGGTGCGGACGAGCTCCTTCGTGGCGCTCAAGGCGAGCGGCCCGTTCCGCGCGATGCGCCCCGCCATCTGCAGCGCGGCGTCCATCACCTCGGCGGGCGGTACGACGACGTTGACCAGGCCGAGCGCAAGCGCCCGGTCCGCGCTGATCGGGTCACCGGTGAGGGTGAGCTCCAGGGCGACCGCGAGCGGGATGCGGGTGGCGATGAACACGCCGCCGCCGGCGGCGAACAGCCCGCGCTTGACCTCCGGCAGCCCGAAGACGGCCTTGTCGGACGCGATGATCACGTCGCAGCCGAGCAGCACCTCGAATCCGCCGGCGACTGCGGTGGCGTTCGCGGCGCCTACTACTGGCACGGCCAGCTCGCCGCGGGTGAAGCGAGCGTAGCCCGCCGCTCCCTCGCCGGCGTTAAGCATCGGGGAGCCCTCGGCCGCGAACGCGCGCAGGTCCATCCCGGCGCAGAACGCGCGGTCGCCGGTGCCGGTCAGGATCACGCAGCGGACATCCGGGTCGGTCTCGGCCGCGAGGAGGGCGGCGCCGAGGGCGCCGATGAGCTCGGCGTTCAGCGCGTTGCGGGCCTCGGGCCGG
>DASYAD010000131.1:0-2823 GCA_036501515.1 Trebonia sp. | reverse complement strand
CTCGTTGACCACCGCCCGGCGCAGGTAGGCGTACCAGTCTTCCGGCGCCAGGCCGCGACGGCGCACCGACCGGTAGACGCGCAGCAGCGCGTCCTGCACCAGGTCCTGCGCCGCCATCCGGTCGTGGGTCAGCTGGTAGGCGACCCGCAGCAGCCGGTCGCCCGAATCCGCGACCAGCTCCGTCAGCACGTCGTCCAGCTGCATGCCATCACCTCAGGCTTAACCTGAAGACGCGTCATGCCGCCGGGCTGTTGCACCCTCCTGGCGTCTTTTTCCGGACGGGCCGCCCGTCAGGCGGGGGTCGCGACGACGGCGTACTGGTCCCGGGCGGCGTCGAAGTCGGTGCCGACCACCAGCAAGCCCGCCTCCTCGAACCGTTCGTGCAGCTCGGCAGGTGTGAAGGGGCGGAAGCCGATCCGGTATTCATGCGGCTCGACCCGGTCGCCGTCCTCGAAGAGGAACACGATGTGAGCAACGATCTCCTCGCCGAAACGGTCCGGTATCTCCCAGGCGTACAAGCTGACGCACCGGCGGCCCTCGCGGGTCCGCACCCGGTCGGCGACCCGCACGATCCGCCGCTCGGCGTGGATCTTCTCCCAGTTACGCGAATCGACCAGCACGTGCCCGCCGGGCCGGGCCATCTGCCGCAGCCCGGCCAGCGCCTCGACCATGGCGTCGCGGCGGCCGGCGTGCACGAGCGAGTTCCCGATGCAGAGCACGACGTCGAACCGCTCGCCGACGACGGCGGGAAGGTCCGCCCACAGGCAGCGCTCCACCGGGATCTCCAGGTGCTCGCGCTCGAAGCGGGCCGCCGCCATCGCCACCATCGCGTCGCTTCCGTCGGTAGCCCGTACCCGGTAGCCGCGGCGGGCGAGCGCCGCCGCGTTGTGGCCCGTGCCGCAGGCCGCGTCCAGCACGGTGCTGGCGTGGCTCGTCCGCTCCAGCAGCCGCGCCGCCGCGGGGTGGTTGATCGCGGCGCCGTGAGCCAGCGTGTCGTCGTCGAACAGCCAGTCATAATCGGCCGCGAAGGTCTCGTAGTAGTCCGCCATGACCCTAACCTGCCCGGCGATGGCCGGGGTTAGCCTGGCGCGATGATCACCTGCGTGGTGGAGTACACCATCGATTCCCGCCAGATCCCGGTCTTCGAGGAGTTCGCCCGGGCCTGGATCGCCCTGGTGAACTCCCGCGGCGGCCAGCACCACGGCTACTTCCTGCCCGCGGAGGGCGCCAGCGACCGCGCCCTGGCCCTGTTCTCGTTCCCGTCCCTGGCCGCGTACGAGTCGTACCGGCAGCTGTTCGGCGTGGACCCCGAGTTCATCGCCGCCGACCGCATCCGCGACGAGTCAGGCTGCGTCCTGCGCTACGAGCGCACCTTCATGCGCCCGGTGCTGAGCCCCTGACCGGCCCGGCGGCTTGCCCGTCCGGGTTCGCGCCGGGCGGTGCGGTGCTGTCCCGCACGACCAGCGTGGTGGCGAGCTCGATCCGGGTCGGGGTGTCGCCGCTCGACGGCGGGTTCTGCAGCACGGTGCGGATCGCCAGGGCCGCCATCTGGTCCAGCGGCTGGCGCACGGTCGTCAGCCGGGGTGACATCCACTCGCACACCTCGACATCGTCGAAGCCGACCACGCTGAGGTCCTGCGGAATGCGCAGGCCGCGCGCGTGGGCCTCGTCGTAGACCCCGCGGGCCTGCTCATCCGAGCCGGCGAAGATCGCCGTTGGCGGTTCGCGCAGCCCCAGCAGCGCCGCCGCGGCCTTGCGGCCGCCGCCCACGTAGAAATCCCCGTGCCGGATCATGGTGCGGGACACCGGGAGCTGGGCCCGGCTCATCGCGGCCTCGTATCCGGCGATCCGCTCCTGGCTGCACATCATCTCGGCCGGGCCGCCGATCACCGCGATCTGGCGGTGTCCCAGGTCGATGAGGTGCTCGGTGGCGGAGAAGCCTCCGGCCCAGTTGGTGCAGCCGATGCTGGGCGCCTCCGCGCTCGACCAGCCGACCTGGTCCACGACCACCAGCGGCACGCTCAGCGTGCGCAGCCGCTTGACCACCTGCTGGTGCACCTGCGACACCACGAAGACCGCCCCGTCGGTCCGGCGCGCGGCGAGGGTCTTGATCCACTCGCGCGGCCGGTCGTGCTGATCGTGGGTCACGGTCAGGATCAGGCTGGTACCGAGCCGGTTGGCCTCCTTTTCCGCCCCCCTCAGCACCTCGAAGGCCCACGGTGTATCCAGCGTCGGTATCACCACGTCGACCAGGCCCACCCGCTTGGCGGTCGCTCGCCCGCGCCGCTGGTAGGCGGCGTCATCGAGCAGCTGCTGCACCCGCTCCCGGGTGGCCGACGCGACCTCGTCCCGGCCGTTGAGGACCTTGCTCACCGTCGCCACCGAGACGCCGGCCTGGGCGGCGATCGACGCGATTGTCACCCGCGCGCTGGCCGAGCCGGCCCGCGCCGACGTCCCGGCATCCGCCGAATGCCCCTGATCCACGGCCGTTCACCCATTCCTCTGGTCGGCCCGATGGGCCGAAACTTTCCGCCAGCCTAGTCGAAGGCCATGGCCAGACGGCGCATTGCGGCACGGGCCACCGTATGAAACTTTCTACCGGATCGTAAAACCGCCATCCACGACGATGTCGGCTCCGTTGATCATCAGTGAGTCGTCCGAGCCGAGGAACAGCGCCACCGCGGCGATTTCCTCGGGCTCGGCGAACCGGCCCGCGGGAATCTGGGCCAGCATCGCCTCGGCCTTGGCTCCCGACCAGGCCAGGCGGCCGAGCTCGGTGAGCACGACCGTCGGCGAGATGGCGTTCACCGTCACGCCGCGGCC
>DASYAD010000130.1:0-8094 GCA_036501515.1 Trebonia sp. | reverse complement strand
CGCAGGCAGTTGGTGACGACCGAGGTACCCCAGCCGAACTTGACGTAGTCGATGTACTCGGCGCCGAGCGCGATCTGGTCGGCGAACAGGCCGAGCGGGACACCGCCGTCGATCACCATGGTAAGACCGCTGGTACGGGGCTTGACTGGCCGCTCAGGCAGGGTCAGGACGGTCCGGTTCATCGGTTTCCTCCTCGAGGTTGCGTGCCGAATTCTGGGATTCGGACGATCGTGGCGTTGTCCACCGGCCGCCAGGTCATCTGGTCGACGGGGACACCGTGGATGTAAGCGTCAAGAACCCGTACCGTGCCCCCGTGCGCGATGACGAGCACGTCACCGCCGGGGCCCGCGGGCCCGGTGCCCGCCGTCTCGCGCAGGCTGGCGGCCAGGTCGTCGCAGAACGCGGCGGCGCGCTGGTACAGGTCGCGCACCGACTCCCCGGCTGGCGGCCGCGTGTCGGGGTCGACGACGAGGCCGTCGTCGAGCCCGGTGACCGACGGGCCGATGGTGCTGTGCGGGTTGCCCTCGTGGATGCCGAGTGACCGCTCCCGCAGCCGCGGGTCCGCGTGCACCGGGAGGCCGAGCACCGCGGCGAACTCGGCGGCGGTCTGCTGTGCCCGCCGCAGGTCGCTGGCGTAGATCGCGCGCACCGGGCGGTAGCCGAACTGCGCCGCGGCCGCGACGGCCTGGCGCAGCCCGCGCTCGGTCAGCTCGGCCTCGTCGTTGTGGCCCTGGGCGAGGCCCGCGATGTTCCAGGTCGACTCGCCGTGCCGGACGAGCCACAGGTCCGGGGCGGTTGCCTGCAGGACAGCCGATCGTTCGGAGGCGGCTTCCGGTGCTGTTTGCGGCGCTGGAGCCGTGCTCGGCAGGCTGCTGGGAGACATAGCAATGAGGTTGACCAGCGATTGTTAAAAGTTCCTGAAAAATGTAACAGCCCTCAGGTAACTGTCAGCATTCTCACAGCCGCAGTTGCTTCACTCAGAGTGTGCAGCTACCGCCTGGGGGGGCGACGACCCCCGACGTGCAGTCACGGGTGCTGGTCGTGGACGACGACCTGGACATCCGCGACTCGCTCGGCCGCGCCCTGGGGTACGCGGGCTACGCCGTCTCCACGGCGCCCAACGGCGCCGAGGCGCTGAGCGCGGTGTCGCACGCACCGGTGGACCTCATCATCCTCGACGTGCTGATGCCGATGCTCAACGGGCTCGACACCTGCCGCGCGCTCCGGGCCCGCGGCGTCGGCACGCCCGTCCTGGTGCTCACCGCGCGGGACGCGATCGACGACCGGGTCGCCGGGCTCGAGGCGGGGGCCGACGACTACCTGGTCAAGCCGTTCGCCCTGCGTGAGCTGCTGGCCCGGGTCAACGCGCTGCTGCGCCGGACCAAGCCGGTCCGCGACCTGCTCGGCTACGCCGACCTCACGCTCGACCTCACCTCCCGCTCGGTCAGCAGGGCCGGGGCGCCGCTCACCCTCACCAAGATCGAGTTCGCCCTGCTCGAGTTGCTTGTGCGCAACGCCGAGCAGGTGCTTAGCTACGACGTGATCACCGACCGGGTGTGGGGTTACGGAGAGGCCCCGGCGTCGAACGCGCTGCAGGTCTTCGTGGCGCTGCTGCGCCGGAAGCTCGAGACAGAGGAACTGCCCCGCCTGGTGCACAACGTGCGAGGTGTCGGCTACGTACTGCGGGCAGGCGGATGAGGTTCCCGGGCCTGCCCCGGCGCGGTGACCGAGACGACCCGGCCGACGTGTGGCAGGAGGAGCGCCGGGCACACCGGCCGCGGCTGACCCTGCAGGCCCGCTTCACCCTGGTCGCAGCCGGGGCGGTGGCCGCGGTGGCGCTCGCGATCACCGCCGTCGCCTTTATCGCGATCCGCACCGACCTGCAGAACCAGGTGCGCACCGAAGTGCAGGCGCGGGCCGACAGCGTGGTCCACGACGCGCACCAGTTCCAGGGACATATACCGGAGCACTGGGTTCCGCCGCACTCGACGGGCTTCGGCGTGCTCACCTACACCCAGCTGGTCACCTCGTCCGGCGCTGTCTGGTCGCCGACTGGCTACGCGGGGCTGCTCACGCCGAGCGAGGCCGCGATCGACGTGGCCGCGGGCCAGTCAGCCGGGTTCTACGCGGACGCCCAGGTCAACGGGACCCGCGCGATGGTCCTCACCACCCCGCTCGCCCCGGGCGTGGCGCTGCAGGTGGCCGGCCCGCTGCAGGCCACCGACCAGGAGGTGACGAAGGTCGGCGCGACGCTGGCGACGCTCAGCGCGGTCGGCGTGCTCGTCGCCACCCTGCTCGGCTGGGCGGTGGCGAGGACCGGGCTCGCGCCGGTGGCCCGGCTGGCCGGCGTGGCCGAGGAGGTCTCGCTGACCGGCGACCCCGGCCGGCGGGTGGAGGTCGGCCGCAGGGACGAACTCGGCCGGCTGGCGGCCACGTTCAACGCGATGCTTGGCGCGCTCCAGCGGTCGCTCGACGCGCAGCGGCGGCTGGTCAGCGACGCCAGCCACGAGCTCAGGACCCCGCTGGCCAGCCTGCGGATCAACGTCGACGTGCTCTCAGAGAACCCCGACCTGCCCGCGGAAGAGCGCCAGGAGGTGCTCGCCCGCGTTACCGACCAGGTGTCGGAGCTGAGCCGCCTGGTCGCCAGCGTGACCGACCTGGCCCGGGGCGAGCCGCCGCCCGCGGACCGGTTCCCCGTCCAGCTCAACGCCGTGGCCGCCGACGCGCTCGAGGCGGCCAGGCGGGACTGGCCGAAGACCGAGTTCACCGCGTACCTGTCCGGCGGGACGGTCGAGGGCAGTGCCGACCGGCTGCGCGTCGCGCTCAAGAACCTGCTGGACAACGCGGCCAAGTTCGGCCCGCGCGAAGGACCGGTCCAGCTGCGGGTGACCTGCGGTGAGATCACCGTTCGGGACCACGGCCCCGGTATCGCCGACGAGGACCTGCCGTTCGTGTTCGACCGGTTCTACCGGGCCGTGTCAACCCGCTCGTCGCCGGGGTCCGGACTGGGACTCGCGGTGGTCGCCGAGATCGCCGTGAGCCACGGCGGCACGGTCACCGCCGAGCCGGCGCCGCGCGGCGGCACCGTGATGCGGCTGGTGCTTCCGGTAAAGAGCTGAGCCAGCTGGTACTCACCGTCGCCACCGGACTCCCCGCTCAGCACCAGTTTCGTGGATAGTTTTCTACATCCCGATGTACAAAACTATCCATGAAACGCTTCTTGCCGACGTGACGACTGAGGCCGGCCCGCCCCTTGGATCGGGGCGAGCCGGCCTGATTGTCGGGCCGAACCGAGGTTACGGGACCGGGGCCAGCCTGGTCTTGGTGAAGAAGGACCAGATGACCGCCGACGCGGCCGGCTTGCTGCCCGGCGGCCGCGGGAACGAGTGCACGCCGCCCGCCCACACCGCCGACGCGAGGCGGGCGCCGCCCGCGCAGCCGGACCAGGTGGTCTGCGTCATCGTCGCCGCGTGGGTCACCGCGGACTTGGCCGGGCACTTCAGTGCGCTGTGGAGCTGGCCCATGAGCGTCGTCACCGCCAGCGGCTCCAGGCCCTTGTCCCCGGGCTTGTAGGGGATCTCCGGGTCGTCGACGGACGCGAGCTGGATCAGCGTCACCGGCTTGGTGACCTTGCAGCCCGTGATCGGCACGCCCTTGACCATGGCGTACCCGTCGAACAGGGCCGGGTCCGTGCAGGCGACGCGGTAGGCGAGTCGCGCGCCGTTGCTGTACCCGACGACGTAGATGCTCCGCTTGTTCCCTGGGTCCACCTTGGCCACCAGCGCCTTCATGAACGCCAGGTCGTTCACCTTGTGGGTGTTCGCGTAGCCGCAGCAGCCGATGGCGTTCCACGACTCGTCGACGGGCACCGGGTAGATGACCTCGGCCTTTCCGGCGGTGGCGTAGGGCACCAGCTGGTCCCGGGCGACCTCACCGGAGACGCTGGCCTTGTACCCGGCGAGCATGACGATGATGGGGGCCGACTTCGGCAGCGCTTTGACCGGTGCGAAGACCTCGTAACTGCGCTTCAGGCCGGCGACCTTCATCGAGTAGGTCTTGGTAGAAGTCCCCGCCGGCGCGCTCTGCACGGTCTTGGCGGGTTTGCTGCTCTGGGTGCTAGCGGTGACGGACTGCTGCGTGCTCGCGTTGGCCGACTCGATCCCGTCAACGACGTGCAGGAAAGCGAACCCCGTGGCGCCGAGCGCGACAACGGCGGTCGCGATCAGCCATGCGATTCTCCTCATAACCCTGCCCTGGTAGATGTTCCTCGGTGGATGACCTTCGCTGAAGCACGCTAGCCGATACCCCACGGTGATACGCGCTGTTACGGTCGTGTCGCTCTGTGATGAGAAAGTGACAGACTGTCAGAAAGGCGCGGCAGTGCGATCATAGATTCACGGCAGCGGAGCCAGTGCGGTGTTCGTAAGGAACGACCAGATGACCGCGGCGGCACCCTGCTTGTTGTCCGGGGGACGCGGGAACACGTGCGCACCGGCCTGCCAGACCGCGGACGCGAGCCGCGCCTCCCCGGTGCACCCGGACCACGTGGTCAGGGTCACGTCCTTGGCGTGCGTCACGTCGGTTGTCCACCGGCAGTCATCTGAGCCGCGCAGCGCGGCCATCTCCGTGGTTACCGGCAGCGGCTCCAGGCCCTTGTCTCCTGGCTTGTACGGGATCTCCGGGTCGTCGACAGACGCGAGCTGGATGAGTGTCACCGGCTTGCGCACCACGCAGCCGGTCATCGGCAGCCCCTTCACCATCGCGTACGCGTCGAACTCGTCAGGGTCGGTGCAGGCGACCCGGTAAGCGAGGCGCGCCCCGTTGCTGAACCCGACCAGGTACAGGGGCCGCTGCTTCCCGGGGTCAACGGCGGTGGCCAGGGATTTCAGGAATGCCAGGTCGTCGACGTTCATGCCGCTGGCGTAGCCGCAGCAGCCGATCGCGTTCCACGACTGGTCGACGGCGACCGGGTAGACGAGCTCGGCCTCGTCGGCGCTGACGTAGGGCACCAGCTGGTCCCTGGTGACCTCCTCGTCGACCGTGGCTCCGTAACCGGAGAGCATGACGATGACCGGAGCTGACGCGGGCAGGGCGCGGGCGGGCGCGAAGACCTCGTAGCCGCGCTCGACGCCGTTGACGTTGACCGTCTTCGTCGTGGTGCGCACCGGGACCCGCACGCTCGCCTTCGCCTGCGGTCCGTGGCCGCCGCCGAGATGCAGCAGCCCGAACGCCGTGCCGCCGAGCACGAGGACGGCCACGGCGGCCAGCCACGCGACTTTCCTCAGCACCCGGGCCACGATAGACGATCTTAGGCGGAACGAAAGCTTTCCACCCGCTCGGGCCAGGTGGCCTCGAGGAGGCCGACGACCCGGGCGATCAGCGTGTTCACCGGCGCGCCGGTGCCGTGCGCGGCCGCCCGGGCCGCGACGGCCCCGTTAAGGTGGCCGATCTCGGTCGGGCGGCCGTTCATCAGGTCCTGGAGCATCGACGCGAGGTGCGAGCCCGAGGCGGCCGGGTCGAACTGCGCCTTCATCAGGCTGAGCGCCGCGGCCTTGTCCACCGTGACTCCCTCGGCCGCGGCGACCGCCTCGATCTCGTCGAGGACACTGGCGGCCAGCGCGTCGAACTCGTCGTAGCGGGCCAGTGCGGACACCGGGATCGAGGCGATCGCGCAGCAGGTGTTCATCACGCAGTTGAACGCGACCTTCGCCCAGATGACCTGGAACGGGTCGTCGATGACGCGGGTGGCCAGGCCCGCGCCGGCCAGCGCCGCACCGACGCGGGCGGCGGCCGCGGCCCCGGCCGGGTCGACCGGGCCGAACAGCGTCTCACCCGACCCGAGGGCGGTGATCCGGCCCGGCCCTGTCAGCTCGGTGCCGAGCATGGACACGCCGGCCAGCAGCCGGTCGGCGGGTGCGCAGGCGCGCAGCGCCTCGATGTTGCCCAGGCCGTTCTGCAGAGTCAGCAGCAGCGTGCCGGGGCCGACGGCACCCGCCGCGGCCGCGGCCACCGCGGCCGTCGCGGTGGCCTTGGTGAACACGATCACCAGGTCGAACGGGTCGGACGGGGCCGGGTACAGCGCCGCCTTGACCGGCACCGTCCTGGTGCCCGCCTCGTCGGTGACCCGCAGCCCGCCGGCGTTGACCGCCGCCACGTGCTCGGCCCACCCGTCGAGCAGCATGACCTGGTGGCCCGCCTCGAACAGGGCCGCGCCGTACCGGCACCCCATCGCACCTGACCCGGCAATCATGATCTTCATGCCTCTAGTCAGGCCTCGCACGGCCCAGAGTGCAAGCGGCTAACGGGGCGCCTGTGCCGCGCGCCCGGTCAGACACCGGCCCGGACTGCGCTCCGCCACAACATGGTGGATCGTTGGGAGTGCGTAATCCCGCCGGCAGGCTACGGCAGCAGGCTACGGCAGCGAAGAACGCCGCCAGCCGCCGGGAGCGGGGTGCACCGGCACGCGCACCAGCCGGGCCGGGGCGTTCCAGCTGGTCCTGGCGGGGGCGGGCCTCGCCGCTTCCGCGGCCGCCCGCGACCGGGCGGCGGCGACCGCCGCGAGGGCGGCGACCAGGGCCGCGATCTCCTCGGGGGTCGCGTCGCCGCGGACCACCCGCAGGTAAGGGACGGGCAGGTCAGCCACGAGACTTGCCGACTCCGATGCCGAACTCACGGTGCACCCGCGCCCAGAACGCGTCCCGCAGCCACTCGCGGGCCTCCTGGTAGGGGCGCAGCGACTGGCCGAGCTCCTTCTCCGCCTCGACAAGCAGTTCCTTGTCGATGACGGGCGGCAGGATGGGGCCGGGCAGCAGGTCGCGGATGTTGTCCGCGCCGCGGGTGAGGATCCACTTGTGCGCGACGTGCTCCCCGGCCTCTTCGACGTGCCGCCGGTCCGGGCCGAGGCGGGGCATCGCGCCGCTCTGGGTCAGGTTGACGTGCGGCATCGGGCCGGTCTGGGAAATGTGCGAGTTCCGGCCGCCGAGCTGCACCGGGGGGCGCGGCCTTGGACCGTGCTCGCCGAACAGCTGGGCCGGGGAGGGCACGCTGGCCTGCGGATCTTGCCGCGGCGGCTCGGTGACCGGGTTCCTGGTGAAGTACGGCCTGACGAAAGCGGAGTCGAGCACGTCCACCGTGTCCGACTCCCAGACCAGGCGCTCGGCCTGGTTGGTGCCGTACGGCGGCTCGATGCCCCACAGGTGGACGCGGACGCCGTAGGCCTGGGCGGCCTCGACGGCGGGCACCATGTCCTCGTCGCCGGCGATCAGCACCGCGTCGGTGATGGCCCGGTGCCTGGCGAGCGCCTCCATGTCGGCGCGGATGTTCGCGTCCACGCCCTTCTGCTGGCCGCGCGCGTTCAGGTTGCCCAGCCTGAGCTTGACCCAGGCCATCTGGGCGATGACGCGCTGGTCGATGGTGGGCACCCGGTCGCGGGCCGCGTCGTACCAGTAGACCCGGAGCAGTTCGCCGCGGAAAAGCTCGTCGGCGTGCTTGGTGACCGCCTGGATCAGCCCCACGGCGTCAACCCGGTAGTCGCGCCGGGCGCTGGTACCGAAGAGCAACTCGCCTGCGGCCGCGTAGATATACCCGACATCAACCATGACCGCATATCTGGCGAGGACGGGCATCGGGGCGGCGAATTCGCTCATCGTTACGACTCTAGGGCAGGTTGCACCCTGCGTGTGCCACTTGCCGCGGGATTGCAAGCGGGAGACGGGCAAATGAACGGGACGAGCCTGAGCGAGTCCCCGTCAGAGCGGAATGTTGCCGTGCTTCTTCGGCGGGAGGGTTTCCCGCTTGGTCCGCAGGGAGATCAGTGCCCTGGTGACGGCGGCGCGGGTTTCCGCCGGGCGGATCACGGCATCGACGTAACCGCGCTCGGCGGCGGCGTACGGGTTGGCCAGCGTGTCTTCGTATTCCTGGGTCCGCTGGGCGCGCAGCGCCTCGGGGTTTTCCGCGGCGGCGAGTTCGCGGCGGTAGAGGATGTTGACCGCGCCCTGGGCGCCCATGACGGCGATCTGGGCGGTGGGCCAGGCGAGGTTGACGTCGCCGCCGAGGTGCTTGGAGCCCATCACGTCGTAGGCGCCGCCGTAGGCC
>DASYAD010000129.1:0-1549 GCA_036501515.1 Trebonia sp. | reverse complement strand
GTTGTCCTGGGCGGCGGGGACGGACGGCGCGGGGCCGCCGGCACCGGCGGCGACCCCGGTTCCGTCGTCGAGCAGGGCGATCGGCGTGCCGATGTCGGCGTTCTCGCCTTCGGGCACCAGGATCTCGGCCAGCGTGCCGGCCTGGTAGGCCTCGTACTCCATGACGGCCTTGTCGGTCTCGATCTCGACGAGGACGTCGCCGACCGCGACGGTGTCGCCCGGCTGCTTGCGCCAGGTCGCGACCGCGCCCTCCTCCATCGTGTCGGAGAGGCGCGGCATCTTGATCTCAATCACGAGTGCGGTACTCCTAGCGCGAGCGGCGCGGTGCGGTGGCCGACGGCGGCCAGCGTCTGGCGGATGGCGCCGATGACGTCATCGCGGGACGGCAGCGCGGCGGTCTCCAGCGTCTTCGAGTAAGGCATCGGCACCTCGGCCATCGCGACCCGGCGGACCGGCGCGTCCAGGTAGTCGAAGGCGCCGTCGGAGATGGACGCCGCTACTTCGGCTCCGATTCCGTACGTTAGCCAGTCGTCTTCGAGCACGACGGCCGCGTGCGTCTTCTTGACGGAGGCGACCAGCGTCTCCCGGTCGAGCGGGCGCAGGCTGCGCAGGTCAACGACCTCGATGTCCAGCCCGTCGGACTCCGCCAGCGAGTTGGCGACCTCGGTCGCCACGTGCGCCATCCGCGAGTAGCCGATCAGCGTGAGGTCCTTGCCCGGACGGGTCACCAGGGCCCGGCCGATCTCGGCCGGCACGTCGGCGTCCGGGACCTCGCCCTTGGTGTTGTAGAGCGCCAGGTTCTCCAGGAACAGCACCGGGTCGTCGTCGCGGATCGCGGCCAGCATCAGCGCCTTGGCGTCGGCCGGAGTGGACGGAGCGACCACCTTCATGCCGGGAATGAACGCGTAGAACAGCTCGATGTTCTGCGAGTGGGTCGCGCCGAGCTGCTGCCCGCCGCCGCCCGGGGTGCGGATGACCAGCGGCACGCTGGCCTGGCCGCCGAACATGCCGTAGATCTTGGCCGCGTGGTTGATGATCTGGTCGAGGGCGAGCATGGAGAAGTTGATCGTCATCATCTCGATGACCGGGCGCAGGCCGAGCATCGCGGCACCGATCGCGGCGCCCGCGAAGCCCTCCTCGGCGATCGGGGTGTCGCGCACCCGCTTCTCGCCGAACTCCTTGAGCAGCCCCGCGGTGATCTTGTAGGAGCCTTCGAAGACCCCGATCTCCTCGCCCATCAGGAACACGTTGTCGTCCCTGAGCATCTCCGCGCGCAGCGTGTCGTGCAGCGCCTGGCGGTAGGTCATGATCGTCATGCGCTGGCTCCAGCGGGGATCGGCAGCGGGGCGAACAGCGGCTGGCCGGGGAGCCGGCGCGAGTCGTTGGGCACCGGGGTCGCGTAGGTGTAGTCGAACAGCGTGGACACTTCCGGCGTCGGGCTGGCGGCGGCGAAGTCGGCGGCCGCGGTGACGATGTCCGCGACCTCCTTCTCGACCGCGGCGACGGCGTCCGGGTCGAGTACCCCGTCCGCCGTCAGCTTGGCCGCCAG